>NZ_JBCPDN010000130.1:0-1062 GCF_040915425.1 Collinsella aerofaciens | reverse complement strand
TTAGTAGTCGAACTGGTGATAGTAGCGACGATACTTGAGGTTGTGCTTGGTGACCGTCTCGTAGTAGCGAGCCAGGCGGTCGGTCACGAGCACCGTCAGAATCCACGGGGAGACGATGACGCGGAACTCGTCGTCAAGGCCGGGGATCGCGAACTCGGCGGTGTCGATGATGTTGATGTCGGTGTCGCCGGTCACGCCGCGGGTCAGGAAGGCGCGGACGCGCTCGTCGAGCTTGCGGTTCTCGTCCTCGCCCATGAACAGGAAGACCGGGACGCCGGGCTCCACGAGCTCGAGGGTGCCGTGGAAGAAGTCGGCCGAGGTGATGTAGCGGGTGCGCTTCCACTGCATCTCCTCGAGGATGCACATCGAGAACAGGATGGTCTCGCCCCACAGGGCGCCGGAGCCGATGAACATGGTGTAGGGGGCCAGGGCGTACTTCTTGGCGAGCTCCTCGGCGCGCGGCTCGAAGCGCTTGCGGATGTCGAGCATGTCCTTCCAGATATCCTTGGTCTGCTCGATAAACAGATCGAACTTGGGGAAGCAGCCGCGGCGGTTGAGCAGGCGCAGGCCGAAGCAGTCGGCGAGGTAGTAGCCCTTCTCGCAGCCGCCCGAACCATGGTCAGAAGCCATGGCGACGCAGTTCTCGGCGCCCACAGCCTGGCCGATGGGGCCCTCGGGCTTGGTCATGGCGTAGACGCGCACGCCCATGCCCTTCATCTTCTTGACGGCCTCGAGGACCTCGGGGGTGGTGCCGGACTCGGAGGCGGTGAGCACGACGGACTTCTCGGTCATGCGCTTGTGGCCCATGGCGTTCCACTCGGCGGCGTGGATCAGGTAGACCTCGAGGTCGCGGTCGCCGAACTTGTTCATGAGGTACTCGAGCTGCATGAGCTCGTCCCAGGTGCCGCCGACGCCCATCAGGAACACGGCGTCGTAGCCCTCGTCGGCGACCTTGTCGGCGAGCGCGGTCATCTTCTTGCCGGTCTCGTAGAGCGCCTTGCCGTCCTCGAGATAGCCCTCCTGGTCGAAATGCATGATCTCGATCTTCTCGGTTTCCTTCAT
>NZ_JBCPDN010000129.1:0-1186 GCF_040915425.1 Collinsella aerofaciens | reverse complement strand
CAGCGCGGACAGGCGCAGGAAGAACGACCGCAACGACGCCGAGTTCCTCGCCCGCATGCTGTCGGTCGGCAACGTGGTCGAGGTGTGGGTCCCCGACGACGAGTGCGAGGCCGCCCGCGACCTGACCAGGGCGCTCGAGGACGCGAGGGACGACCTCTCGCGCTCGAAGCAGCGGCTCTCCAAGTTCCTGCTCAGGCACGGGCTCGTCTTCGACGAGAGGACGCCCACCGGCCGCAGGAAGGGCAACTGGACCCGGGCGCACTGGTCCTGGATCGAGTCGATAAGGTTCGCGGAGGGGGCCGACAACGACGTGCTCGCCTACTACGTCGACGCGGTCAGGCGGGCGGCGGAGGAGAAGGCGAGGCTCGAGGGGCTCGTCGAGGCCGAGGCCCGCAAGCCCAGGTGGAGGAGGAGGGTCGACTCCCTCCGCTGCCTCAAGGGCGTAGACACCGCGTCCGCCGCCGACCTCGTGTTCGAGGCCGGCGAGTTCTCGAGGTTCAGGAACGCCCGGTCGTTCGCGGCGTGGGTCGGCCTGACGCCCTCCGAGCACTCCAGCGGGGAGAGCGACCGCAGGGGCGCGATCACCAAGGCCGGCAACAAGCACCTGAGGAAGACGCTGGTCGAGGCCGCGTGGCACTACCTGACGTGCTCGGGGCGGCCGAAGGACCTCGCCAAGGGCCAGGCCCCGGACCGGGGCGCCCGGAGGCATGCCGCCAAGGGCGTGCGGAGGCTGGTCGAGAGGCGGGAGGCGCTGCTCGCGCGCGGGGTCCACGGCAACAAGGCGAACGTGGCCACGGCGCGCGAGCTCGCCTGCTGGGTATGGGCGGTCGGCCTCATGGCCGAGGAGGCGTAGGGGGGCGGTCCCCCGCACATAAGCCAGTCACCCCGGAAGCGGTTCGATCCGAAGCCGTTGAGGCGAACCTCAGGTCCCTTTTCTGCGAGCGCCCAGGGCGCCACACGCGTGCACAGACTGTCGGTTCGACGTAGAAGCCTCAGCCGTAGCAACGGATTGCCCAGCGAGAGATCGCCGCGGGCGGATATTAAACTGCAAAGACGAGCGTCGGTAAGACACGCCGAGGTCGCCGCGGACGGGCTGATATAGGGAGAGGGCCTGACCCCATATCGTTGGGGCCAGGCCCGATTTTGCCTCTTGACAATGTCCTGCTCATATTAAAAGGAACGTCCC
>NZ_JBCPDN010000128.1:0-1264 GCF_040915425.1 Collinsella aerofaciens | reverse complement strand
GTGTTAGCGTCGGATTATTTTAGCCAAATATAGTCGGCCGAGATTGACCAATCCCGGCCGACCCATTTTAGCCAACACGCCCGCATCTATGTCTTTCCTATCGCTTCCCTACATCCCCTCGGGCTGGATCCCCCTCACCTTCACCGCCTGGGGGACGGCCTCCACCGAGTAGGTGTCGAGCCCCCTGCCGCGGTAGCTCGGGCCCCGCATCACGAACACCGACGCCTTGTCGAACAGCCTGTCGAGGGCGCAGAGGAGCGTGTCGTCGCCCGTGAAGAACTCATCCCACCCGCTCGGGGCGATGTTGCTCGTGAGGACCATCGCGTTCGGCCCCTCCTTCTCGTAGCGCCTGTCGACGACATCGAAGAACAGGTCGGTGCACGGCCTGTCGTAGACGCATCTTCCCACCTCGTCAACGATGAGGCACGACGGCTTGACGAGCGAGGAGACGACCCGCGAGGTGTTTCCCCGCTGGACGGCCTTCTGGAACCTGTCCCTGAGCTCGGTCGCCTTTATGTAGTAGGTCTTGAGCCCCCGCATGCAGCACTCGCGCCCGTAGGCCTGCGCGAGGTGCGTCTTCCCTATGCCGCCGGGCCCGACGAAGGCGACGTTGCGGTGCGCGTAGAGGTCGGCCAGCGACGGGAGCTTGCCCAGCGCGGCCGCGTCCCGGCCCTGGATCCTGGAGAAGTCGAAGCCCTCGAAGGTCTTGGGCTCGCGCCTGGGCAGCCTGCTCAGCCTCAGCAGCGTCTCGATGGAGGCGAGCCTCCTCTTCTCCGCAAGGTAGGAGAAGGTGGCTGCCACGGCGGCCATCTCCCCGTCGCCGAGGTCGAGGTCCGAGGCGAGGGTCGCGAGCTCCTCCGCCCCGACGGCGATCCCGAGCCTCGACGCGGCGTCGCTCGCGAGCTCGTAGGGGCTCGCCCCCGCGCCCGCCATCATTCGGCCCTCCCGAAGTCGAACCTCTCGAAACCGGGTTTCGTCCTGGGCGGGGCGATTTGCTCGACCACGGTCCCCACCGGCTGGGTCGGCAGCTCCTCGGGCTGCGCCGGCGATGTCTCCCACTGCCCCTCGCACCAGCTGTCGGCGCCGGTGCCGACGGCGTGGGCGACGAGCTCGCGGGAGAGGTCGTCGCTGTATATGTGCACCACGCGCCCCTCCCGGTTCACCCTGCACTCGCGGCGGACGTACCAGTAGGGCACGCCGTAGCGGTGCCCCTCGAAGCTCACGAAGCCGTCGAAGGAGATCTTCCGGCGCGGGCACAGGTACC
>NZ_JBCPDN010000127.1:0-1299 GCF_040915425.1 Collinsella aerofaciens | reverse complement strand
GGGGGTGCGGACGATTTCTTGGACCGCGCCTAGGCGTATCCAAGCTTCCTGCGGTACTCCATCGGGCTCAGCCACCCGAGGGACTTCTTGATCCGCTCCTCACGATAGTACACGAGGTAGGCCTCGAGCCTTCCCATGAACTCCTCGGCCGTCACGCCCTCCCAGTCCCTGTAGTGGAAGAACTCGTTCTTGAGGCGCCCGAAGAAGCCCTCGCAGGCCGAGTTGTCCGGGCTGCAGCCCTTCGCGGACATGCTCCTGACCAGGCCGTTCTCCTCGCAGATCCCGATCCACTCCGGCCAGCGGTAGTGGCCGCCCCGGTCCGAGTGGATCGTCGTGCGCACCCCCGCCGGCCTCGCCGCGCAGGCCTTGAGCAGGCTCGAGTTCGCGAGGCGCTTGTCGGGGTGCAGCCCGATCGACCAGGCGACGGGCATCCCGTCGAAGCAGTCGACGATCGGGCTCAGGTAGACCTTCTCGCCGCCCGGGAGCCTGAACTCGGTGATGTCGGTGAGCCACAGCCGGTTGGGCTCGTCGGCGCGGAACCTCCTGTTCACGAGGTTCTCCGGCGCCTTGGAGACCTCGCCGGCGTAGGAGCTGTAGCCCCGGGCGCGCCTCTTGTTGTAGACGACCTCGAGGCCCTCCTCGCGCATCACGCGGGCCACGCGCTTCTCGCTGGCCCGGACGCCCTCGCGGCGCAGGCGCGCCCAGACGGTGCGGTACCCCCAGCACCCCGAGCCCTCGCGGAAGATGCGCACCACGCGGTCGCGTATGTCGGCGTCGCGGTCGCGCGGCGCGGCGACGCGGGGCCTCCAGTACTCATAGGAGCTCTTCGATATCCTCAAGAAACCTGTGATCGAGCGGAGGGGCAGGGCGGTCGCCCGCCTCAATCTCTCGCCGAGCTCGCACTTGCTCCTGTTCGAGATCGAAGCCGGGTCCCACCCTTCCGCTTTTAGGTCGGCCAACACCGCCCTGAGCAGCAGGTTCTCTATCTGGTCCTCGTTGAGCCCGGCGAGCGGGCCGGTCGCCGGCGGGGCGTAGATCGACTTGTCGGGGCCCAAGCTGGCCTCCTTCCGTGGCGGTTTCCTCGCCCCGATTCTACAGCGCGCCCCGGTGTAGCTGTGCGGGAGGTGCCCCGTCGCCCACTTCTTGGCCGCGCCCACCGAGACCCCCGCGAACTTCGCGGCGGCGGTCGGCCCCATGCCGTCCTCCGTCGCCAGGAGGAAGAGCTCGACCTTCTCCCTGCTGTACATGCGAACCTCCAGTCCGGACCGCCCCGCGGTCCAACTTTCTGTCCGCACCCCC
>NZ_JBCPDN010000126.1:0-1333 GCF_040915425.1 Collinsella aerofaciens | reverse complement strand
GGGCTGCCCAAAAAGGGTTCGTGAACGCGCGCCGGCGATGCGTCGAGGCGCGGGCCCTCCCGGCGGGAGGCTTGTTGTCCGACGGGGTCAGCCGAGGGTCCCCTCCGCCCGGCGCCCGATCTCCCAGACCCAGCAGGCGAGCTCGCGCGCGACGGCGGCGTTTGCCTTGCACGGGCTCTTGCCCGCCGCCGCCAGCGCCTCGCGGCGGCGGCAGAGCCTGGCGGTGCAGTCGTCGGCGCGCGCCCGGATCGCCGCGGGGACGTCCGCGCCGGGCGCCGGGGCCTTCGGGCGGAGCGTGCACGTCAGGTAGTGCCACGCCGACTCCACCAGTGCCGTCCTGGCGAGCCGGTTGCCCGTCTTGGTTATCCCGCCGCGCCGCTCGGTCTCGCCGCTCGAGCGCTCCGACGGGACCAGCCCGCACCAGCTCGCGAAGGCCGGGGCCGTCCGGAACCTCGTGAAGGAGCCCGCCTCGGCTGCGAGCCTGAAGGCCGTCAGGGTGTCGATTCCCTTGATGCAGGAGAGCGCCTCGACGGCCGGGCGCCACCGGTCGGTCCGGGCGAGGGCGAGCACCTTCTTCTCGAGCTGCCGGCGGTCCGACTCCGCGCACCTCGCGGCCGTGACGTAGTACTCGAGCACGTCGCGCTGGGGCCCCTCGAGCCTGATCCCGGATATCCACCTCCAGTGGGCGCGCGTCCAGGATCCCTTCCTCGTCCCGTCGGCGTTGCGCTCGTCCCAGACGTAGCCCAGCCTGATCAGGAACATGTTGAGTCGCTGCCTGGCGCGGCGGTACTCCGCCGTGGCGTCGTCGAGGGCGCGGTCGAGGTCCCGGGCGGCCTCGACGGCCGCATCGGGCAGCGGGACCTCCACGATGTTGTGGGTGGCGAGCATGCGGGCGATGAACTCGGCGTCGCGCCGGTCGTTCTTGCGGCGCGCGTCCGCCGCCGGCCTCTGCATCTTGGAGACGGCGGCCACGGCGCAGTCGAGGCCGAGCGCGCGCAGCTCGCGCGCCATGTGGAAGCCGGTGGGGCCGCTCTCGTAGCAGGCCCTGGGCTCCTCGAACCCGAGGGCCCACTCCGCGATCTCGGCGGCGTCCGTCCCGAAGTCACGGTGCACCACCTCGCCGGTGAAGGGGTTGAACGCCGCGGCGGCGACCGATCGCGCGTGGACGTCCAGGCCGATGGAGGTAACATGGGGCATGGGAAGCCTCCTCCCCGCAGGTGCGGTAAGGGCTACCGCACGGGCCGATACTCAAAGCCCATTGTGGCATCCCGAGCCCGCGGAAAGAAGCTGCGCCGCGGGGGAGGCGACCCAAATGGCTTTCTCATATCGTCTT
>NZ_JBCPDN010000125.1:0-1465 GCF_040915425.1 Collinsella aerofaciens | reverse complement strand
GGGCTTGAGCTCCCTTTGGCCCCTCTCCAGCATCGAGATGTACTTCTCGCTGGTTCCCAATATGGACGCCGCCCTCACCTGGCTGACCCTCGCCGCGCGCCTGGCCGCCACGAGCCCCGAGGCGTCCTCGGGCCTCCTGACCTCGTGCGGGCGCATCAGCGCCCGGTACGCCTCCCTGGCCACGTAGCGCTTGAGGCACCTCATGACCTCCCTGTCGCTCTTCCCCCGCGCCCTGGCCCTCTCGGCGTACTCGGCGGTCTCGGGGTCGCGCATGACCCTCTGCCTCGCGATCTCGTGCAGAGCGCTGTTCGCCTGCCGGTCGCCGCCCCTGTTGAGCCTGTGCCTCACGGTCTTGCCGCTCGAGGCGGGGATTGGGCAGGCCCCGCATATCGCCGCGAACGACGCCTCGGAGCGCAGCCTGCCCGGGTTGTCCCCGGCCGCGACCGCGAGCTTGGCCGCGCTCACGGGCCCGCACCCGTACATCGCCAGCAGCGCGGGGCAGTTCTCCTCCAGGGACGCCTCGATCGCGCGCTCCATGTCGAGCGCCGCGTCGCGCGCCGCCGCCCACAGGTCCGCCAGCGCGCCGAGCGCGGCGCCCAGCGCGCCCTCGGCGCGCACGGAGGGGAGCTCCTCCATCAGCCTCGGCCCCGCCATCCCGCGGAACCTCGACCTGAGCCCCTCCGGGGCGGTGGTGAGCAGCGACCTCGCGGTGTTGATCGCCGAGGTCCGCGCCTTCACCGCCCCGGAGCGCGCCGCGAGCATGCAGCGCACCCCGTCGACCCACCCGTCCTGGCTCTTGGGGGTCCCGAGCCTTGAGCCGGACATCGCCGCGCGGGCCGCCCTCTCCGCGTCCGACTCGTCGCACTTCCCCTGCCCCGGGCGCCTCCTCTGCGTCCTCGCCGGGGAGAGCGCCTCGCGCACGGGCATCCCCAGCGACGCGAGGTGCCTGGTGAGGCCCGCCCCGTAGGACGACGTCCCCTCCATCGCGACGCAGGCCGGCTCCCCGGCCGCCGCGATCGCCCCGGCGAGCGCCTCGTATCCCGCCGCGTCGGCGGGGAACCGGCGGGACAGGACCTTGCGGCCCCTCCAGTCCAGGACGCACAGCCAGTGCGAGTCGGCGTGGGTGTCGACCCCGCAGAAGACCGGCCCGCGGGCGCCGGGTGTCGATTCGGTTCTCATGTCTCGCTCCGTTCTTTCCGTGCTCGCCTGGACCGGGCAGACGGCACACTGACGGGGCGCGATAGAATGCGGTTGTTCGGGTCCGCGGTATCGCTCCATGCTCCTATTAGGTCATGCGGCGGTCTCGGCTCGCCGCGGCCCGCGCGGGACATGTCAGGAAACGAGGGCAGCCCTGTGGGCGCCAGCGGAATGTGGGGTCACCGCGCGGTCCGCATCTGATGGTGTCGACGTCAATGGTATACGGGTGCATCATCGACGTCTTCAATACAGAAGATATCAGTGCGGA
>NZ_JBCPDN010000124.1:0-1497 GCF_040915425.1 Collinsella aerofaciens | reverse complement strand
CAACACGGTGACCGCGGCGTGGATGATCCCCGCAGGGCTCTTCCTCACGGCGCGGCTCGGCATGCTCGCGGGCATCTTCTGCCCGCTCGCCGCGCAGCTCGTGGGTGGGTTCGCCTGGTCGCTGGTGCCGCTGCCGCAGCTCTTTCCGCCGTCGGCGAGCATGGTCATCCCCACGAGCTTCATCCCCGTGCTGCCGAGCGGCGAGCCACTCGCGGCGGACATGGCGCTCGGCGGGGCGCTCGCGGCGGACGGCATGCTCACACTGGCGGGCCTTGCGGTCTGCGCGCTCGCGTTCGCCGCGCTCACGGCGGCGGGCGCGGCCTGGTTCGCGCGCTCCGAGGAGAGGTGATGGCCATGACACGACCCTCCGACGCGACGCCGCGCATGACTCTCCCGCGGGCCCTGCTCTCCGAGGCCCTGCGCCTGGCGCGCTCCCCGCTCACGGCGGTGCACCTCGTCTGCGGCCTGGCAGCCGGTCTTGCCTGCGGCGAGTACTTCTCCGTAACCCGATGGGACCCGGCGCTGGGCGCGGACGCCTACGCCCAGTTCCTCGGCGCCCTCATGCCGCTCATGTCCGCCATCGTCTGCGGGCTCGCCGTGGACGAGGAGCGCGCTGCCGGGCGCCTCGCCAACCTCACGGCGGTCCCCTCGCGCGGGCGCGCCGTCGCGGCGAAGCTGCTCGCCCTTGCGGCGCTCGGCGCGGGCGCGCTGGCCGTGGCGCTCGGCGTGTTCGGGGCCGTGCTCGCCGTCGCCGGGCGCCTGCCGCTCGGGCCCGCTCCGCTTGCGGCCGCCTGGGCGGGCATCGTGCTGGGCAGCCTGCCCCTCTACGCGCTGGGGCTCGGCGTGGCCCTGCGCCTCGGCCGCAACGCCGCCATCGGCGCCGGCGCGGCGGGGATGCTCCTCGCGTTCTTCTCAGTGGGCGGACTTGCGCACGGCCTCATGACCGGCGAGCTCACCGGTGCCCTGGCGACGCCCCTGAGCTGGGTGCCGCTCGCCTGGCCCGCGCGCCTGGGGTCGCTCGGGGTAGAGGCCTTCATCGACGCCGCACGCGCGGCGGGCCCTCTCCTCACGACTGCGCTCGCTGGCCTCGTGCTCACCCTGGCAGCCGCCGCCGTCCTTCTGGCCTGGTTCTGCCGCTTCGAGGACGGGAGGGCAGATGAGTAGGAAGCCGCTCGCCGCCGTGCTCGCCCTCCTCTCCGCAGCGCTCGTCCTGGGCGGGAATGCCCTGCTCGACGCCGGCTGGGGGTCGGCGCTGCGCTCGATCGCCGACCGCGTGCTGCCCAACCCTGAGATCGCCATGTGGGCGCCCGCGCCCGCGGCTGCGCGCGGGGCTCTGGACCGCTGAGCGCGGCGCAAGTACAATGCCGACGGGAGTTTCAGGAGGTCGAACATGGCGAGGATACTGGCAGTGGATGATGAGCGGGCGATCCTCGACGCGCTCGCGCGCGTCCTCGGCCGCGACGGCCATGAGGTCGTCAAGGCAGCGGACCCGACGGC
>NZ_JBCPDN010000123.1:0-1549 GCF_040915425.1 Collinsella aerofaciens | reverse complement strand
CTTGCGCATTCCGTGAAATGCAGGGCACGGACGGCCGGCCCGGGGCCGGACCCGTAATCCGGCATAGTTTTGAAATGAAACTAATTCACTGGCAGGCAAACTAGGTCGTTCTAGCGCCATGTCGCCGGCTAATTTCCAATTTCCAACCAGTTGCACAAAACATTTGCTCGCAGTCGCGTCTCGGCGCACTTCATTGCCTCGGATTTGGCTTTATATCGAATCCCCAAACGACTGCAGACGCTTTTGACTATGGCGTCTAGCTGTTTTTTGTCGTTAAGCATATCGTGGGTTACCAGGAACACATCGAAACCCATGCTCTGGAGCGCAGTCATGCGCTCCGCATCTTGGTCAAGTACCGCGCCTGACCCATGGATGACCTCACCTTGGATTTCGATAATTGCTGCCTTCATTAGGATTGGGTTTACAATCACGATGTCACCGTAGCAAACCTTTTGACCTGCGATGCTTTGGGCTTCCTCGGATAGAGGGGTTAAATCGTTGAGGTATACGTATCTGAATCCTGAACCACCTAGACGTCGAGAACGACTTAGAAGCAGGACCCCCGCGACCTCGAGTGGAGATGCAGCAATGCCGATAACCTGCTGAGCGGCATCATAAAACTGCTTTCCCCACATTTGACTTTTGACCTTTTCGACGAATCGATGCAAGTCGCTCAGTTCGATGAGTGGCTTTCTCATCCAAAGCGAAGTACCTTTGAGTTTCGTAACCTCTCTTCCATCCTCGCGATTGTTCGTTTGGCCTTCATTTGTTGGGACCTTTACGGTTGTGCGGGCATAAACTCGTTTCCAAGGAATCTCGTCTTCGCCTTCTCCAAGTTCGAACAGATCCTGCGTGCTGGAATTGCGATTCTCCTTTAACGCGATTTTTAACTGCATTTCGACAGCGGGGGTCGGCTCGAAAACAGAAAACCAGCCGCAAAGTTCGTACATAGCCAGTACGAGATCTATTTGGGACACAAAGCGTGTCATAGTAAATAACGTGTTAAGCGGATTGGTGACGCTAAAGCCTAAATGAGTGTCGGTTGTTGTGCCGGTATCCGAAGCCCCTTCCCAGCGAATAGTGGAGCGCAATCCCGAGTGGTGATTACAACAACCTGGCGAAGCAACAGCGATAATCGGGGTCTTGAGGACATCGGTTACGAAAGGGGCTTGGGATAGGGCCCGCCAGCCGTCATCGGAGCTGGGTAGGCGCGGGTAGAGGTCATGCACCTGCGGTGGGCAGCGCCAGTAGCGGAATGCGGTGTTTGCGCAGACGATTTCGTCCATGTGGCCTCCCCTGGTTTCGACCGTAGGCCGTGCGGATTGCGGGCATGGCCGATTATCTACCGGGGCATCATGCGGGTAAGTACGGGAAGCAAACCAAATGCTGACAAAAGTATGCCGAGTTCCGCCGAAAAACCGTCGTGTGATAGAAAACCGCTGGAAGGAGCTTTGGGCATGTGGTCCCTGTCTTGTTAGCGCCGGGCGATTTTAGCCGCTAATAGTCAAACGATTTTGACCAATCCCGGTCACCGAATAATGGCCACCGT
>NZ_JBCPDN010000122.1:0-1577 GCF_040915425.1 Collinsella aerofaciens | reverse complement strand
GGTTGATTTCCGATCTCAGCCGAACACATTGAGCAAATAGGCCATTCCCGCACCTAGCCGAACGCCCCCGCGGCCCCTCCCGGGGTCCGGGGGCGCCGTTTTCCCAGTTGAAGGAACGGTGGAGATGTGTTTCGATGGGTCCGGTGGCCATGCTCCGCCCGCCGCCCGGCGCCTCTTCCCAGACTCAGCCGGACGGTCGGTTCCGTCTATTCCGTTTTCCCTTAGGCTAGGACAGCGGGGCATCGCCCCTTTCCTCGCGCGCCCGCGCGATGAGCCCCGGCGTCAGGTCGAGCTCGTCGATGGGCACGTCCTCGATGCCGTACGCCTCCAGCAGCGCCGCCGCGTCGTCGCCGAGCATCGCCCGGAAGGCGCGGGCGGGCGACGCGAAGCCGAGCGCGCCGCGGGGCTCGGAGTTCACGTGCGACATCGCCAGCGACAGGTCCGCCGGGGCCAGCCGGTCGAACCTGAGGCCGCGGCCCTTGGGCAGCAGCTTCCTGATCTCGACGTGGTTGCGCTCGCAGGCGCCCTTCTGGTCGCTGCGCCGGGGGTCGCAGTAGAACAGCCTCGTCTCGCCCCGCCCCTCGCCGAGCAGCGCCGCGATCGCGTCCTCGTCGGAGAACTCGGGGCCGTTGTCGGTGAGCACGGCGCGGAACACGCGGCGCGTCCCGTCGGCGCCGAGGACCGCCCGGACGCCCTCCAGGGCGCCCGCGACGCACCCGGCGGTCTTCTCCTCCAGCGGCAGCGCGAGCTGGAGCCTGCTGGGGCGGTGCAGCAGCGTGAGCAGGCAGGCGCTGTCCTCCCGGGCCCCCTCGACGGTGTCCATCTCCCAGGCCGCGGCGCACGCGTCCTCCCCGAGGGCGAGGAACGCGGCATGTGACCTGCGGGCGGAGTGGCGGGTCGCCGCCCGGCGCGCGGCGCGCCTCCTCGGCCTGTAGCCGACCTTGCGCCTGAGCTCCATGTTGGTCATGCCGTCGTAGCCCGCCGAGACCCAGCGGTAGATGGTCGACGGCGACAGGTCCACCGGGCCGCCGTTGCGCGCCGCCATCTGCTCGGGCGACAGCCCCCGGCGCAGGCAGTCCCTTATCGCCTCCAGCCTGGCCGCCGCGGCGGGCTCGTCGGCGTCTATCCCGCGCCTGGACGAGACGAGGACCGAGTCGGCGCACAGCTGCGCGGCCCGGGCCTCGTAGAAGACGTGCGGGCGGCGCTTGCAGCCGATCGCGCGGTACCGCCCGCACCCGTTGCAGCAGCGCGGCCACGCGGCCAGGCGCGGGCAGGCCGCCGACAGGTCGGCGGAGGCGTCCACGCGCTCGCCGCGCCTGGCCTTCGGCGCCGTCACGAACCTGTGCGACGCCACCTCGGCGCTCACCGTCGAGGGCGACCTGCCCAGCTCCCTCGCGATCTCCCTGCACGAGGCCCCGCGCTCCAGCATCCTCTGGACCGTGTCCCGCTCGTGCCTCGTGAGCCTTCCGTAGGCCCTCGGGACCGCCCTTGCGGAGCCCCTTTTCTTCTTTCCGGACATGCCGTCCTCCGATCTCCCGGGGCCGGCCGATCCGGCCCTCAGGGTATCGGGTTCCCAC
>NZ_JBCPDN010000121.1:0-1631 GCF_040915425.1 Collinsella aerofaciens | reverse complement strand
TCGTAGAGCGCCTTGCCGTCCTCGAGATAGCCCTCCTGGTCGAAATGCATGATCTCGATCTTCTCGGTTTCCTTCATGGCTTTTCCTTTCTGTCCTGCACGCAACTCTATACATCGCGTTTCTTTTCGATACCAATTATAGACATATACCTAACGTATTTTTAATACCACTTATCAATCTGCTCCAATCCTCGGTGAACGGTCGAAATTCTCTGGTGAGTGGTATTAAATTAGAATTGAATGTATAGCTAACGCCTCTGGCGCCTCCCTTGTGTGGCAAAGAACAGCGTTCCTACCAGCGCAATAATGGTCGATGCCCCAAACAGCACCGCCTGGACGCCCAAAGCCTCCGCCAAAAACGGAGCCGCCAGCAGCGGCAGCACGCCGGCGCTCATCAGGCCAAAGCGCACAAAGCCGGTAATGCGCCCCAGGTATTTGATGTCGGCGCGCTCCTGAATCAAGATCATCTGCAGCGGTTCCAGGAATCCCCAGGCCAGACCGTTAATCGCCTGACCGATAATCGCGACCCCCAGCATATCGGTGCCCACGTACACCATGGACCCAATGCCCACGGCCATGAGCGCGCCGAGCAACAATCGCAGGTTGACATGGCGAGCAGGAAGCTTGGTCAGGATGAACGCACCCACCGAGGAAGTGAGGCCCACGACCGAGGACAGCCAGCCCAGCCAGACGATATCCACGTTGAGCACATCGCGGTAGAACAACGACTCAAGCGAATCGAACGCGCCAAACGCAAAGAAACCCAAAAAGCCCGAGATAAAGATGAGGCGCAAGTCGTGGTCGCGAAACGTAAGTCGCGCGCCCTCGGTCATGCCGCCCAGAATACCGCCCTTCGGCTTCTCCCCTTTTGCGGGAGCAACACACTCGTGACAGCCCAAGGAGAGCACGGCCGCCACACCCATCATGCCCGCCATGAGCAGATAGACCGATTGCGTGGCAAAACAGCTCACGATGGCACCACCGAGCAGCGGGCCAGCGGTATAGGCGATATTGCTGTAGAACACCATGAGACCGTTCACGCGGGTACGGCCCTCGGTGGTCGACTCCAGGTATCCCGGAAACGCATGCGTGCAGGTGTTGATAAAGCCGCCCGCAAGCCCCAAGACGCACGCGGCAAACACAAGCCCGGGGACAGACAACGGCGCCAACCCCACGCCAAGCGATAGCACCGCCGTAATCACGCACGTCACAAACGACGTCCGGCGCGGTCCAAAGCGGTCGATGACCGAGCCCGACACCATATTGCCCGCCGACGTCATAAGATTGCGTACGAGCGTAATGGCAGCAACCAAAAAGGCCGTGCCAGCCAGATCATACGTGGCCGCACCGATAAGTCCCAAAAAGTAGACCGCGTTGTTGGCGCACCACTGTAGGGACTCAATAAGAATCAGCCTGACCTCTGCCGGCGTCAGGCGCATTGCTTCGCGATCCTTCGCGAACATACGAACTCCTTCTATACAAAAAGGGGATGGAGGGCATAGGCCTGCTCCATCCCCTTTCCAGGTTGCAACGAAAATCTATGCAGCCGGGCCCTTACGCCAGCACGCCGAAGAACGCGCCGATGATGCCCACGACCATGGTGGCCACGATCAGCACCATGGGGTTGATCTT
>NZ_JBCPDN010000120.1:0-1816 GCF_040915425.1 Collinsella aerofaciens | reverse complement strand
GCGAGGCTCGAGAGCGTCACCACTTACATCCAGAGGGGCAAGTCGCCGAAGTATTCGACCGTCGAGAAATACCCCGTGATCGCCCAAAAGTGCAACCAATGGAGCGGATTCTCCGTGGAAAAGGCGAGGTTCATCGACCCAGCCACCGTATCCAAGTACGCGGATGAGCGGATTCTGAAGGATGGTGACCTTCTCTGGAACTCGACCGGCCTCGGCACGTTGGGCAGGATGGCGGTCTATGACTCGGCGAAAAACAGATACGGCTGGGCCGTCGCCGACAGCCACGTGACGGTGATCAGGACGCGGGAAGATTGGCTTGATCACCGGTTTGCCTTCGCCTATTTCGCGGGGCCGTCAGTCCAGTCTGAAATTGAAGACCAGGCAAGCGGCAGCACGAAGCAGAAAGAGCTTGCGCAGGAGACGGTCAGAAACTACCTAATCCCAGTTCCGCCCCTCGCCGAGCAGCGTCGCATCGTTTATGAAGTTGACTGGCTTTTCAAAATACTTGTCTAACTGTTTTCATGACCTCGTCGAAAGGAAGATGTCATGAGAATGTTTGTACAATACTTGCAGGAAAAGGGTTATGCGGAAAACACTGTTGATTCTTATTCCTTTGCAATATGCCAGCTTATCGATAAAACTCAGTCTCTAACAAACCAGTCACTTCTTGCGCACAAAGAGTGGCTGGTTTCTTCATTCGCTCCGAAAACGGTTAACAACCGCATCGGCGCAATTAACACCTACCTTGATTTCATCGCTTTCGATGGAATCCGACTCAAAGGAGTGCGAATTCAACAGAAGCCGTTTCTCGACAATGTCATCAGCAATGAACAATACATGCAGTTAATCAGCGGCCTGAAGCAAGACGGTGATTGGTTTTGGTATTTCATCGTTCGCTTTCTTGGTTGTACGGGTGCGAGAGTAAGTGAGTTAAGACAGTTCAAAGTAGAACACGTTACCGCTGGATATATGGACATTGTTTCAAAAGGCCAGAAGCTCAGGAGAATTTGGATACCTGACTCTTTGCGTGAAGAAAGTCTTACATGGAAAGCCAAGCCAATGAATGGCCTTCTATTTCCAGGCAAAAACGACAACGCGATTACTTCGCGCGGCATATCCGTAGGGTTGAAGCGTGCCGCACTGCGCTATGGCGTCGACCAAGACGTCGTATACCCGCATTCATTTCGGCACTTGTTCGCAAAAAACTTTATCAACCGCAACCCAGATATTTCACTGCTTGCTGATCTTATGGGACACGAAAGCATTGAGACAACGCGAATCTATCTGCGGCGCACTGCCGATGAACAGCGCGCCGCGGTTGATGAAGCAGTCAATTGGTAAGAGCAAATACTTCGGTGACTCTAGAAACAATTCGTTTCTGCTCGCTGGCCGGGGGAACAGGAACTAGAGCGCGATACAGCCTGTTGTCATTGATTGCCGGATAGGCAACCCCCTTCGCGTTCTCATTGGCATTTGCATAAGAGTCAAAGCTAGGAGAAACCAAAAAGTAGAGAAGAAAACTAGGAAGGAATCCGTCAAGACATGAAAGGACAGCAAACCCAGTACTTGCGATGGGCTTAATATTAAAATCCTTATCTACGATACAGGCATTATGCAAATAAGGGCGGACGGTCGCATAGAGCACATCATTCTTTGCGACTAGCTTTCTTGCTCGTGAGGGCGCGTCAGCTGCATTTATAACAGTTTCTTGTCCGAGCTTTTGGTTCACATTGTCAATCGACGAGATGTCGATATAGGCAAAACGCGCCTCAGGCCTCTTCTGCCCGCGATTCAAGACAAGAGACCCTAAACGACG
>NZ_JBCPDN010000119.1:0-1894 GCF_040915425.1 Collinsella aerofaciens | reverse complement strand
AAGATCAACCCCATGGTGCTGATCGTGGCCACCATGGTCGTGGGCATCATCGGCGCGTTCTTCGGCGTGCTGGCGTAGGTTCCTGCGTTTTATTCTGCCCCCAAGGGAAACGGCGACCCGTTGCGGTCGCCGTTTTTTATTACCGAAAGTTAGCTGGAGGTGCTTCGTGATTCGATCTGACAATCCACCCGATAATGGCGTGAGCGGGGCGATGTATCTATTTGGCACGGCGCTCTTGTGGAGTTTTATCGGCATCCTCGTTCGCGCCAATTCGCAGTCAGCTCTTTTGATCGGTGCCGTTACGGCAATATTTATGGCGCTCTTTATCCTGCTCGTCGGTAGGCCCGTCCTCCGCGTCAGCCGTCTTATTGTCCTTGTGGCCGTCTGCAACTTCGTGACGGGCACCACGTTTAACTTTGCCAACCAGCTCACGACGGTCGGCAACGCGATCGTTCTGCAGTACACCTCGATGATTTTTGTTATCGTGTATCAGTCGCTCGCAACTCGCACGTTGCCCTCGCCTGCGAAGATTGCCTCCGTGTTGGTTGCTTTTACGGGTATGGGACTTTTCTTTTTAGGCGATTTGAGCGCCGAGGGCATGCTCGGCAACCTGCTTGCCGTCATTTCGGGAGCCACCTTTGGGCTGTGTTTCTTTTTAAACTCTCGCCCCGATGCGTCGCCCATGGTGTCCTCGCTCATCTCCTGCGGCATCTCGATACTGCCGATCGTCTATTTTGCCGGCGACCTAGGCTCCGTAAAACCCTTTGAGTGGGGGCTTATGCTGGTGCATGGCCTTTTTTGCAGCGGCCTTGCGAGTGTGCTGTATGCCAAGGGGATTGCGCGCACTAACGCGTTTGCGGCCAACTTGGTTTGCATGAGCGAGGTCGTGCTCGCTCCCTGCTGGTCGGCGCTCCTCTTTGGCGAGGTCTTTCGCTGGAACGAGTTTTTGGGCGCGGCGATAATCGTTTTGGTGATTGTAGGCAACTTGGCATACGATGCCTTTGGCGATGGCTTTCTGGTGGCGCTTGTCCGCCATCGAAACAAAGAGCGCGCCTGATGGGATACGTCTGCCGTTTACGGTAAAAAACACCCCGCTGAGCGAGTGGTATTAAATAGTAAGAACCTGCATATCTATAATTGGTATCAAATCATTTGTGCCTGGCATAGGTGTTAACAGCACACCAGGTACGCTTCGGGCCGTGTGGTCGAGTTTCCGGATTGATATCAACAGCGCGCGCGACGGTGACCGGCTATGACTCGAGATTTCCTATTTTGGAGGAACCATGCTTACCCAAGCAATCCTCGTCGGCTTAGTCGGAGCGTTTGGAGGCCTCGACTACCAGCTCGGCACCCTCTACGCGTTCCGCCCCATCGTCCTGTGCCCGCTCGTGGGCCTGGTGCTGGGGGACCTGCAGACTGGTCTTGCCGTCGGCGCCAGCCTGGAGCTGCTGTTCATGGGTTCGGTTTCCATCGGCGCCTACGTGCCGCCTAACGAAACGATCGGCGGCGTGCTCGCCTGCGCGTTTGCCATTCAGCTCGGTCAGGGTACCGAGACGGCCATCGCGCTCGCCATGCCCATCGCTGTCCTTTCGCTGACGATCGGCAACATTACTAGTGCCTTGTTCACCGTGTTTGTCGATATGGCAGACAGGTTCGCCCTCAAGGGAAACCTTAAAGGCATTTACGCCGTTCATTGGGGCATGGGTCTTTGGGGCTGCCTTGAGTATTTCCTGCTGTGCGGCGGCGCCTTCTATCTGGGCTCCGATGCCATCCAGGGCCTGCTCGACTTCGTCCCGTCCTTCATCATTGATGGTTGCGGCGTTGCCGCCAACATCCTGCCTGCCATGGGCTTCGCCATGCTCGGCCGCCTGGTGCTCACCAAGCAGCTCGTGCC
>NZ_JBCPDN010000118.1:0-1998 GCF_040915425.1 Collinsella aerofaciens | reverse complement strand
CCGGCCTCGCCTTAGCCCCCGACTGACCCTGGGAGGATTAGCCTTGCCCAGGAAACCTCGGGTTCACGGCGGACGAGTTACTCTCTCGTCTCTCGCTACTCATGCCAGCATTCTCACTCCCATGCGCTCCACCGTCGGTCGCCCTCCGGCTTCTCCGCCCATGGGAAGCTCCCCTACCGATTCTGTAAATCAAAATCCCGCCGCTTCGGTGTCCAGCTTAGCCCCGTGTATTGTCGGCGCATGTCCACTCGACCAGTGAGCTGTTACGCACTCTTTGAATGGATGGCTGCTTCTAAGCCAACATCCTGGTTGTCTGGGCGGACGCACATCCTTTGCCACTCGGCTGGAACTTGGGGACCTTAGCGGGCGGTCCGGGCTGTTTCCCTCTCGAGCACACAGCTTAGCCCACATGCTCTGACTGCCGCGCTCTGGGCCGCCGGCATTCGGAGTTCGGTTGGATTCGGTAGGCGGCGAAGCCCCCTCGTCCATCCGGTGCTCTACCTCCGGCGGTGAACGCGCGACGCTAGCCCTAAAGCTATTTCGGGGAGAACGAGATATCTCCGGGTTTGATTGGCCTTTCACCCCTATCCGCAGGTCATCGCCGCCGTTTTCAACCGACGTGCGTTCGGCCCTCCACGGGGTCTTACCCCCGCTTCAGCCTGCCCACGGATAGCTCACCCGGCTTCGCGTCCGCGGCGCGGGACTCAAGTCGCCCTGTTAAGGCTCGCTTTCGCTCCGGCTCCCTTTCGGTTAACCTCGCCCCGCGCCAGCGACTCGCTGGCTCATTCTACAAAAGGCACGCCGTCACACCATAAAGGTGCTCCGACTGCTCGTGGGCGCACGGTTTCAGGTACTGTTTCACTCCCCTCCCGGGGTGCTTTTCACCTTTCCCTCACGGTACTGGTGCGCTATCGGTCACAGGGTAGTACTCAGGCTTGGATGGTGGTCCACCCAGGTTCGGACCGGGTTTCACGTGCCCGGCCCTACTCAGGGACCGCGTCGCGCCGTCCGGTCTGGGTTCGCGTACGGGGCTGTCACCCGCTGCGGCCGGCCCTCCCATGCCGTTCCGCTCCCCAGCCGGACCTGCGCCCGGGGGCGGCAGCCCCCGGATGCGCGGCCCTGCAACCCCGTCGGCGGAACCCCTGCCGGGTATGCCCGCTCGACGGTTTGGCCATCGGTCCCCTTTCGCTCGCCGCTACTCGGGGAGTCTCGAGATTGATTTCCTCTCCTCCGGGTACTTAGATGTTTCAGTTCCCCGGGTTGTCCTCCCCCCGCCTATGTGTTCAGCGGGGGGATATGCACACTGCTGTGCATGGGTTCGCCCATTCGGAGACCCCCGGGTCGAAGGATGTGTGCTCCTCGCCGGGGATTATCGCAGCTTGCCGCGTCCTTCATCGGCTCCCTGTGCCAAGGCATCCGCCGTGCGCCCGTGGTATCTTGCGGGACCGCACTCGGGCCCGCGGGATATCCACGTGTCGCTAATAAAAATTAATCGATATCATGAATAGCGCTCGTATGTCGCAATTCGGGTATCTCATACCGCGGCACAGCAGTTGTACTGTGCTCGCGATCAGATGCTCCTCACTCATAAATAAGTGAATTCTTCTTGTTTGGATCGGATGAATGATTGCTATCATTCTTTGATTTAATCGCAGAAAAGAATCGAGTCTGGAAGAATGATCTTCCATCTCTCTCCTATCGCTATGCGGCTCTCAAGGTACGCGGGTGCGACCCCGGGGACCGGGTGCTGCGGGGACTTCATCGCGGGCGACATCAACCGGACGGGCTCCTGCCCTCATTTCGAGTTAAAGTGTTTTCTCTCTAAGAACGTATCTCCCTAGAAAGGAGGTGATCCAGCCGCACCTTCCGGTACGGCTACCTTGTTACGACTTCACCCCCCTCACCCTCCACACCTTCGGCGCCTCCCCCCTCTCGGTTGGGCCGGCGACTTCGGGTGCAGACGACTCGGGTGGTGTGACGGGCGGTGTGTACAAGGCC
>NZ_JBCPDN010000117.1:0-1932 GCF_040915425.1 Collinsella aerofaciens | reverse complement strand
CCAGCCGATCGTGAACTCTATGCAAGATCGGTCTACGGCATCGAGAAGAAGCAGCTCCCTTACCTGCTGTGCGTGACCAACATGCTGTTGCACGATATCGATAATCCTGAAGTCTTTCACGATAACTCTCTCGAGAAGGATGTTCGCGAGTGGAAGCACAAGCCTGACGGCCAGTTTGACGTCGTACTTATGAACCCGCCCTATGGCGGGTCCGAGAGTGCATCGGTGCAAAACAACTTCCCTGTTGCACTCCGTAGCTCCGAGACCGCAGATCTATTCCTTGGACTCATTCTTTATCGTCTTAAGCGAGGCGGCCGCGCTGCTGTTATCATTCCGGATGGTTTTCTCTTTGGCCAGGATAGTGCAAAGACGGAGATCAAGCGTCGCCTGCTTGAGGACATGAACTTGCATACTGTCTTGCGCCTTCCACAGAGTGTTTTCGCTCCGTACACGAGCATCACTACTAACGTTCTGTTCTTCGATAATACGGGGGCCTCTGAGGGCGTTTGGTTCTATCGCATGGACATGCCCGAGGGGTATAAACACTTCTCTAAGACCAAGCCCATTAGGATCGAACATTTTGCACCTGTAAAGGAATGGTGGGAGAACCGTCGGGATATCGAGGAAGACGGCAATCCCAAGGCCAAGTACTATACGGTTGACGAGTTGCGAGACGGCGGTTTTAACTTTGACGTGTGCGGCTATCCTCACGAGGAAGAGGAGATCTTACCGCCTGACGAACTGATCAGGAACTACAAAGAAGAGCGCGCTAAGCTCGATGCCGAGATTGACCAGAAGCTTGCTCGTATTTGCGAGATTCTTGGGATTGAGGCGTAGATGAAGGCAAAAGACCTGAAGAACTCAATCCTGCAAATGGCGATTGAGGGAAAGCTCGTTCCACAAGACCCGAGTGATGAGCCTGCAAGCGTCCTGCTTGAGCGTATTCGTGAAGAGAAGCATAAGCTTATTGCTGAGGGTAAGGCTAAATTCCCGAAGGGCGGGGAGAGCATTATCTATATCGGTTCCGATGGCTCCCCCTATGAGAAGCACGTGGACACTAAGGGACGCGTTCTGAGCGACAAGTGCATCGCGGACGAGGTTCCGTTTGGGATTCCGGAAAGCTGGGCCTGGGCGAGATTTAGTGAAGTCATTGGAATTGCAGCGCGTTTGGTCGACCCGTTGAAATATCAGGACTTTCCTCATATCGCGCCTGACAACATCCAAAAAGGCACCGGAAAGCTCTTGTTCTGTCATAGTGTTAAGGCCGACGAGGTTAAGAGCGCCAATCACCTGTTCTCTGCAGGACAGATTCTCTATTCGAAGATTCGTCCAGCTCTTCGAAAGGCGGTTATCGCCCCTTTTGATGGGCTGTGTAGTGCGGATATGTATCCGCTCAACACCAAGCTGCAACCTGAATATGTCCTCACGGTTCTCCTCAGCAATTTCTTCACTGAGGAGACGCTTAAGGGTGATACGCGTGTCAAAATGCCAAAGACTAATCAGAAGTCATTGAACGTCATTCTGGTCCCAGTTCCGCCTCTCGCCGAGCAGCGCCGCATCGTCGAGCGGGTGAACGAGCTCATGCCCCTGGTCGAGGAGTACGGTGAGCTCGAGGACGCCCGCGAGGAGCTCGACGCCGCGCTGCCCGGCCGCCTGCGCAAGTCGGTGCTGCAGCTGGCGGTTCAGGGAGGGCTCGTGCCGCAGGACCCCGCAGACGAGCCCGCCGGCGTTCTGCTGGAGCGCATCCGCGGGCAGCGCCGGCAGCTCGTGGCCGAGGGGGAGATGAAGGCCCCGAAGGGCGGTGAGTCGATCATCTTCGCCGGTTCCGATGGCCGCCGCTATGAGAAGAGGGTGGACGCCAGGGGCCGCGAGTCCGAGCCCGTCTGCATCGAGGACGAGATCCCGTTCGAGATACCCGAGAGCTGGGAGTGG
>NZ_JBCPDN010000116.1:0-2030 GCF_040915425.1 Collinsella aerofaciens | reverse complement strand
CAGGCAGAAGGCGATGTTCATCTGCTTGTAGTAGGTCCAGGAGAACTCCATGCCCAGGGCGCCGACGTTGACGGCGCTCTTGACGAGGTCGGAGCGCGTGATCTTGTTCTCGGGACTAGAAGTCATCGTCCTCATCCCCTTCCGCGGAGAGCTGGGGCTGGGCTCCGCCCAGGCCGAGCAGGTCGAACTTGTCGATGCCGATGATGATGGCGATCAGGGCGACGCCCAGGACGGGCACGTTGGCGTAGGAGCACAGCAGGAAGCCCAGGAAGTAGAAGGGCACGAGCTGCTTGGTGAGCACCAGGCGGCCGAGCATGGCGAAGCCCATGGCAGGCAGGATGTTGGCGGCAACGCCAAAGCCAGCAAGGACAAAGGGCGGGATGAAGTCGAGCAGGCCCTGGATGGCGTCAGCACCCAGATAGAACGACAGCGAGCACAGCAGGAACGCCATGATGATACCGGTCAAACCGATCAGGAAGTGCATCGCATAGACACCCTTAAGGTTGCCCTGGCCGGAGTAGACATCAGCGCGGTCGACCAGGATCGGCAGGGCGGCGTTAAGGATGTTCTTGATGGCAAGGCACAGCGTGGCGATGGGCATGGCAAGCGCGATGGCTGCCTCGGTGCTCTGGCCCAGCTGGATAGCGAAGGCGCAGGCGAGCACGCCGCCGATCGTCTCATCAGGCGGCACGTAGGCGCCGATGGAGATCGAGCCCATGAACAGCAGCTCCAGACTCGCACCGATCGCGAGGCCGGACTGCAGGTCCCCCAGCACCAGGCCCACGAGCGGGCACAGGACGATGGGGCGGAACGCGTAGAGCGTACCGAGCTGGCAGTCGAACTTACCAAATGCGGCGATAAGTCCGATGAGGATTGCTTGGGTAAGCATACATCCCCCTTTCCATATAGGACACTACGAAGAGCTCAGACTCTTCGAAATTGAACGCCTAGAGCACGCTGGCGCAGTCGACCTTGGGGTCATCGGCCAGGGGTCGAATCTCGACCTCAACGCCACGATCCAGCATCTCGCGCACATCGGCTTCCTCGGCCGCGGTCAGGAAGATCTGACGAGAGACCTGACGAGCGTCGGGACGCTTCTCGTCCTTGGGCTTGGTGTTGCCCAGGTTGACCGACTTGATCTGCGGGCAGCCCTCAACAAGCTGCTTTGCCTCAGCGATAGTGGCGACGCAGATGATCATCTTGTACTTGTCGGTCACGCCCGAGTTGATAGCTTCGATTGCATGCTCCATATCTTTGATGACGAGCTTGCAGCCGGCAGGCTTGCCCATCTTGAGCGTCGTCTTCCACACCGGGTCGTTAGCGACCTTATCGCCCACGCAGAAGATGCAGTTGGAGCCAAGGCCCTGAACCCAGGAAACTGCGACCTGGCCATGAAGCAGGCGATGGTCAACGCGAAGTAGCTGAATCATAATGTGACCCCCCAAAGGTCTTGTGCCGTCATACGGCGTGTCAGTAGGTGCTGCGGATTAGAACTCTTCCTCCTCCTCGTCATCGACCAAAAGATCGTTGACAAACTTCACGCGCGTATCGTCCGCAGCGACGATGGTGCGAATCGTCTCCTCAACCGGCGCCGACTCGTCAGAGAACAGCAGCTGGATGAGCAGAGGAAGGTTCATGTTGGTAACGAGGTACGTGCGGGGACGCGTCTGGACGATCTTGGTGAACTCGTTGTTAACGCTACCGCCAAAGAGGTCGGTGCAGACAACGACATCATCGTCGGCAGACATGCCTGCCAGCAGTTTTTGGGCCTCCTCGGCCACGTCCATGCGGCCATCGACGAACATCGAAAGATCGTGGACGTTGTCGCGAGCGCCCGAGAGCAGCTCGACGCTCTCCTTGATGCCGGTGGCGAAGTGCGCATGGCTGGCGATGATGTACTGTCTCATTCTGTGTTCCTCTCAATAGCCCGGCACGTTCCCGCACCCGTTTTCTTTAGTAGTCGAACTGGTGATAGTAGCGACGATACTTGAGGTTGTGCTTGGTGACCGTCTCGTAGTAGCGAGCCAGGC
>NZ_JBCPDN010000115.1:0-2114 GCF_040915425.1 Collinsella aerofaciens | reverse complement strand
CGCGCGGCAAGGAGATATATTGCCAGACCGGAGGGGCCCGGGGGGCGGGAATCTGTGCGTACACATTTCCTACACATATAAGTACTCTCGGCTGACTGGTTAAAAACAGGAGGGGACCTCACATCCGAGATCCCCTCTTTCGCCCATCTATAGCAATAGACTCTTAAATACCTTATGCCAGCAGCTTGCGACCGGACTCCTCGATCGCGTCAAGTGCTGCATCTGCCTCGGCGGCATCCGCGCCCTTAGCGAAGATGTACAGCTTAATCTTGGGCTCGGTGCCGGAAGGACGAACAATACCCTTGTTGCCACCCTCAAGATCGAACTCAATAACATTAGCCTTCGGCAGGCCGTTCACGCAGGTGTTGTAATCCACGACGGCCTCAATCTTGGAACCGGCGAGCTCCGCGGGCGGGTTCTCGCGCAGACCAGCCATGATGCCGGCCATCTTTGCCGCACCCTCAGCGCCCGGATAGCTCAGCGAAATCGTCTTGTTGTGATAGTAGCCATACTTCTCGTACAACTCGTGCATCGCATCGGCAAGGTTCTTGCCCTGGAGCTTGTAATACTGCGCCATCTGGCAAATCAGAAGCGAAGTGCTCACGGCGTCCTTGTCGCGCACGTGGTCGCCGGCCAGATAGCCGTAGCTCTCCTCAAAACCGAAGATAAAGCGATCGACCTCGCCAGCATCGGAAAGCGAGGTAATGATGTCACCGATGTACTTGAAGCCGGTCAGGCAGCGACGGAGCTCAAACCCATACTCCTCGGCTAGAGCATCGACCATAGCGGAAGAAACAATGGTAGTAACCGCGACCTTCTTGGTGAGATCCTCACCGCGGGCAGCACGGGTCTTGCAGATATAATCGAGCAGCAGAACGCCCATCTCATTGCCAGTCAGCAGCAGATAGTCATCGCCATTCTTAACGGCAACGCCAACACGGTCGGCGTCGGGATCGGTTGCAAGCAGCAAATCAGGGTGAACCTGCTCGCAGAGATCGATGCCCTTCTGCATGGCCTGACGGATCTCGGGGTTAGGATACGGGCAGGTCGGGAAATCGCCGTTAGGCTCCTTCTGCTCGGGAACAACCGTGACATCGGTGATGCCAGCGCGCTCGAGCACCGTCGTAACAGGAATGAGGCCAGTGCCGTTGAGCGGAGTGTAGACGAGCTTAAGCGGAGCGCTAGCGATCTCCTCGGCAGAAAGGTTAGTCACGCCGCGGGCGAGAACGGCGTCGTAATAACGCTCGAGGCACGAGTCATCGATCCATTTGACCAGACCCTGCTCAAGAGCCTCATCGAAGTCCATGGACTTCACGCCGGTGAACGTATCGGTCTCGGCGATAGCCTTAGAAATTGCATCGGCGGCCTCGCTGGTGATCTGGCAGCCGTCGGGACCATAGGCCTTATAGCCGTTATAAGGCGCCGGATTATGACTAGCGGTCATGCAAATGCCACCGGAGCACTTAAGGTCGCGGACGGCCCAGGAGAGCGTCGGCACAGGAGAAATCTTGGGATACACGAGGGCAGTCACGCCGTTTGCTGCAAGAATGGCAGCCGTCGTCTTGACGAACAGCTCACCTTTATTGCGGCTATCACGAGCGATGGCGACCGTCGGATGCTCGAAGGTCGCATTGAGGTAGTCAGCAAATCCCTGGGTCGCACGACCGACCGTATAGATATTCATACGGTTAGTGCCCGCACCGATAGTACCACGAAGGCCGGCAGTACCGAAGGCGAGATCCTGGAAGAAAGCGTCGGTGATGGCGTCCTCATCACCCTGCTCCTTCATCGTGTTAAGCTCAGCGAGGAGCTCCTCGTCCTTGACATTGGCAATCCAAGTATCAAGCAGCTCATGAACATCTGCCATATGAGTCCTTCCGTCACATTCAATAAAACGACCCGTGTAAAACAGGACAAGCGCAGCAGTGCGCTAAAGCAAATATTAGTCCATTGAGAACAAAGAACCGACCAAAGAACGGTGAACGTCTATATTCAGCGGTGGATGATTAAATTGATTTAATTGCATAAGGAATGTTGCGCACAAACGCAAAAAAGGGGGAGGCCGCGAGGCCTCCCCCTTCCAAGTTCGATGACGGCTCGGTGCCGTCCACCGG
>NZ_JBCPDN010000114.1:0-2221 GCF_040915425.1 Collinsella aerofaciens | reverse complement strand
AAGGTGCACGCCCCGCGGCCGATCCGGTTCCACCGGGCCGCGCGGCAAGGAGATATATTGCCAGACCGGAGGGGCCCCGGGGGCGGGAATCGCGCACTCCATATTTTGTTCACAAATGAATAGGTCCCTCAGTCGCATCACTGAGGTTAAAACTGAAGCATTGGCTTCTGATATTGGCGATGACCAGCTGTTTTATGAGTATTGAGACATCGGTCATCTCTGGAGCGCTACTTTACTCCAAAGGCATCAGCCATTTGTTTCCCATCGGTAAAAGGCAGGTTTTGTTCGCCAAGCGTTCTTATATATAGCTAGATACGGGTTCGAACCCGTGCACCGGCAACAAAAAAGCGACCAACCGGAGTCGATCGCTTTCTATTCCATGGTGGGCCGTCAGGGGTTCAGCCTGCTTCGCAGGCGGCCGCTGCGGCGCTTTCGCGCCTTGCGCGCTGCGCTGGCAAACGCTCACGCGTTTACTCAGCTCCGCGCCCCGACGGGTTCGAACCCGTGCACCGGCAACAAAAAAAAGCGACCAACCGGAGTCGATCGCTTTCTATTCTATGGTGGGCCGTCAGGGGTTCGAACCCTGGACCTTGGGATTAAAAGTCCCCTGCTCTGCCAGCTGAGCTAACGGCCCGCGGGTGGCATTGTACCACGGTCTGGGACTATTCCCAACTCCATTGGCCGTTCTGGAAAATCACAACTTCACGTCCATCAGGCGTAATGCCCGTAATATCGATGTCGTCCGTGCCGATCATAAAATCGACGTGCGTGCTCGAGACGTTAACGCCATGCTCCAGGAGCTCCTCCTTGGACATGTCATACCCACCCTCGATGCATTCGGGGAAACCGACACCTAGCGCGAGATGGCAGCTAGCGTTCTCGTCATAGAGCGTATCGTAGAACAGAACACCACTTTCGCGGATCGGCGTGTTCTTGGAAATGAGCGCGACCTCTCCCAGGTGAGCAGCGCCCTCGTCAGTATCGATGATACTTGCGAGCGTTGCCTTGCCCACGCGGGCGTCGTAGTCCACCACCCGGCCGCCCTCGAACTTAATCCAAAAATCTTCGACCTTATTGCCGTGATGAATGAGCGGCATGGCCGAGTACACGATACCGTCGGCGCGCATGCGATCGGGCGAAGTGAAGACTTCCTCGGTGGGAATGTTGGGGAAGAAGGGGTGCCCATCGGGCGTCTTGCCCTTGCCGCCGGCCCACTCGTGACCTTTCGTCATGCCAATCGTCAGATCGGTTCCATTTGCCGCGTTGTAATGCAGGTAGTCGAAACGATTGTCGTTCAGGAAACGCAGGTTCTTTTCGAATGCGGCGTCATGGAGTTCCCAGTCGCTCTCTGGGTCCTGGCCATCGGCGCGCGCGGTGTGCAGAATCGCATTCCACAGCTTATAGATTGCAACCTCATCGGCGTCTCCCGGGAACACCTCGTGCGCCCAAGCCACGACCGGAGCGCCGGCGATGCACCACGGATTGATGTTGTAATCCAGTCCACGGCGGAAAACTTTGCACTGCGTATTCCTCGCCTTTGATGCCGCGGCCGGCTTGGCTGGATCGATGCCCTTGAGGGCCGCAGGATCCGCACCCTCGATAAAGACAAAGCAGGCACCATCCTGGGCCAAGGAATCCAGCTGCATGCGCTTCCACTCGGGCGTCTGCTCAAAATAGCTTTTCTCGACATGCTCGTACGTGAGCCTCGTCACGGCATCATCGGCCCAAATGACCGTCACGTGGCCGGCGCCGGCAGCATAGGCCTCCGCGACCACCACGCGCGCAAACGGCGCGCACTCGACCGGAGACTGAACGACGACCTCCTGGCCGGGCTTGACGTTTACGCCCTTGCGGACGACCAGGCGCGCGTAGTTTTTAATCTTGGGCTCCAGGGCCTTCATGCCCTCCAGAGCCTCTTCGACCGTCAGGGCAGCTCGAATCATGTGCCACTCCATCTATCTATAGAACAGTAAAAAGGCGCGCCGCAAAAACGACGCGCCTTATATCTTAGCGATAAGTATGTATGCAAACGCTACTTCTTCTTGGAGTCCTTCTTGTCCTCCTCGGCAGCCGCGCGCTCAATAAGAGCGTTGAGCTTGTTCTCGGACATGCCCTCGGCCTGCGCGCGGTACATGTTGCGCAAGGGACGAATACGAGCGAAGTCATAGATAAAGTCGCCCAAAATGATGACGTAGGACAAAACAATGCCGACCATCTGGAC
>NZ_JBCPDN010000113.1:0-2709 GCF_040915425.1 Collinsella aerofaciens | reverse complement strand
ATGCCAAACTGCTGACGTAGCTCGCCGCGATCCATGCGGCTCGTATCCACGCCGTCGAGCGTAATACGCCCGCCGTCAATCTCGTAGAAGCGCATGAGCAGGTTGATGAGCGTCGTCTTGCCTGCGCCCGTGGTTCCCACCACGGCAATCTTCTGGCCCGGCTCGGCGGTAAACGACACGTCGCGCATAAGCGGCTTGTCGGGCGAATAACCAAAGCGCACGTGCTCAAAGGAGACGCGACCCTCAACGCGACCCGGCAGCTTGGCGGCCTCGTCCGGCAGCGGATCGGCCTCCATCTCGGGCTCATCGAGCAGGTCGAACACGCGCTCCGCACTCGCCAGCGCGCTCTGCAGCGAGTTAAAGGTAAACGACAGCTGCGTCATGGGTTCGGACGCCTCGTAAATAAACTGGAAGAACGCCTGGAACACGCCGACGGTCATGTGACCGGCAACCAGCATGCTGCAGCCCACAAGCGCAATAACGATCTGCGCCAAACGGCCGATAAAGCGCACCGCGGGGCCGACGGCATTGATCATAAAGTCGGCCTTGGTGCTCACGCGCGCCAGCTCGCCCGAGGCCTGGTGCACCTCGGCAGAGCTCTGGTGCTCGCGGTTGAATGCGCGAATCACCAAACGGCCCGAATAGCCTTCCTCGACCGCGCTCGTAATCTTGGACACCCACTCCTGGCGCTCGCCCGTCACATCGTGCGTGCGGCGCGAAACGACCTCCGTCACCAGCAGCGACAGCGTCATAAAGAACAAAAAGACGAGCGTGAGCGGCACGCTAAACACGAACATCACGATCACAGCGCCCACCACGGTACCGATCGACACCAGAAGCTGCAGCAAGCCGCGCTGCATGCTCTCGGACATCTTGTCCAAGTCGTTGGTCGCACGGCTGACGACCTCACCGGGACGATGCGCGTCAAAGAAGGCAAGCGGCAGACGGTTGAGCTTTTGCGCGATGCGGTTGCGCAGGCGCAGATTGAGACGCTCAGCGACGCTCGACATCAAAAAGCTCTGGAGCGCGTAGAACGAGGCAGCGGCCGTCCAAATCATAAAGTAGATGAAGATGGTCCTGCCGCAGTTCTCCCAGGTGATGTTGAAGGTGGTGTCGTTGGCAAACGCCACCTGAATGTGGCTCCACAGCTCATCGATCACGCGGGCGCTATATGCCGGCGCAGCAGTGTTAAAGATGACATAGAACACAATGCTCGCGAACACGATATAGAAGCGCCAATGGTCGCCGGCAGCCTCGCTCCACAGGCGGCGCACCGTCGCCCAGGTATCACGGGGCGTCTCGTCTTCGTCTTCGTCGTCCACATCGCGCATGCGCTCTGCCTCGGCGCGTGCACGCTCGTCCTCGGCGCGCTCGTTTTCCTCGTAGAGCGCTTGGCGGCGAGCCTCGCACTCGGCTGCAGCCTTGGCGGCGTCATCCAGCTCGGGTGCCACGGCAGCCGTTTCCTCGACCAGTCCCGCAGCAACGGCCTCATCAACGCCGCCCTGTTTCTTGAGCTCCTCGGTCATGCTACTCACCTCCCTTCATCTGCGATTCCGCGATGGCGCGGTACACCTCGCAGGTTTCCATAAGCTCGTCATGCGTGCCCAGGCCCACGACCTCACCATCCTTGAGCACGACAATCTGGTCGGCGTGCAGAATCGTCGAGATGCGTTGCGCGATGATGAGCACCGCGGCGTCGCGCGTCTCGTCCTGCAGCGCATGGCGCAGGGCGGCATCGGTCTTAAAGTCCAA
This sequence comes from Collinsella aerofaciens, assembly GCF_040915425.1. Classification (GTDB taxonomy): domain Bacteria; phylum Actinomycetota; class Coriobacteriia; order Coriobacteriales; family Coriobacteriaceae; genus Collinsella; species Collinsella aerofaciens_BW. The sequence continues at coordinate 957 of NZ_JBCPDN010000113.1, read as the reverse complement.
GGCCGAAAAACTGTCGTCGAAGATATACAGATCAGCATGCTTCATGAGCGCGCGAGCAATGGCCAGGCGCTGGCGCTGGCCGCCCGAAAAGTTCGTGCCGCCCTGCGCCACCGGGGTATCGAGCCCCTGCGGCTGATCGAGCACAAAGGTGCTCTGGGCAACCTGGAGCGCATGAAGCATGTCGGCCTCAGTCGCGTCTTCGTTGCCAAAGCGCAGATTGCTTGCCACGGTGCCCGAGAACAGCCATGCTTTTTGCGGCACATAGGCAATGCGCCCGCGAATCTCGCCCTGCGAAAGCTCGCGCAGATCGACGCCATCCAGGCGAATGGCGCCCTTCGTGGCATCGTGAAAACGCAGCAAGAGCTTTGCCACCGTCGACTTACCCGAACCGGTCGAGCCCACGATCGCGGTCGTTTGACCACGACGACAGGCAAAGCTCAGGTCGCACAGGGTGTCCTCGTCGGCATCGTCAAAGCGAAACGACATATGATCGAACACGGCGACCGCATCGGCCCCGTCCTTTGAGTCGGACGCGGCCGCATCAAGCGTACGCTGGCCATCGACGATGCTCGGCTCAATCTCCAGCACTTGCTGTGCACGGCTTAGGCATGCCGCGGCACGCGGAAGCGTCAGCACCACCATCTGCGCCATCATCACAAAGAACAGAATCAGGATTGCGTACTCAAGCACCGCCGAGATGCTCGCGATCTGCATGGCGTGGGCGCCCACGCGGTTGCCGCCAACCCACAGCACCGCCACCTCGGCGATGTTCATCAAAAAGAAGCTTGAGCTGTCGAGGCCCACAAACAGGTGGTTGACTTTGATGGCGTTGGCGGCGTATTCGCTAAACACCTCGTCCAGACGCCGTTCCTCGTGGCGCTCCTTGTTAAACGCACGGATGACGCGCACGCCCACAATATTCTCGCGCAGCACCACGTTCATGCGGTCGATAAAGCC
>NZ_JBCPDN010000112.1:0-3315 GCF_040915425.1 Collinsella aerofaciens | reverse complement strand
GCCTTTGGCATGGGTATCGACAAGCCCAACGTGCGCTACGTGATCCACAACAACGTGCCCGAGAGCATCGAGGCCTACTACCAGGAGGCGGGCCGCGCCGGCCGCGATGGCGACCCGGCCAGCTGCCACCTGCTGTGGAACGGCAATGATTTTCGCATGCGTCGCTTTTTGATCGACCGCGGCGATGCTGCCGACGAGGCGCTCGACGACGAGCAGCGTGCGTGGGCGCTTCAGAATCGATATCGTCTGCTCAGCCAGATGGAGGGCTACTGCAATACCACCGGCTGTCTGCGCGAATACATGCTGCGCTACTTTGGCGACGAGGCCGCAGCCGAGCATGCGACCGCAGCTGGTGCGGGTGGCGCCGCCACGGACGAGGCCGAGGGCTGCGGCAACTGCAGCAATTGCCTCACGCAGTTCGAGGTCGAGGACGTCACCGATATGGCCCGCGCCGCCGTGCGCTATGTGGCCACGCGTCCCATGCGCTTTGGCAAGTCGCTGATCGCCGACGTGCTCCACGGCGGCAACACCGAGCGCATTCGCCAGATGCATCTGGACGAGGACCGCGGCTACGGTGAGCTGTCGAGCGAATCGGTCGGGCGCATCAAGGACATCATCGGCCAGCTGTGCGGTCGCGGTTATTTGGCCACCTCGCAGGGGCAGTACCCGGTCGTGGGACTGGGTCCGCGTGCCGGCGAGGTCGAGGACGAGGCGTTCGTCTTTACCGTTAAGCGTCGCGCGTCCAAGCGCAAGGCCTCGGCCCGCGCCCGCCGCGCCGTCGATCTGCTGCGCGAGGAGGCCGAGCTGGATCAGCGCCCGCGCGTTGGCGACGATGCCGAGCTGTTCGAGCGCCTGCGTGCCCTCCGCAAGGAGATCTCGACGGAGCTGGAGATGGCACCGTACATGGTCTTCTCCGACAAGGCTCTGCGCGGTCTGTGCCGCCTACGCCCGCGGACGCGCGACGAGCTTATCCAGGTCAACGGCATCGGCGAGAAAAAGGCCGAAGCCTTTGGCGAGCAGTTTATGGCGGCGATTGAAGAGTTTGAGTCCGAGCATGCACGGGGTGGAGCGTAACGATGGCATTCGACGATAAAACCGAGCGCACTGAGGTATCCGCCGTGCCGCTGTACCAGCAGGTTATGGACGACCTAAAGGGCGAGATCGCGCGCGGCGTGTACGCATCCGGCTCGCGCATTCCTTCCGAGATGGAGCTCGCGAAGTCCTACGGCGTGGGACGCATCACCGTGCGCCGCGCCATCGAGGAGCTGTCGCGCGCGGGGTATCTCAACCGCCAGCAGGGGAGGGGCACGTTTGTGTGTGCGCCCAAGCTCAAGCGCAAGATTGTCCAGAAGGGTGACGTTCAGAGCTTTTCCGAGGGTTGCGCTGCCAACGACATGGTGGCCGGAGCACGCCTGGTGTCGCGCACGGTGGTTGCGGCGACGCGCGAGGACGCGGCGTTTTTTGGTGTGGAACCCGGCTGCGAGCTCATCGTTGTCGAGCGCGTGCGCACGGCCGACGGCATCCCCGTCATGCTCGAGAACAACGCCTTTGTGCTCGCCGACCATCCCTACCTGCAGACGCTGGCCGACGAGGACCTCACCGATAACTCAATCTTTGCGCTCGTTGCCGAGCATTCGGGTCGCGCGCCGCTCAAGTCCGGCCCCTGCACCGTGGAGATTGCGCTTGCCGATGCTCAGACGGCCCCGCTGCTGGAGGTGCCGGTCGGCGAGCCGCTCTTCTATATGGAGGCCTACTTTACCGACGCCGGCGGGCGCCCTCTACTGCTCGGCCGCCAAAAGATCGTGGGCTCGCGCTACGTCTTCGACATCTAACGTCCACAGATAGAACAACATAGAACAAATTTGCCGAGATGACTTCACAGGCGTTGTTGCACGTGCTATAAATAGGACAACATAGAACGACAGCAGGTACGAGCTGTCGTCGTTCAAAGCCGCCCCACAAGGAGGAGCATCAGCATGAACGCACACGATCTGGTTCAGGAAATCATCGAGCGCAAGGGCAAGGTCGAGAACGTCTTTTGGATCGCCTGTGGCGGTTCGATGATCGACCTCATGCCGGCTAACGAACTGCTCAAGCGCGAGGCCACCACGTTTACCTCGACGGTCTATACGGCGCGCGAGTTTTGCCTGATGGCTCCCAAGAGTCTTGGCGAGAAGTCGCTCGTCATCGCCTGCAGCCACAGCGGCAACACGCAGGAGGTCGTCGACGGCTGCGAGATAGCGCTGGCCGCCGGTGCTGAGGTCATTGCCCTTACCGACTGCGGGGGCTCAAAGATCGACAACGGCAAGTGGACTACCTGGGTCTATCCGTGGGGCGAGGGCGTGTCGCAGGCTGAGGTGCCGCAGGGCATCGGCGCTCTGATCGCCGCCGAGTTGCTCGACCAGCAGGAGGGTTACGAGGCGCTCGCCGACATGTATGAAGGCCTTAAGCAGATGGACGCGCTGCTGCCCGCTGCCCGCGAGAAGGTCAACGCCGAGCTGGGCGATCGCTTTGCCGAGCTCTGCCAGCAGCATAAGTTCTTCTATATCCTGGGTTCCGGTCCCAACTTTAGCCAGACCTATGCCATGGCCATCTGCTCGCTCATGGAGATGCAGTGGCAGCACTGCTGCTATATCCACTCCGGCGAGTATTTCCACGGCCCGTTTGAGGCCACCGAGCCCGGCGTGTTCTACTTTGTGCAGCTCGGATCGGGCGAGTGCCGCCCCATGGAGGAGCGCGCGCTGGCGTTCCTCAACACGCACACCGATACGGTCATGGTGCTCGACGCGCTCGAGTACGGCGTGGGCGACGTGCCTGCCAGCGTGCGTTCGTACCTGGAACCGATCTTCTTCTACAACATGAGCTGCGAGCTGCGCGCCGTCCGCGGTAAGGTGTTCGACCACAGCCCCGAGGTTCGTCGCTACATGGGCATCGAGCAGTACTAAGTAACGGGAAAAGCATTCACCTTCGATTCGCAAGCGTGCCGTGTGAGTCAAAAAGCGGGCCGCGCTGGTGGGTTTCCGGCGCGGCCCGCTTTGCATGGCGTCCGTATGAGCGAGGTGTCGCGGCAACCGACGCTTACTTGGCGTCGTAGGCCTCGGCGTCCCACCAGTCGAGCTGGGCGATGTTGTCGCGGATGTGCTGGCAGCTCTTGTGGAAGCCCTCGAGCTCGTGCTCGGACAGGTCGAGCGTGTAGACCTCCTCGACGCCCTCGGCGCCGATCACGCACGGCAGGGAGGTAAAGATACCCTCCTCGCCATACTGGCCGGTCATGAGCGTGGATGCCGAAAGCACGGCGTGCTCGTTGTGCAGCAC
>NZ_JBCPDN010000111.1:0-3365 GCF_040915425.1 Collinsella aerofaciens | reverse complement strand
GAGCTGGGCATGCCCGCCGTCGCCATTACCGACCACGGCTACATGTATGGCGTGCCCGACCTGGCGCTGGCCTGCGACGCCGTCAACCACAACACGCCCGAGTACAAAACCTGGAGCCACGACAAGGCCTTCCTGGAAAAGGACCGCCGCGACGAGCTGGTGGAGCCCGATCCCGAGGAAAACCCGCGCGAGCATGCCCAGTATGTGAAGGACATGGCCATGTGGGACGAGAAGGGCAACATCGACGAGCTCAAGCCGCCCCTGGTCATCAAGCCCATCTTTGGCTGCGAGGTCTACTTTACGCCGGACGAGACCCTTGCTCGCGACCACAAGCCCGAGCTCTACCACATGATCCTTCTGGCCAAGGACCAGGAGGGCTACGTCAACCTGATGCAGACGGTTTCCGAGGCCGCCGTGCAGGGCTTTTACTACAAGCCGCGCGTGACGCTCGACAACCTGCGCCGCCACGCCAAGGGCATGATCTGCACGAGCGCCTGCATCGCGGGCATCATCCCCAAGTACATCGACCGCGGTGACATGGAGGGCGCCATCAAGTGGGCCGAGACCTTCCGTGACACCTTCGAGCCCGGCGACTTCTACATCGAGATCCAGGAACACGGCATCACCACCGACAACGGCCTGACCGACGAGCAGATGGACCGCACGCTCATCGACATCGCCAAGCAGGTGGGCGTCAAGGTCATCGCCACCAACGACTTCCACTACCTGCGTCGCGAGGACGCGCCCGTGCAGGACGTCATCATGTGCATTGGCATGAACGCCAAGGTCGACGACCCCAACCGCATGCGCATGACCGGCTCGGAGTTTTACATGAAGACCGAGGAGGAGATGCGGGCGATGTTCCCGTATTGCCCCGAGGCCTGCGACAACACGCTCGAGATCGCCGACAAGTGCTACGTTGAGCTGGACTGGGACTCCATCATCCTGCCGCGCTTCCCGTTGCTCGATCCCGGCGAGACGCACGAGAGCCAGTTCCGCCGCGAGTGCGAGAAGGGCCTGCGCCAGCACTATGGTGACGACTGGGCCACGCGCGAGATCGGCGGCGTCAACATCAAAGAGCGCTTTGAGTACGAATACAAAGTCATCTGCGACAAGGGATTTGCCGCCTACTTCTTGATCGTTGCCGAGTACGTGCAATGGGCCAAGGACAACGGCATCGGCGTCGGCCCCGGCCGTGGCTCGGCCGCCGGCGCTATCGTCGCCTACGCCATGAACATCACCGCGTTCGACCCGCTCGAGAACGGCCTGATGTTCGAGAGGTTCCTGTCCCCGCAGCGTACCGAGATGCCCGATATCGATATGGACTTCGACGATGAGCGGCGCCTCGAGGTCGTGGAGCACGTTCGCCAGCTCTATGGCCCCGAGAAGGTCACCCACGTCATTACCTACTCGACCATTAAGGCCAAGCAGGCCATCAACGACGCCGCGCGCGTCCTGGACTACCCGGTCTACATGGGCCAGCGCCTGTCCAAGATGGTCTCGAGCGACCCCAAGGTCAAGCTCAAGCAAGTGCTCGAAAAGCAACCCGGCAAAGAGGATCTGTTTAACCCCGACTTTGCCGAGGCCTATAAAAAGGATGACGACGCCCGCCGCATCATCGACACGGCGCTCTCGATCGAGGGCCTCACCCGTGGCGAGGGTGTGCACGCGTGCGCCGTTCTGATCTGCCGCGATCCCGTCAACGAGCATGTGCCCACCAAGCTCGATACCAAGGGCGGCGTCGAGATTACCCAGTACGAGGGCCATACCGTTGCCGACATGGGCCTGCTCAAGATGGACTTCCTGGGCCTGCGCACGCTGACGGTTATCTCTAAGGCCAAGGCCAACATCAAAAAGAACTTCGGCATCGACATCAAAGAGGAAGAGATTCCCTTTGACGACCCCGAGATCTTTAAGCTCATGGGCTCCGGTCACACCGCCGGCGTCTTCCAGGTCGAGTCCGCCGGCATGACGGCCACGATCAAGAACATGAAGCCCACCGAGTACAAGCATGTCGTGGCATTGATCGCCCTGTACCGCCCGGGCCCGCTGGGCGCCGGCATGGTCTCGTCCTACATCAACCGCATGAACGGCAAGGAACCGGCCGTCTCCTACGACGACCGTCTGGACGACATCCTGGGCGAAACCTACGGCACCATGGTCTACCAGGAGCAGGTTATGCTCATCTCCGTCGAGATGTGCGGCTTCTCCAAGGGCGAATCGGACTCGCGTATCCGTAAGCCCGTGGCTAAGAAAAAGATCAAGCTGCTCACGTCGACGGTGCTCCACTGGGAGGATGGCTCGGACGAGACCACCTACGACCACTGGATGAACGGCGCCATCAAGAACAACTACACGCGCGAGGTCGCCCAGAAGATTTGGGACGATGTTCTTGAGTTCGCGTCCTACGCCTTTAACAAGTCGCACTCCGCCGGCTACGCCATCCTGGTTATGCAGACGGCGTGGCTCAAGGCGCACTATCCGCACGAGTACATGGCGGCCGTTCTGACGTCCTATACGGGCAAGACCGACAAGATCGTTCACTACGTCTCGGCGTGCCGCCACGACGGCATCCCCGTGCTGTCGCCAGATGTCAACGAGTCCGGTACCGAGTTCACGGCTACCAAGGAGGGCGTGCGCTTTGGTCTGGCCGGCATCCGCGGCGTGGGCACCGGCGTGGCGCAGGCGATTATCGCCGAGCGCGAGGCGGGCGGTCCGTTTAAGACGCTGCACGACTTTGTCGAGCGCGTGGACTCGAGCCAGGCCAACCGCCGCGTGATCGAATCGCTGATCAAGGCAGGCGCCTTCGACTCCACGGGGTATCCGCGTCGCCAGATGATGCACTTTGTGGATAAGAACAACCCTGAGAACATCATCGATGCCGCGGTAAAGCGCCAGAAGGATCGTGCGAGCGGCCAGACGTCGTTCTTCGACATGTTTGGCGACGTTGAGGGCTCGGGCTTTGAGGTGAGCGTGCCCGATCCGGACGGCCAGGAGTGGGACCGCCACCTTAAGCTGAGCCAGGAGAAGGAGGTTCTGGGCATCTATGTCTCGGACCACCCGCTGCGCCCGTTTGAGTATGCGCTAGCCAAGGCGCGCGACTTCTCGTTCTCGCAGATCGATACCGGCTACGAGGTGCAAAACCCCACGGGCGGTACCATCAACCAGGAGATTCCCGAGGGCAAGGCGCTGTGGTGGGCCGGTATGGTCTCGAGCGTGTCCAAGCGCGTAACCAAAAACGGCGACCCCATGGGTATTGTGCAGCTCGAGGACATGGAAGGCGAGGCCACGGTCGTGGTGTTCCCCAAGACCTACAAGGAGGCCGAGGGGTACCTGTACGGCGAGGTCGATCCCGAGACCGGCGC
>NZ_JBCPDN010000110.1:0-3411 GCF_040915425.1 Collinsella aerofaciens | reverse complement strand
GCAGGCCCCGCCGACCGATTGCAAGCGGTCGGCGGGGCCATTGTGGCTCTTGACAGCGGATTGGGTCATATGAGCGAGCGGTCGCCAGAGCGAACAAATTGGCATGAAAAGAGGGCGGCATAGACCTTCTGGTCATGCCGCCCTCTTTGAATGACAAGTTGTCGCTCTGGCGACCGCGCAGCGTCGACTGGTCCGCCGTTCATTAGAACGGCGGAACCTGAGACGTAACCCCTAAGGACGCTGGCCCATGCCACCCTCGAGTGTGACGGTCTCGCCGTTCATGTACTTAAAGTCGGGGCCGCAGAGCTGAACGACCACGCGGCCGATCTCCTTCTCGACATCGCCGTAATGGCCCGCCGGCGGCATGTGAACGTTGGCCTTGAACGCCTCGGGATAGGCATCCTGGAAGTTCTCGAGCGCAGCGGTCCAAGCAAGCGGGCACACGATGTTGACGTTGATGCCGTCCTTGCCCCACTCGTTGGCGGCAACGCGAGTTAAACCGCGGATGCCCTCCTTGGCGGCAGCATAACTGCACTGGCCATAGTTACCAAACAGGCCGGCGCCCGAAGCAAAGTTGACCACGGAGCCCTTGGTCTCCTTCAGGTGCGGATAGGCCTTCTGCATGTACAGGTAGGTGGCATACAGGCCAGAGTAAATGGCCAGGTTAAACTGGTCCATGGTGTGATCGGCAATGGTCACGCCCGAGGCGCTGGCCTGAGCGTTGTTGACGACGGCGTCGATGCGACCGAACTCCTCAATCGCCTTGTCGATAACGTTCTGTACGACGGCCTCGTTGTCCTGGCCGGCGGAGACATCGGCCTGAACAGGCAGAACCTTGACACCGTACTCGGCCTCGAGGGACTCCTTGGCGGCCTCGAGCTTGGCGACGTTGCGGCCGGTGATAACGAGGTTCGCGCCCTCCTTGGCAAAAGCGATATCGATGCCGTAACCGATGGAGCCAGCGGAGCCGTCCTTAAGCGTGGCCTTGCCGCCGCCGGTGACGATCACGGTCTTACAAGTGAAAAGTCCCATATAAAGTCCTTTCAAATCGCGACGGGCGCACCCGCCGACTGCGCGCATCCAAATAAACGCGCCAAAAGCTGAAATGCAACTTTAACGGGTTCAAGTGAAAAATAAAGCCCATGGCAGGCGAACGGCGCAACGTCTTTCGGCGAAGGGAATGTCAAGTAAAAATTGGATAGAGTGGCCGAGTTTTTGCTATCGACGCGAGCCATCGAACACGTTTTGAAACTTTGCTGCGGCGCGCGGGAAGTCGGCGCGAGACTTTATCATAGGGTGACAAACAACGATGAGGAGCACATACCTATGACAGACGAGCTGGACCCCCAGACTCAACAGCATATTGATGATTCCGCAGACGTCACCGCAGATGCTGATGCTGTGACCTGCGATGATATTGACCTCGACGACCCCATCTTGGACGAAAGCGCTACGGCGGAAACCCCCGAAACAGAAAACGCCGATGAGCAAAACGACGATGCGCCCGCTCAGGACGACGCCCCTGTACAGGACGACGCCCCGCAAGCAGCGGGCCCCATCGAGGTGTCTTCGGAAGAAGAGCTCGATGCCGTCATGGACTCCATGATGGATGCTGTCAAAGCGATGAAAGACGCCGTCGCCGATGCCGATATCGATGCCGAGGAAGAGGAGGCCGCCGAGGCGGCCTCGACCTTTGTGCCCGGCGAGACTCCGGTTGCCGACCAGGGCAGCACCATGCCCTCGTTTCTGCAGCTCGAGCACCCCACGATTGGCGCCGATGCGGTCGATCCGCACGCAGCAGGCTTTTCTGTGGTCGAGGGCGGTACCGGCAATATCGCCGCGCCGCAGGCTGCCGATGCGGACGCTGCCGACACCGCTCGCCCGACCGCCCCGCACTCCCCCGCCGCGAGCCGCGATCTGGGGACCGCTGTCTCGAACACTGCGAACGCCGTGGGCACCTTTATCGCCCAGGGCGCCTCGGCCATGCGCGAGATGAACGCCGCGAAAAAGGCACTTGCCGATGCCCGCGCCCACCTGGCCGAACTTGAGCAGCGCATTGCCGATCAGGCCGAGGAACTCGAGACGCGCCAGGATATCGCAGGCCGCTACGACCAGATCGTCGCCGACCAGCGCCAGGCGATCGCCACAGCGCAAAAGACCGCTGCGGCAGCCGAGATTGACCGTGATGCCCACGCCGCCAAAGCGACAGAGCTCAAGGGGCAGTTCGAACAAATGAAGACAGAGGATGACGCGACTGAGCTCCGCCTGAAGGCCGCGCTCGATGCCGTGGAGGCCCGCGAGGCGAGCTCGCGCGAGACCGGCAACCGCCTCGTTCGCCGTCTTGAGGATTCCAAGCGCATCCGCGACAAGGTGCAGGCCGAGCGAGACGCCGGCATTGCCGCCGCACAACAAACCGTCGACGCCACGCGCGCCCAGCTCGAGACGCTGCGTCATGAGTATGCCGAGCTGCAACGCAATCCCTCGGCAAATCCCGCCAACTATACGGTGCGCACCAGCGAGCTCTCGATGCAGATCTCCGACACGGCAGATGCCCTGCGAAAAGCCGAAGAAGATGTCCCGCGCATCACCGCCGACCTTGAGCACTCGCTTGCCGCAGCCGAGCAGGCCGTCGAACAGGCTCAAGCCCCCATTGCCGAAGCCAAACGCGCACACCAAGCCGTGACGACTGAGGCCGATGCCGCGCGAGACGAGCTGCAGACAGCGAAAACTGCCGCCACGACGCGCCAGCGCGAACTGCGCGAGAAGATCGCCGCCGAGGACAAGGCACGCCGCGACCAGGAGCAGACCATCGCCAACGCCCAAGCAGATACCGCACATGCGCAGTCGATCATCGAGCAGGCGACCGAAGTACACGACCACCCAGAGATCACTGAGTCGCTTGCAGGATCCTTGGCCCGAGACAAAGCCGAACACGCCGAGACCGAGCGAGAAGTTGCCCAGCTCGAGGCCACCGAGGACGCGGTGCGCGAGCGTACCCGCGACTCACGCATCAAATTCACCGGCGCCATCGTCTGCATCGTCGCCGCAATCCTGGTGATCATCCTGATCTGGCTGTTCGCGAGCAAGTAAACTAGCTGCCAAAAAAACGCTCAACGCAGTTGCGGTGAGATAGTTCCTGTTTAGCCCTCAAAAAGCCAATTCAAGAACTATCTCACCGCAACTTATTAGATTGATGCAAGGCAATCTATCCCTCTTGCACCAATCTCTTGACATAAGGAGTGTCCCCAGGTGCCGGCACAAAAGGAACGTCCCCAAGTGCCAAGCGCCCAATGACTACTCAACAACCACGGCAACACCGATGTAATGGCAGAGTCAGACACTATGACCCAATCCAAGGGCACGGAAACGACAGGAGCCCCCGCTCGTGACCGCGGGTCGGGGCTGCGACAA
>NZ_JBCPDN010000109.1:0-3420 GCF_040915425.1 Collinsella aerofaciens | reverse complement strand
GAGCAGCCCTTGCATCGGCATGCATGTTGCAGGCAAAGTCCCACGCTACTTGGCGCGGCCCTCCTCATAGCGCTCCACGAGCTTGGCCTGAACGTCATAAGGCACCTGCTCATAGCCAGCGGGCTTCATGGTAAAGTCACCCGTGCCGCGCGTGATAGAGCGCAGGCGCGTCGAGTAATCCGTCAGCTCGGCCAGCGGCGCCTGAGCAATAACCACGGTGTCTCCGCGCTCATCGGTCTCCATGCCCGTCACGCGACCGCGCGAGGCCGAGATGTCGCCCATCACGGCGCCCGCGTAGCTCTCGGGGATAGTCACCGTGATTTCCTCGATGGGCTCTAGCACCACCGGGTCGGCATCGGCACATGCCTTGCGCAGGCCGATGCGAGCCGCCGCGCGGAACGCCATCTCGTTGGAGTCGACGCTGTGATACGAACCGTCGTACACAGCCACGCGAATGCCCGTGAGCGGGTAGCCGGCAATGATGCCGTCCTTCATGGTCTCCTGGACGCCCTTGTCCACGGCGGGGATCAGCGAGCGCGGAATGCGGCCGCCCACGACCTCATCCACAAACTCGTAGCCGTCGCTCGTGCCGTCGGGCCCAATGAGCGGCTCCACGCGCAGCCAGCAGTCGCCGTACTGACCGGCACCACCGGTCTGCTTCTTGTGGCGGCCCTGGGCGCTCGCCGTGCGGCGGATGGTCTCGCGATACGGAATGCGGATCGGCACGCTCTTGGCCACGACCTTGGTGCGATCCTCCAGACGGTTGAGCAGCACCGAAACCTGCGCCTCACCCACGGCGGAGATGATAGTCTGGCCCGTCTCCTCGTCGCGGTCGATACTCATGGTCGGATCGGCCTTGCAGGCTTTCTCGATAAACGTGTAGAGCTTCTCCTCGTCGCCGCGATTCTCGGCCTCGATGGCGATGCGGTACTGAGAGTTGGGGAACTTAAACGCCGCAGCCTCGACCTTGCCGGTAATCGAGAGCGTATCGCCCGTCTCGGCCGCCAGCTTGGGCGCCACGATGATGTCGCCGGCATAGGCGTGACCGACCTCGGTCATGTCGCGGCCGCACATCACATACAGGTGAGCCAGACGGTCGCTCTTGCGCGTGCGGGCGTTAATCAGCTCAAGACCCGGCTCAAGCGTGCCCGTCAGCACCTTGATAAAGCTGATGCGGCCCTGCTGCGGGTCGGCCAGTGTCTTAAACACAAACGCCACCGGGCGGTCATCGTCACTCGAGATCTTGAGCGAATCGCCGTCGATGAGCGGCATCTCGCCGTAGTCCGTCGGCGCCGGGAAGTACGTCGCGATGTCATCCATCAGCGAGTTGACGCCCTGCTCCTTAATGCAATCGCCCGCAAAGACCGGCACAAAGATGCGCTCGGCGATCGCCTTCGACAGCAGGCCTTCAAGCTCCTCCTGCGTCAGCGTCTCCTCGCCTTCCAAGTACTTCATCATCAGCTCATCGTCAGCCTCGGCCACCAGCTCGCACAGATGGTCGTGGGCTTCCTCAGCCTGGGCACGATACTCCTCGGGAATCTCCGACTCAACGGCTTCGGTGCCGTTGCAATGGCGCGCCTTCATGCGCACCAGGTCGATAATGCCGTCAAAGTCCTCGCCCTCGCCCCAGGGGAGGGTCACGGCGCCTAGGCGCGTGCCAAAGCGCTCCTGCAGCAGGTCCATCGTGGTCGCAAAGCTGGCCTCGGAGCGCGACAAGCGGTTTACGAACACCGCACGCGCCAGGCGCAGGTCCTCGGCGGCGTACCAAAGCTTAACCGTCGTCGGCTGCGGACCGGCCTCGGCGTCGACCACAAACAGCGCCGTCTCGCAGACGCTCATCGCGGCAAAGGCGTCGCCGATAAAATCGGGGTAGCACGGGGCATCGAGCACGTTGATGCGGGCGCCCTTCCAATCGATCGGCGCGATGGTCGTCGAGATGGAGAATGAACGCTTGACCTCTTCGGGGTCATAGTCGAGCGTGGGCTTGGTGCCGTCGTGGCCGCCCAGGCGGGCGGTCTTACCGGAAAGGTGGAGCATGGCTTCGGCGAGTGAAGTCTTGCCCACCCCGCCTTGGCCTACGAGCACCACGTTCCTTACGTTGCCGGTCTTGGGAGCACCCATGATGACCTCCTTGCAGGGTCGCGCGCGATGCGCGACGCCAACGGGGAGAGTTCGCGGTCGATGCCGTCCCGGGAGCAGCATGGTCGGCAGCCGAGCCGACTCACCCTCCAAATGTCCTATGCCACCACCCTACCCTCACAGGCGACTGTCCATGCACACCTTTCGGCGCACGTATGAATACAGGCGGCGAGAGGAAGGGGCGAGCTTGCGAGGCGATTATTGAACCCCACGGATGCAAAAAACCGCCGCAAATCATAAGACCTGCGACGGTTTCGCCTCAATAAACAGTTGAATAAATAGCTGAGCCTATCCCTCGATACGACTCAAGAACTCGCGTGTACGCTGCTCGCGCGGATGGTCGATGACCTGCTCGGCCGGACCCTCCTCTACAATGCGGCCGCCATCCATAAAGACCACGCGGTCGGCAACGTCGCGGGCAAACTGCATCGCGTGCGTCACGATCACCATCGTCATGTTCTGCGCGGCCAGATCCTTGATGACGCGCAGAACCTCGGCCGTCAGCTCGGGATCGAGTGCTGAGGTCGGCTCATCAAAGAACAAGATTTCCGGGTCGAGCGCCAGGGCGCGGGCAATACTCACGCGCTGCTGCTGACCGCCCGAAAGCTCGCAGGGCACCTTGTTCTCGTTACCCGTAAGCCCCATCTGTGCAATAAGCTCGTGCGCGCGGGCCTCCGCCTGCTCGCGCGGGCGCTTAAGCACGCGGATCGGTGCATCGGTGATGTTTTTCATCACGGTATAGTGCGGGAACAGATTGTAGTTCTGAAACACCAGACCAAACCGCGAGCGTGCCTGTTTAGGTACATCGCCCTTTGCGTACACCGCGCCCGAACCCGCATCCGTCGCGACGGCAAGGTCGCCAAACGAGAGCGAGCCACCGTCGAGCGTCTCGAGCAGCGTGGCGCAGCGCAGCAGTGTGGACTTACCGCCGCCCGAAGGCCCGATAATCGCCACGACCTCGCCACGCTTGACCTCGAGCGAGATATCCTTGAGCACCTCATTGCCGCCAAACGCCTTGCGCGCGTTCGATATATTCATTACCGTTCCGGACACGGGAACCTCCATGTGTTTGAAAAGCACGACGGAACAGGCTAGTCGTGGTAGTAGTCAAGTCGCTTCTCGGCGGCGCCCAGCAGCATCTCGACGACGAAGTTAAAGACCCAGTAGATCAGCGCCGCGATTGCAAACGGCACCATGCTCACCTGCGAGGCAACCAGCGCCTTGGCGGTCGAGAACATCTCACCCACGCCGATGGCGAACGCCAGCGACGTGTCCTTGACC
>NZ_JBCPDN010000108.1:0-3597 GCF_040915425.1 Collinsella aerofaciens | reverse complement strand
CCGCATCTGATGGTGTCGACGTCAATGGTATACGGGTGCATCATCGACGTCTTCAATACAGAAGATATCAGTGCGGAGTGTGCCGGGAGGGAACTTGCTCTCCGCCCTGCGGGCTCGGCGTTGCCACAACGGGCAATAATTTATCTGAATAAAGATGGTGCGCGGCCTATTGACCGCGCTTTTGTTTTGGTTCGCGCATGTGGGGGTGGTGGCGACGTGCATTTTTGCGAGTATTCTGCAATCGAAGGCCACTGCATACCGACTTCGGGCGAAAAATCGGGATTTCTCGATGTTTTCTACGAATGATGGACGGGGTTATGGGCTGACAGCGTTTGATTTGCAGGGATATTCGCGGTCTTTGGCATTTATCGTGGCGCCCGAAGCCCTTGGTTATATTGAATACTCCTAAAAATGCACGGTGCTTAGAGGGGGACCTTCGCAACAAAGGAAACCGCCTCGTCGAAGTATGCATTCGACGAGGCGGTTTATGCATATACCCGATTAAGGATACGCTGCGGATCTGTTAGAACTTGACGGTCGGTGCCTGGCGGGCAGCTTCGGCGGCCTCGAAGCCCTGGCGCTCCTTAAACTGGAAGATGCCGGCAAAGATGACGGCCGGGAAGGTCTGGATGGCGTTGTTGTAGCTAAGCACGCAGTCGTTGTAGCTCTGGCGTGCGTAGCTCACCTTGTTCTCGGTGTCTTCGAGCGTGGCTTGGAGCTGCGTAAAGTTGGTGTTCGCCTTAAGATCGGGGTAAGCCTCGGCCACGGCGAAGAGCTGGCGCAGGGCGCCGGTCAGCACGTTGTCGGCTTCCATCTTGGCTTCGGGCGTGGTGGCGCTCACGGCGGCGTTGCGCGCGTTGACCACGGCGGCAAGCGTGTCCTGCTCGTGTTTGGCGTAGCCCTTGACGGTTTCGACCAGGTTAGGGATCAGGTCGTTGCGGCGCTGCAGCTGCGTGTCGATGTTCTGCCAGGCGTTATCAATGCGATTGCGCTTGGTGACCATGTTGTTGTAGATGCCGGCGATGGCGCAGACAATCACAACGACAACAACGATACCGATGATGACGGGAATCATGGTGTCTCCGTTTCGAATGGCCGCGGCGTCTTCCGCCGGCTGCCGTTGGTGTAACGCTACTAGTATACCCGCAACCTTTGGCGATACCGAACTTTCCGGTAAGCGTTATGTTTCCGCCAAGGTAAGGCCATTCGCCAGGGGGCGGGCGATACAGGTGTAAGATATGCGACAGATTAGTGAGCGTTGTCTTCTCCTTGAGGAGGGCGATATATATGGACCTTCGCATCAAGAAAACCTATCGGGCCCTGTTCGAGGCCTTTACTGAGCTGCTCGAAGAGCATCGGTTTGAGGACGTGACGGTTGCCATGCTGTGCGACCGCGCTATGATTCGTCGGACGACGTTCTACAAGCACTTCCGCGACAAAAACGATTACTTTGCCTTCTATATCGATGAGCTCATGTCGGGCCTGCCGCAAAAGCGGGCCGATGCGGATGGCGCGGAGGGCGCCGAGGACGTACGCACGCTTCGCCACGAAGTGTTCGCCGATGCCATGGATCTGATTCTGGCGCATGAGCAGCTCATGGATAACATTTTGGCGAGCAGCATGTCGGGTATGCTGACCAGCATGATTTGCGACCGCATCGCGCGCTCCATACGCGGGCGCGTGATGATCGCGCTTGACGAGGACGCGCTCGCGCCCGTATCGCTCGAGACAACGTCTGAGTTTGTCGCCGGCGGTATTATTCGACTCTTTACCATGTGGTGGGAATCGGGCCACGTACTAGAGCGCCGATCCGAAATCGCCGACGTGGTCGATGCGCTGTTCGAGCGGACCATGACGCCGGTGAGTCACTAAGAGTGGCGGAGAGAGGGGGATTCGAACCCCCGGAACGCTCTCGCGCTCAACGGTTTTCAAGACCGCCGCATTCAACCGCTCTGCCATCTCTCCGTGAGTCGTAATGATAGCATCGTTTTGGGTTTGCAACAGGGAAGGCGAACGATGACGAGCACCGGAATCGATGAGAAGTTCATGCGCGAGGCGCTGGCGGAGGCGCGTACCGCCGCGGCGGTGGGCGAGGTGCCGATCGGCGCCGTAGTGGTGCGCGCGGGTGAGATCGTCGCGCGGGCGCATAATCGCCGCGAGCTCGACCAGGACCCTTCGGCGCATGCCGAGTTTGCGGCCCTATGCGCCGCCGCGCGGTCGCTCGGTCGTTGGCGCCTTTCCGATTGCACGGTCTACGTAACGCTCGAGCCCTGCTGCATGTGCGCGGGGCTTATGGTTAACGCGCGCGTGGGGCGCTGCGTGTACGGCGCGTCCGATGCTAAAGCGGGCGCTCTGGGGTCGCTATACGACCTGAATGCCGATTCGCGCCTGAATCATCGGTTTAATGTGACCGCCGGCGTGCTGGCAGACGAGTGCCGCGCGGTGCTGAGCGGTTATTTTAGTGGGCTGCGTGGCACCGATGGTGCTGGCTGCGGTTGTGGGGCCGATCTTGAGGCGCATGCCGCCCACGCCGAGGCGCTTGCGGGTGTTGGGGATCTCGCTGGCGAGACGCTCGACTTTGGCCCCGTGCAGCGCCGGTTCCGCCGCGTGCTGTTGGCGATCGACTCCTTTAAAGGCAGCGTGTCGAGCTCGCAGGCGGAGGGTGCCGTTGCCGAAGGTGTGCGCCGTGTGTGGCCTGATGCCCAGGTAAGCGCGTTGCCGCTGGCAGATGGTGGCGAGGGAACGCTCGATGCCGTTGCCGCGTGCGGCGGTGAGGTCGTGGCAGGTGAAGTCGCAGGCCCCTTGGGCGACCGCGTGCCTGCCCGGATGCTGGTGGACGGCGAGCGCGAATCTGCTGTTATTGAGATGGCCGAGGCGGCGGGTATTGGGTATTCGCCCTGCACGGAATCGGCGGCGCTTGCGGCTTCGACCTATGGCGTGGGCGAGCTCATGCTTCGCGCGGTCCGTGCTGGGGCAAAGACGATCTATATTGGTCTGGGCGGCAGCGCCACCAACGACGGTGGCGCCGGCATGCTGCAGGCGCTGGGCGCCCACCTTGTCGATGGCCGTGGCTGCAATATCGCCCCCGGCCTCGCGGGCCTTGAACGCGTGGCGAATATCGATTTGGCACCGGCGCTTCGGGCGCTAAATGGCACGCGTGTCGTGGTGCTTTCCGATGTCGAGAATCCGCTCGTGGGGCGTCGTGGGGCACTTGCAGTGTTTGGCGGGCAAAAGGGCCTGCCGACAGACGATGTCGAAGCGCTGGGCAGGTACGACAGCTGGATGGTCGGCTACGGCCGCCTGCTCGATGCGGCGATTACCGGGGTGCGGGCTCAGGGGTTGTTGCGCGTGCCCGAGGGCGTGCGGACATTTGGCTCGGTGCTCGGCGTGCCCGGCGCCGGTGCCGCTGGCGGTCTGGGCGCCGCGTTGTTGGCACTTGGTGCCGAGTTGCGCTCGGGCGTGGAGACGGTGCTCGATCTGATTGGGTTTGACGAGCGCGTGCGCGATGCCGACCTGGTCATTACAGGCGAGGGCAATATGGACGAGCAATCCGCTGCCGGCAAGGCGCCGGTGGGCGTGGCCCGCCGTGCCAAGCGC
>NZ_JBCPDN010000107.1:0-3764 GCF_040915425.1 Collinsella aerofaciens | reverse complement strand
GACGGCGGGCGTATTACGCTCGACGGCGTGGATACGAGCCGCATGGATCGCGGCGAGCTACGTCAGCAGTTTGGCATGGTGCTGCAAGACGCCTGGCTGTTCGACGGCACGATTGCCGAGAACATCGCCTACGGCTGCCCCGAGGCAACGCGCGAGGAGATTGTTGCGGCTGCGCGCGCCGCCCAGGTTGACTTCTTTGTGCGCACCATGCCGCAGGGCTACGACACGCGCGTGGCCAACGATGCCGAAAGCATCAGCCAGGGCCAGCGCCAGTTGCTGACCATTGCGCGCGTGCTGCTCAACAACCCGGCGATTCTCATCCTGGACGAGGCGACCTCAAGCGTGGACACGCGCACCGAGCTTGCTATCGGCCGCGCCATGGACGCGCTTATGCGCGGGCGCACGAGCTTTGTGATCGCGCATCGCCTGTCGACGATCGTGGACGCCGACCTGATCTTGGTCATGGACCACGGCAACATTATCGAGCAGGGCACGCATAAGGAGCTGCTCGCAGCCGAGGGCGCTTACGCCGACCTCTATCTGAGTCAGTTCGCATAATGTGACAAAGGGACAGTCCCGCATGTCACATCAAAAAGAAAGGCGCGCCGGGGATGAATTCCCTGGCGCGCCTTTGCGTTGATGCCGATGTCGTTTTTTGCCGCTTGCGTTCCTAGCGTTCGTCCACGAGCTTGGCGACGAGGGCCTTGAGCTCGGCCACCTCTCGCTCGAGTTCCTTGACGCGGCGGGCATTCTCGGTGATGCCCTGGCGGTTGAGGGCGGACTGCTCGGCGGCGTCATCGGGCATGTACTCGCGATGCTGCTTGGCGTCGAAACTCTCCTCGAACACACGGCAACCGTTGCGCTTGATGATACGTCCCGGCACGCCCACGACGGTGCAGTTGTCGGGGACGTCCTTAACGACGACCGAGTTGCCGCCGATCTTGACGTTGTTGCCGATGCGGATGTTGCCGAGCACCTTGGCACCCGTGCCCACGGTGACGTTGTTGCCCAGGGTGGGGTGGCGTTTGCCGGTCTCGTTGCCGGTACCGCCGAGCGTGACGCCCTGATAGAGCACGCAGTTGTCGCCCACAATGGTGGTCTCGCCGATGACGACGCCCATGGCATGGTCGATAAAGAAGTGCTTGCCGATCTGTGCGGCGGGATGAATCTCGACGCCGGTGATATGACGGGTGATTTGCGAGAGCACGCGGGCGAGCGAGCGATGTCCATGCTCCCACAGCCAGTGCTCGGGCACGTGGTTCCACTTGGCGTGCAGGCCAGGATAGGAAAGGAAGATGACCAGACCGTTTTGCGCGGCGGGGTCCTGCGCTTGGACGGTCTTGATGTCCTCGCGAATGGTATTGATAAAGCTCACCGGCCGCCCTCCCTTAGCGCCATGGCAATGCGATTCAATAAAGTATAGCGATTCGCTAGGGATTAGGAAGGACAATCTTGGCGGCATTGCGCGACAGGTGTCAGTTATGCAAACTTGCTGGTAATGGAGTCATGCTTTTGTGGGGTTGCGCACGAGGGGGCACCGCAACCGTATACTGGTCAACTTGGACGTATCCGCGCCCACAACTGAGAGGTTTTACTTCATGGGTTTCATCAATTTTATTGCCGAGCTGCTTAAGGACCCGCGCACCGCGATCGCCAGCTGGATCGCCGCCGGCCCGCTTATGGCCTACGGCTGCGTGTTCCTGATCATCTTTATCGAGACGGGCGTGGTGTTCTTCCCGTTCCTTCCCGGTGATTCGCTGCTGTTCGCCTCGGGTTTCTTTGCCCACAATGGCGGCTTTAACATTGTGGCGCTTCTGGCCACCGCATGGGCCGCTGCCATTTTGGGCGATCAGTGCAACTTTATGATCGGTCACTTCTTTGGCCGCAAGATCATCGCTTCGGGCAAGGTCAAGGCCATGACGCCCGAGCGCATCAAAAAGTCCGAGGACTTCTTGGACAAGTGGGGTCACCTGGCCATCTTCCTGGGTCGCTTCTTCCCGTTTATCCGCACCTTTGTGCCCTTTATCGCTGGCATGGGCGGCATGCACTGGCGCAACTTTGTCGTCTTTAACGTGCTGGGCGGCATTACCTGGTCGACGGTCTTTACGCTGCTGGGCTACTTCTTTGGCGGCATTCCCTTTGTGCAGGAGCACTTTGAGCTGCTGATTATCGGCATCGTTGCCGTGTCGATCATCCCGACCGTGGTCGGTCTGGTTAAGGCCAAGCTGGGTAAATAGAACGCCTAGCTCGAGCCAGCGCGCAGACCGTACAGTTGAGGCCCGTCACCGCTTACGGTGGCGGGCCTTTTTGCTTCGGTCAAATGAAAATACTTTAGTTAGTTAAAGAAAAACGTTTTATCCGACGCGCGTGCGGAGTACAATCTCGTGCATGCGAATCGACGTGCCATCGGCTTTGATGCTGCTCGCGTGTCCCGTCCGGCTCTACGCTCCGGGCGTGCGACGTTGCGACGCGGTCGGCCTCGGTCCTTGCGTGCGGGTTCGCGAGTATGCAACTGTGTATGTAAGGAGCGACATATGACTGTCGAGAAGAAGGATATCGATTGGGGTAGCCTCGGCTTTGGCTACATGAAGACCGATTACAGCTACGAGGCCCATTGGAAGGACGGCGAGTGGGACGAGGGTGGCCTGACCACCGACCACACCCTGCATGTCTCCGAGTGCGGCGGCATCTTCCATTACTGCCAGGAGGTCTTTGAGGGCCTGAAGGCCTACACCGCCGAGGACGGCAGCATCGTCTGCTTCCGTCCCGACATGAACGCCGAGCGCATGTATAACTCTGCCCAGCGCCTCGAGATGCCCCCGTTCCCCAAGGACAAGTTCGTCGAGGCTGTCAAGCAGGTCGTTTCTGCAAACGCCGCCTGGGTTCCGCCCTTCGGTTCCGGTGCGACCCTGTACGTGCGTCCGTTTATGATCGGCTCCGGTGACGTGATTGGCGTGGCTCCCGCTCCTGAGTACACGTTCCGCATTCTCGTGACCCCGGTCGGTCCGTACTTTAAGGGTGGCCTTAAGCCCGTTAAGCTGCGCGTTTCCGAGTACGACCGTGCCGCACCGCACGGCACCGGCAATATCAAGGCCGGCCTGAACTACGCCATGTCCCTCAAGCCCACGATGGAGGCTCACCGCGAGGGCTATGCCGAGAACCTGTATCTCGATTCCGAGTCCCGCACCTATGTCGAGGAGACCGGTGGCGCTAACGTCCTGTTCGTGAAGGAGGACGGCACCCTCGTCGTTCCGCAGTCCCACACCGACTCCATTCTGCCTTCCATCACCCGCCGTTCGCTCGTTCAGGTTGCTCAGGACCTGGGCATGACCGTTGACCAGCGTCCCGTCGAGTGGGCCGAGGTCAAGGCCGGTACCTTTGTCGAGTGCGGCCTGTGCGGCACCGCTGCCGTTATCTCCCCGGTTGGCGAGATCGACAACAAGGTCTACGGTGCCGACGAGACTGTGACCTTCCCGGCTGGCTACACCGAGATCGGTCCTGTGATGAAGAAGCTCCGCGAGACCCTGACGGGCATCCAGTCTGGTGCTGTTGAGGATAAGCACAACTGGGTTTACACCGTCGCGTAATTCGTCTTACCTGCCCGGGCGGAGAGCAAGTTCCCTCCCGGCGCGTCCTCGGACATGCAAGAAGCCCTCGCTGCGCACTTCGTGTGGCGAGGGCTTCTTGCGTCCTGACGCTCCTATTTGGCAAGGTGTTTTTTAGAATCCATTTTGCGCTCGGCCTCGAAGGCTTGCCTGTCCCAA
>NZ_JBCPDN010000106.1:0-3894 GCF_040915425.1 Collinsella aerofaciens | reverse complement strand
GTATCGGGTTCCCACATTCATCCGTACATGTACGGATGAATGTGGGAGGTGTTCGGATAAAGTCGATAATCAAGGTCCCAAAAAGACTGGTTATTGGGCGTTGACAGTTGGCGAGCCGTAGGTAAAATATCGACTTGTCCTGGGGACGTAGCTCAGTTGGGAGAGCGCTGCCGTCGCATGGCAGAGGCCGAGGGTTCGACTCCCTTCGTCTCCACCCATGGATTTGATAAGCCGCTGACATTGTGTCGGCGGCTTTTTTTAAAAGAAAGGGCTATATCATGGCCGAGCTTGAGTCCCAACCATTGTCCGACGAGGAGCGCGCCGAGTTGGAAGAGCTCCGCGCTGAGAAGGCCCGCCGCGAGGCTCGGGAAGAGGCCCGTCGCGAGCGTGAGGAGCTGGCTGCCCTGCGTGCCGAGCGTGCGAAGGCCGAGGAGGCCGCCGCGAACGCCGCATCCGCATCGGCGCCCGCGCCCGCACCCAAGCCCGCTGCTGCGAAGCCTGCACCTGCCGCGCCCAAACCTCAGCCTAAAAAGGCCGCCCGTCCCAAGTCCGTCGAGCCCAAGCCGAGCCGTGACGAGATGACCTTTGCCCAGCGCATGGTTACCTCCAAGGAGCCTATGGGCGAGAACGAGATCCCTGGCATGGCGCCGGCTCAAAAAATCATCATTGTCCTTGCCCTCATCGCGTTTGTCATCTTTATGGGCTACACGATCCTGACCAGCATGGGCCTGCTCTAACCGACTCGCATCGGGCGTCATGTCCGCATGCTCTGCTCTCGTCCAACCCTCAAATTCTGCACCACACATCCGAAAGGTCGCCCCATGGCTTTGACCGACATCTCGCATCCCACCGACATTGCAATGCTCACCGATCTGTACGAGCTCACTATGGCCCAGGGCCTGTGGGAGAGCGGCAAGGCCAATGAGCAGGGTTGTTTTACCGCGTTTTACCGCGACCATCCCTTTGGCAGCGCCTATGCCGTCATGTGTGGCACCGCCGAGCTGCCCGAGCTCGTCGAGAACCTGCGCTTTACGCCCGAGGATATCGACTACCTCGCCTCGCTTGAGGCCCCTGCCGGCGGCGCGATGTTCAAGTCCGCATTCCTCGACTACCTGCGCGATTTTCGTGCGCATGTAAATATCGACGCCTTCCCCGAGGGCGAGCTCGTCTTTCCGCGCGAGCCCATGGTGCGCGTCACCGGTCCTGCGCTCGAGTGCCAGCTGCTTGAGACGGCGCTGCTCAACATCGTCGGGTTCCAGACGCTTGTCGCCACCAAGACGGCGCGCGTGGTGCTCGCCGCCGACGGTCGCCCCGTGGCGGAGTTTGGCCTGCGCCGCGCCCAGGGTCCCGATGGCGGCCTGGCCGTTGCGCGCGCGAGCTACGTTGCCGGCTGCTCCTCTACGTCCAATGTGCTCGCCGGCCGCCGCTATGGTATTCCCGTCTTTGGCACGCATGCGCACAGCTGGGTGATGAGCTTCGATTCCGAGCTCGAGGCCTTCCGCGCCTTTGCCAAGTCGAGCCCCAAGAACTGTACGCTGCTCATCGACACCTATGACGTGCGCGAGGGCTGCGAGCATGCCATTACGGTTGCCAAGGAGATGGAGGCGGTGGGCGAGCGTCTGTCGGCTATTCGCATCGACTCCGGCGACCTCGCCAAGCTCTCCAAGTATGTTCGCGGCCGTTTTGATGCCGAGGGCCTGCCCTATGTGGGGATCTCGGTTTCCAACGATCTTGACGAGTACACGATTCAGTCGCTGCTGGACCAGGGCGCGCCCATCGATAGTTTTGGCGTGGGTACCAAGCTCGCGACCTGCTATGACCAGCCGGCGCTGGGTGGCGTGTACAAGCTTTCCGCCCGCCGTGCGAGCGAGACAGATCCATGGACGCCGGTGGTCAAGCTCTCCGAGCAGCCCTATAAGCGCACGATCCCGGGTGTGCAACGCGTGCGCCGTTATTACGACGGCTTTGGCGGCCCAGTCTGCGACATGATCTACGACGAGGACCATCTGGCGGGGGAGGGCGCCGCGCGCGGCAATACCCTCGTGGCCGTGAATGATGCCGCCCTGGTGACCGACGTGTCCGAACTTGAGTATCGCGAGCTGCTGGTGCCGATCGTGCGCGATGGCAGTGCGGTGGCTCCGCGTGAGAGCATCCAGGACGCGCGCGAGCGCTGTGCTTGGGCGCTCGATCATCTGGACGCAGCTTTCAAGCGCTTCCTGTACCCGCAGACCTATGTGGTGGGCATGGAGCAGGGCCTGGCTCAGGTGCGCGACGAGCTCGTGCGCAAGAACATGGCCGCGGCTTCGGCCTTCCCCTGGGCAAAATGATCCGAAGGGGACGGAGGAAAACGGATCATTTTCGTCCGTCCCGCACCGGGTGCCCCGGCTGCTCCAGCTCGCCCGCCTGCTCAACACTCGATTGGTTTGACGTATGACGACTTCTTATAAAACGATGGTGGTAAAGATCGGCTCGTCCACGGTGGTGGGCGCCGACGGCAAGGTCAACCGCGCCTTTATCGGCGGGCTTGCCGATCAGGCCGCAGCGCTGCGCAAGCTCGGCTGGCGTCTGGTCGTGGTGAGCTCGGGCGCTATCGCCTGTGGCTATCCCGTGCTGGGCTTCGACCGTAAGCCGGTCGGCGACCTGCCGAGCCTGCAGGCCTGCGCTTCGGCCGGCCAGTGCATCATCTCGTCGGCCTACGACGAGGAGTTTCATGCGCGCGACCTGCTCACCTCGCTCGTGCTGCTCACGCGTCACGACACGGCGCGCCGTACGTCCTACCTGCACGCGCGCGACGCCCTGCTGCGCCTGGTGGAGCTTGGCGTGGTGCCGGTCGTCAACGAGAACGATACCGTTACTGTCGATGAGATCAAGTTTGGCGACAACGACACACTGGCGGCGCTTGTGAGCTGCCTGGTTTCTGCCGATCTGTGCGTGACGCTCTCGGACATCGATGGTCTCTATACTGCCAATCCGCATGAGGACCCCACGGCCGAGTTTGTTCCTGTCGTGCATAAGATCGATGCCAAGATTATTGCCTCGGCGGGCGATTCTTCCACATCGGTGGGAACGGGCGGCATGATTACCAAGATCCGCGCGAGCCGCATCCTGATGACGGCGGGCATTCAGAGCGTGATTTGCTCAGGCGAGGAGCCCGATGCGCTCGTGCGCCTCGCCCGCGGCGAGAGCGTGGGCACGCTGTTCGATCCGCCGGCGGAGCGTCTGGACATCGCACCCCGCAAGCTGTGGATCGCACTGGGCGACAAGGCGCATGGCTCGGTGACGGTCGATGATGGTGCTGCGAAGGCGCTGGTTAGCCGTGGCTCTTCCTTGCTTGCGGTGGGTATTCGCGAGGTCGATGGCCAGTTTGCCGAGGGCGATGTGCTCGATGTGTGCGATCCGAGCGGTATGGTCGTCGCCCGCGGTATCGCCGAGGCCGATTCGGACGTGCTGGAGCTTGCTGCCGGCCGCCGCCAGGACCAGATCGCCAGCAACCGCCTGCTCGCTAACTTGGCCGAGAAGCCGGCGATACACAGGGATAACCTAATCGTCTTCGCTTAACCAATTGACGCTGCAAACGCCCCTAAGCGGCAATCTGACGTTCAATCGTCGGGCATGACCAAAAGGTCAATGCCCTCCTCTTTCACGTCACCTTGCTCGCTTAGGGGCGTTTTCGCTTTCCGTTCTCTACCTGCGATGGCCGTAACGCCGGCATATCGTAAGTTGCGGTGAAATAGGGATGGTTTGGCGGCTTTAAAGCCTTTAACAGTCCTTATTTCACCGCAACTCGTTGAGGCGGCGGGGTCCCACTGCCGGCACTTGGGGACGTTCCTTTTAATATGAGCAGGACATTGTCAAGAGGCAAAATCGGGCCTGGCCCCAACGATATGGGGTCAG
>NZ_JBCPDN010000105.1:0-3918 GCF_040915425.1 Collinsella aerofaciens | reverse complement strand
ATCCACGCTCATTCACTAAGCGGAAGATTTTCCACCCTCGTGCGTCCGAATATCCTCGCTCGACCAGGATGACTGGGACCGGTCCGACCTTTGTCTCGATCTGTAACATTTAGATAGCATTTTCTCCCCTATCTGTTACAGGTCGAGATATTACGCAGAGACCTCCGCTTACGTCTCATTCTGTAACAGTAAGAACGGTTTTCAGCTTCTTCGTGTTACAAATCGAGACAAACCTGAAGCTTGGTTGGCGCCAAACACGCTGACTTATCGACATAAATAGAAACGGGCCCTGTCCCACAAGGGAACAGAGCCCGAAACTCTCATGGAGCCAGTGACAGGAATCGAACCTGCAACCCACTGATTACAAATCAGTTGCGCTACCGTTGCGCCACACTGGCACACTTGGCGCTTTCGCGCGAAGCCAATTAAGAATAAAGGAATTGCCGACGAGGCGCAACAGGCCCTTCACCCGACCACATCTCAAAACCATTCGTCAGAACGAATAGTTTTAATTACAATTGCTATATATAAAACTATTCGTTTTGACGAAGGGTTTCGTGATGCTTACTACCAAGGAAGCAGCCGTGCTGCTCGGCATCACCCCGCGCAGGGTGCAGGAGCTCATTAAGAACGGCGCGCTGACCGCCCGCAAGGCTTCTGGTGTATGGCTCATCGACAAAGACAGCGTCGACACGCGACTCCGCTCCGTGACCAAAACGGGGGGACGTCCCCGCCGCGGCCACGGTAAGAGCGAGATCGCGTTCACCCTCATGAATCGTACGCACGAAGTCGCTCAGCTGGTCTACAGCACATCGCGAAAAGACTTTACCCATATCGGCGCCGACATCGATTACGCCCACGCTCCTATTGGAGTATTTGGCCCTAATAGCCCCATATCGCTCGACTCTTTCCGCACTTGGTGGCGTGGCCGCGGTATCCCGCTCGCACGCATTGGGCTAGCCTCCCTGCTTGCAGAAGCCGCAGTCGATGTTCCCGATGAACTCGTCCAGCGAAATCTCGGCCTCTCCTTATCCGACCAGTATTGGATTAGGCCCCAAGGTTCCGGTCTCACCTGGGAGGATATCAACTTCTTCAATAACGCCTTTGATGACGTCTCGCTGTCCATTGCACCCTTTGCCCCAGAGGGAAAAGCGGCTGCCGCAAAGCCCGATAACACCTCGGACGGCAATCTTCAAAAGTACTGGACGTGCGAGGGCGAACGTCGAATTCTGCATAAGGCAGGAGCGCACCTGGACCAGGAACCTTATAACGAGCTGGTGGCGACCGCGCTCCACCGTCGCATCCTAAACGCCTGCGATTATGTGCCTTACTCGCTCGAGGGCACGGGCACTTCCGCCCTGAGCACATGCGATGTCTTCTTAACTGATGAAGAAGAGTATGTCCCTGCGTTCTATGTAAACCAGCACGCAAACGCAGATGAACGGCTAACCGACTACGAGCGATATGTAGCAAACTGCGAGGAGCTCGGGGTGACAGGCGTCAAGGATGCCCTTGACCGCATGATCGTATGTGACGACATCATTGCCAACTACGATCGTCATTGGCGCAACTTCGGCCTCGTGCGAAACGTAAACACGCTAGCCTGCAGACCTGCCCCTATCTTCGATTCGGGCTCATCACTCTGGTGCAACATATCACTAGAGGAGCTTAGGGCGGGAGAGCACAGTTTTACCAGCGCACAATTTCATTCAAGCCCCGCCAAACAAATGTTGCTCGTCGAGGACATGGGCTGGTTTGACGGCGACAAACTCGAGGGTTTCGTTGACGAGGCAATCGAAATCCTATCCAAAAACGACGCTCTTACAGCGAGACTGCCTTATCTAAAAGAGGCGCTAACATGGCGCCTCGAAAGAATGATCGACATCGCTGAATGGAGTTAGCGAGACAGCATCGCCCCGCCAACTCCCCTACCTCCCGCGCAGAGCTTTGAGCTTGGCCAGGGCCTCGGGGCTTAGACGGCTGCCCAGGGTCATCTTGATCTGCGGGGCCTCCTCGGCCTCGTGCACGTCGTTGTCGATCTGTTTGATCTCGTCCACCAGCATACGGCTCGAGATGCGCGTAACGCCCTTGCCCATGACGACGGCCTGGATCGTGCCGTCGCTCGATACCACGGAGCACGCGCGGCCTTCCTCGCGCGCCTCGATGCAGAGCTTTTGCACCACGGTATCGGCAGAAACGCCCGTCGGCGAAAACTCGATGCGCACGCCGCGGGCCGGCAGGTTGGGGCGCTCGTTGGAGATATTGCCCGCGCCGTCGAACACGATCACGGCCTCGTAGCGGCCCTGGGCAAAGGCGGCGACGTCGTTGATGAGGGCGGTGCGTGCCATATCGTGAACGTCGCTGGAATACGGATCGTCTGAATGGTCGTACACGAGCTTTTCGTAGCGCGGCGTGCAGTGGATCACGTTGTAGCCGTCGACCACCAGCAGCTCGGGCTTATTGGAGCGCACCGTCGAGACCGGGTCGGCGATGGCCTGCGCAAACGCATTGCCGCCCACGCCGTAGGTCGCGGCCGAAACAATCGGCTTGGCCGAGCCCTCGCCAAAGCGCTTGGCCTTGGACTTGGCACGGTTCTTTTTGGACATGCGCTACTCCTCCCCCATGAGCTCGCCGACGTTGCGGCGCAGCCACTCAAAGCACAGCGCCGTGGTCGCCTGGGCAACATTGAGGCTCTCGGTCATGCCGCGCTGGGGAAGCTTGGTCAAAAAGTCGCATTTCTCGAGCACCAGGCGCGAGATGCCGTCGCCCTCGGAGCCCATGACGAGCGCCACGCGGCCCTCGAAGGGAGCATCCCAGCAGCTGCCCTCGGCGTGCTCGGAGGCGCCGCCCACCCAAAAACCAGCGGCCTTGAGGTCATCGAGTGCACGGGCAATATTGGGAACCTGCGCGATAGGCAGATGCATGACAGCACCGGCCGAGGTCTTGTAGCTGCCCACGGTCACGCCGGCGGCACGCTTGTTGGCGATGACGACGCCGGCCGCGCCCACGACCTCGGCGGAGCGCACAATGGCGCCAAAGTTGCCGTCGTCGGTCACATGGTCGAGCACGACGACAAGCGCCGGACCGTCGCCTGCGCGGTCGAGAATATCGGCGACATCAGCATAGGGGAAGTTGCCAACCTCGAGTGCGATGCCCTGATGAGCGCCATGGCTCGACAGTGCGTCGAGCTGCGCACGCGGCACATACTTAATGCGGACGCCCGCGGCGTTGAGGTCGTCGACCAGGCGCGACAAGGCGGCATCGCGCTCTCCACCCTCGACAATGAGCGCGCACTTGATGGGAAAACCAGTGCGTAGCGCCTCGGCGGCAGCACGACGACCTTCGATAAACTCGCCCTTGGGAGCCTGGACAGCGTCGCGGTTGCGATCGCGCTGCGGACGTGCGGCCTGGGCGCGATCGCGCTGGCCCTTGGGAGCGGCAGCGCGGTCATTGCGGCGAATCGGACGCGAGCCAGAAGCAGCCTGCTTGCCGCCACGAGGCGCACGCTTGCGATTGTCGGCCATAAAGTGACCTCCTAAATACAACTATCAAACGAAACAAAATAAACGACCGCCCATGAATATTAATTCGGGCGGTCGGTACGGGTTTTCCAAGTGCCCGAGATTGCCGTGAAAGAGGAGCGACGCGTACTTGAGTACGCGAGCGACGGTTTGAACGGCAAGGTCGGGTGCTTGGGAAACCCGCGGGGATTAGAGAGATTTGATACGAGTGCCGGCGGCGGTATCTTCAATCGTCAGGCCCAGGTCCTTGAGCTGATCGCGGATGGCATCTGCCAGATCCCAGTTCTTGGCGGCACGAGCCTCGGCACGAGCCTCGAGAATCTTGGCAGCGGCCTCGTCCACGTCGTCGCCCGTGTAGGCAACCAAACCGGCGGCAACGCCCAGCAGGCCCAGCGGC
>NZ_JBCPDN010000104.1:0-4089 GCF_040915425.1 Collinsella aerofaciens | reverse complement strand
GTACGGCACCTGCCCGCAGTGCGGCGCGCCCATCGAGAAGGACTTCGTCGTCTGCCCGGTGTGCGATACCCAGGTTCGCAACGTCTGCCCCAGCTGCCATCGCCCGCTCGATGCGCACTGGAAGGTCTGCCCGTACTGCCGAACTCGCATCCAGTAACGCATCCATCGCCGGGCCGGTCGTAAGCCACGGGCGCCCCGCGCTCCGCAGCCCCGCCCCCACACGATGAAGCATGCGTAGAAAATCGCCCGCCGTGCCATTAAGGTGCGGCGGGCGCTTGTATACCAAGGCAACCTGCCTATAATGATGCAAGTCAAAAACGCCGAGCGCATCGCACGCACTTGCATCAGGCATCCGAGAGGAGAAAACATACCCATGAAGGCACTCTACAATGACGGTTCGGTGGCCGAGCTCCCGCAGGACGAGGTCACGCACGTCATCCGTCACTCCGCCGCGCATATCATGGCGCAGGCCATCAAGCGCCTGTACCCCGAGGCCGACTTTGCCTACGGTCCCGCGACCGACAACGGCTTCTACTACGACGTCGACCTGCCCGAGGGCGTCAAGATCAGCGAGGACGACTTCCCTGCGATCGAGGCCGAGATGAAAAAGATCGTCAAGGAGAACCTCAAGTTCTCCGTGTACGAGAAGCCCCGCGCCGAGGCCATCGCCCTTATGGAGGAGCGCGGCGAGAAGTACAAGGTCGAGCACATCGGCGACCTGGACGACGACGCCCGCATCACCTTCTACCAGCAGGGCGACTACATCGACATGTGCGTCGGCCCCCACATCTGCTACACCAAGGCTCTTAAGGCCTTTAAGCTCACCGGCGTCTCGGGCGCCTACTGGAAGGGTGACAAGGACAACAAGATGCTCACCCGCATCAACGGTGTCGCCTTTGCCACCAAGGAAGAGCTCGACGAGCACATGCACATGCTGGAGGAGGCCAAGAAGCGCGACCACCGCAAGATCGGCCGCGAGATGGACCTCTTTATGATGCGAGACGAGGCCCCCGGTTTCCCGTTCTTCCTGCCCAACGGCATGATCCTTAAGAACACGCTGCTGGACTACTGGCGCGAGATCCACCACAAGGCCGGCTACGTGGAGATCTCCACGCCGCTCATCATGAACAAGCAGCTGTGGAAGACCTCGGGCCACTGGGACCACTACAAGGACAACATGTACTCTACCGTCATCGACGACGAAGAGTACTGCATTAAGCCCATGAACTGCCCGGGCGGCGTGCTGGTGTACGCCTCCAAGCCGCATTCCTATCGCGAGCTGCCCATTCGCGCCGGCGAGATTGGCCTGGTGCACCGCCACGAGCTGCGCGGCGCCCTGCACGGCCTGTTCCGCGTGCGCTGCTTTAACCAGGATGATGCCCACCTATTTGTGCGTCCCGACCAGCTGACCGACGAGATTGTGGGCGTGGTCAACCTTATCGACTCCGTGTACCAGAAGTTTGGCTTTAAGTATCACGTTGAGCTTTCCACCCGCCCCGAGGACTCCATGGGTTCCGACGAGGACTGGGCGCGCGCCGAGGAGGGCTTGCGCACCGCTCTGGAGCAGCTGCACATGGACTACGAGGTCAACGAGGGCGACGGCGCCTTCTATGGCCCCAAGATCGACTTCCACCTGGAGGACTCGCTCGGCCGTACCTGGCAGTGCGGCACCGTCCAGCTCGACTTCCAGATGCCGCTCAACTTTGACCTGGAGTACGTTGACGCCGACGGCACCAAGAAGCGCCCCATCATGCTGCACCGCGTATGCTTTGGCTCCATCGAGCGCTTCATCGGTATTCTGATTGAGCACTTTGCGGGTAAGTTCCCCACCTGGCTGGCTCCCGTGCAGGTCAAGGCACTTCCGGTTTCCGAGAAGAGCCGCGACTACGCCCACGAGGTGTGCGCCAAGCTGGAGGAGGCCGGCATCCGCGTGGTCTGCGACGACCGCGATGAGAAGATCGGCTACAAGATCCGTGAGGCCCGCAGCATCGACCGCGTGCCCTACATGCTCATCCTGGGCGAGAAGGAGGTCGAGGCCGGCAACATCTCCGTCCGTGATCGCTCCAACGAGACCGTTCAGATGAGCGTCGACGAGTTTGTTGCCAAGGTGACTGAGGAGATCAAGACCCGCGCCTAAGGCAACTGACACAACAATTTACAAAGGCGACCGTCCACATAGGGCGGTCGCCTTTTTTCATGCCCAAATAAGAAAAGCCGCAGGTTGAGCGGCTTTTTTTTGTTGCACAAAAAGGTACGCAATTATTTCGGCAAGAGAGCTGTTCTTGAATGCGGCTAGATAAGAATAAAGGTCATCGTATGCATGAGTCGCCATTTCGCTCACCTACACTTTCGGAAAGAGTTTTGCGTCGTTATTTCCGAGGCGTCGTTGGGCTCGCAATCGACTCTAGTGTGCAGCTGCTTCTCGACGTACTCCCTCATGTTCTGCCTCCACATGTAACTAATTGATTTGCTATGTGCCATTATGAATGGTATATAGCAAATCAATTAGTTACATTTAATGGAGCATTGCGAGCGTGGCGCACGCAAAGAAGAGTCGTTGTATGGAGGCTTCCGGCAACGGCCTTTTGTACGTCCGTGACTGTTGGGTGCTATCGCGGATGACGTCATTGTTGCCTGCACTCTCGATCCAAGGATGTAATTACGGAAGTGCGGGGAAAATCGAGAACCTTCGAGCACAACGCGATTTTTAGCACCAAAACCGCAGTTCGCGGAAGCGAAAACTGGGGCCTGGTTAGCATTTCTTCGATTTTCCCCGCACTTCCGAATTTGACCCCTTGCCGCACCTTGATCACGTCTTCAAGTGGCTGGTTCATCGCTAATGGAGTTTTCTGCGGTGCTTGAATTGCGGTGTTGTGATTAGGGCAAAAGGCTCTTGGCTCCGGGGAGGCTCATCGCACGAAAATTCAAGTTGCTGCTGAAGTAGGGCTTGCTTCGGCAGCGCTAACAATAAGGGCGGCTCTGCTAGTCTCGGGAGACCGCGGCATTCGGCGGGCCTGCCGAATGCCGCGATCAGTAGCGGTCAGTAGCGGTCAGTATATTCTTCGGAGCCGTTTCTCTGGGCTTCGGCGGACTTGCCAACTCGCGCTTGGGCACTACTCAGTAGATTACTCAGCAGTGCCCAGTAGATTACTCAGTAGTGCCCAGCAGGGGGAGGGCAGCAAACGCAATGGGCCTGTTTCCCGGCTAGGACCTGCAGCCTCAAACTTCGCTTGGCATCCTGTAGAACTGGTGCGGGTCTTTCGGGCTTTTCCCTACCCATTCCAACAGGCCTCGCCCGGCAAGGTCTTTCAGAGTCTTCGAGGCCGTTTTCCTACCGACATTGGACTCCCGCGCGAGGTCGGAGGTCGTGATTTTCCCCTGAGCGGCGGCAATTGCCATCGCTGCTCGTTCGCGCTCGCTGAGGAGCGGTCGGTTGTCGGCCGCGGTTCTCCTGAAGGCCGCTTTCTGTAACCCAGGACGCTCGAAGACGACGACGGTGCTGTTGACGGTCTGCTCGAAGCGGAACCTCACGCCGGCTGCCTCGCAGGCCTCCTTGATGCGCGGTATGCCCGTGCCGTACTGCTCGATGACGCCGGCGCGGAACAGGGTGCGCGCGATCGCGGGGTTTCGGAGGCCGAACTCGCTCGCGGTACCGTCTAGGTGCTCTTGCGGCGAGTCGCCCTCGGGGAACAGGCCCGGGCTCACGATCTGGACGGTGTCCATGAACACGTTGACCTCGACGGCGGTGCCGGTGGTGTAGTCGCGGTGGCACAGCGCGTTGGCAACCGCCTCGCGGATGGCCTCGGCCGGGATCTCGGGGATCTCCTTGCGGTACATGCCCGTCTCGCCGATGACGAACTCGCGCCTGATGTTCGACGTCACGAAGTACTCGGCGAAGTCGAGCAGCTTGAGCATGGTGCCGCACTCGCGGCGCAGGTCGAGGATCTTGGCCTTGGTGTTGCCGCCCAGAAGCCCCAGCTTCATCCTGGGGTAGGTGTCGGATCCCTCGCAGAACAGCTCCACCGCGGCGTTTCTTAGGCTGCCGTCGGGCGCGACGAGGTCGAGCCTTGCCAAGGTGTCCTCCACGCC
>NZ_JBCPDN010000103.1:4059-4266 GCF_040915425.1 Collinsella aerofaciens | reverse complement strand
CGGCCCGTTCTGGGCGCGCCTCAATCGTAGCCCGAGACAGTCCCAGGCTGACAATTTCGACTGTAATGGACGTTCTTGAATGACTACTCGTTTAAGAACGTCCCCAATGACTGCCCAATGATTAGGTCGGAAAATTTCTTAAAAAAGTTCTTGCCCTGAGCTGATTCGTCCGTATAATAAACTTCGTTGCTTGAGAGCACGCACCTA
>NZ_JBCPDN010000103.1:0-3964 GCF_040915425.1 Collinsella aerofaciens | reverse complement strand
ACCTATTCCTCGGTAGCTCAATGGTAGAGCACGCGGCTGTTAACCGCGCTGTTGTAGGTTCGAGTCCTACCCGGGGAGCCAGAATTTTTCAGCCCTTTCTGTTGGGCTTTAAATTCCTCGGTAGCTCAATGGTAGAGCACGCGGCTGTTAACCGCGCTGTTGTAGGTTCGAGTCCTACCCGGGGAGCCAGGTTGTAAAACCCGCCGCTTATGCGGCGGGTTTTTTCATGCCGCGATCGCTGTTCGCGAACGTTACCGTATCAACATTTCGTGTCGAGGATGTAATCCCGAGGCCCGCCACCTCAACATGGCGCGGTCGTTGTAGAATATTCCAATGATTGCTCCCACGAGATGGTGCCGCGAGCACCAGATAAGGAGATTCTTGTGTCTGAGACCATTAACGGCAGCCTGAGCGTCTCGAACGACGTTATTGCCGATATTGCCGGTTATGCCGCGATGACGTGCTATGGCGTCGTCGGTATGGCCGAACAGCTCCAGGGCGCCGAGAGCGTGCGCCTGCTTGCCGGTCAGCGCCTCCGCAAGGGCGTGCTTGTCTCCGCCGACGAGAACGGCCTTACGGTCGATCTTCACGTCGTGCTCGAGAACGGCGTCAACATGAAGTCCGTCTGCCACAATCTTTCGAGCTCCGTTGCCTTTACCCTGCAGGAGATCGCCCAGATCGATCTCGCCAGCCTTAAGATCGGCATCCATATCGACGCGCTCAAGAGCCGTCTGAACTAGCATCCGAAAACGGAGATTCAAATACCCATGATTGCAAAGACCATTCGCACCTGTTTTCCGATCGCTGCGGCTGCCGTTTCCGACAAGGCCGAGGAGATCAACAAGCTCAACGTCTTCCCCGTACCCGACGGCGACACCGGCACCAACATGTCGCTCACGCTCGCCTCGGTGACCAAGGAGCTTTCCGCCCTTCCCGCCGATGCCGATATGGAGGCCATCGCCGGCGCCATCACCCACGGCTCCCTGATGGGTGCCCGCGGTAACTCCGGAGTCATCACCTCGCAGATTCTGCGCGGCGTGGCCGAGGGTCTTGTCTCTGCCGACGAGCCTATTACGTCCGCCAACATTGCCTTCGCCTTCCGTCGTGCCGTCAAGGTTGCCTTCCAGGCTGTCCGCAAGCCCATCGAGGGCACGATCCTCACGGTCCTGCGCGATGTCTCGACCAAGGCCGATGAGTGCGAGAAGAAGAAGTTCTCGGCCGAGGATGCGCTCGATGCTATCGTCGTCGAGGCGTACCAGTCCGTCGCCCGCACGCCCGACCTGCTGCCCGTTCTGAAGGAGAACGGCGTGGTCGACTCCGGCGCCTTTGGCTTCGCCATCTTCCTTGAGAACTTTGTGGCTGCAGCACTTGGCCGCAGCACCGTTGTCGAGGATTTCTCCGCCACGTTTGATTCCGCTGGCTCTGCCCGCGACGCGGCCCTTGGTCGCGTTGAGATCGAGGCCAACGACGATTGGGAGGGCTCGGAGTTCCGCTACTGCAACGAGTTCCTGTTTAAGGCCGACGCCCCGTTTGACGAGGACGAATGCCTTAAGTTCCTAGGCTCCATGGGCGACTGTGAGCTGCTCGTGGGCGCCTATCCCGACTACAAGATCCATGTGCACTCCAATACCCCCAACCTGGTGCTCGAGCACATGCTGCAGCTCGGTCAGATCTATGAGGTCTTTATCCACAACATGGAGATGGAGGCCCACGATCGTACCGCCAAGATCCACGAGGATCAAGAAAAGGCCGTCGAGCCCGCCAAGGCGCTGGGTTTTGTCGCCGTTGCTGCCGGTTCCGGTGAGGCCGACATCCTCAAGTCCCTCGGCGTCGACGTGATCGTCTCGGGTGGCCAGACCATGAACCCCTCGACCGCCGACCTGCTGGGCGCGGTGGACCAGGTCAACGCGACCTCGGTCATCATTCTGCCCAATAACGGCAACATCCGCATGGCTGCCGAGGCTGCCGCTTCTGCCTGCACGGACAAGAAGGTTGCCGTCGTTCCCACCAAGACCGTTCCGCAGGCGTTCTCCGCGCTGTTCGCGGTCCTGCCCGATTCCGAGCTCGAGGACGCCGTCGCCGCCATGGTCGACGCCATTAGCGAGGTCCGCGATGGCGAGGTCACCCGCGCCGTGCGCGATTCCAGCGCCTCTGACGGCTCTCCGATTCACTCCGGTGACGTCATGGGCATCATCGCCGGTTCCATCGACGTGGTCGGCTCCGACGTGAAGCAGGTCACGCTCGACTGCATCAACCGTATGCAGGAGGAAGAGGAGGGCGACGCGCTGACGATTCTGGCCGGCGAGGAGCTGTCCGACGAGGCCTTCCAGGAGATCGTCGACGCTATCGAGGAGGCTCAGCCCGATCTGGAGATCGACGCCCATCGTGGCGAGCAGCCGCTCTATCCCGTGATCTTCTCGATCGAGTAGGCTCTGCCCATGTCCGAGCTGTGCTCCGTGCCGCGCGTCTCGGAGCGTTTTGCCCAGAGCAATGCGCTCGATGAGGATATCGCGCGACTCAAATATGTTTCGGGTAAACGTGAGGAGGCCCTTCGCCGTCTGGGAATTCGGACGGTGGGGGACCTCCTTCTCCATATCCCTCATCGATACCTCGACTTTACCCGCTCGTGGTCCATCGAGATGGCGCCCATCGGTACCGTGTGCACCATCATTGCCACGGTCGACCGTATCGTCCAAAAGCAGCCGCGTCCGCGCATGCAGGTGACTGAGGTCTCACTTGTTGACGAGACGGGCGTTCTGCAGGTCGCCTTTTTCCGCCAGCCCTGGATTGCCCAGCAGCTTAAGCAGGGCGACCGCCTGGCCGTGATGGGCAAGGTCGAGTTTGCCTACGGCTTTAAGCAGATGGCCTCGCCCCACTTTGAAAAGCTCGAGGACGGGCGCGCCGCAGGCACCATTCTGCCGGTCCATTACGTGAGCGATGGCGTGAGCCAGGCGTGGATGCGCCGCATCGTAAGCGGCGCGCTCGAGGTCGTCGGCAATCCGTTCGATCCGATTCCCGCGCCGCTGCGCGCAAAGCGGAAGCTCATGAGCAATGCCCGCGCGTTGCGTTCGATCCACTTTCCCTCGAGCATGGCTGAGCGCGACATCGCACGCCGGCGTCTTGCCTACGAGGAGTGCCTCTACCTGCAGCTGGCGCTGCGTCTGCGCAACGACGGCGGCCTGGTCGATGTGGTGCCCTATGCCCACACTGCGGGCGAGCATCTGGGCGCGCTTAAACAGGCCCTTCCGTTTTCGCTGAGCGACGAGCAGGAGGCCGCATTCCAAGACATCCTGCATGACATGTGCGATGGCGGGCGCGTGATGAACCGTCTGCTGCTGGGCGATGTCGGTACCGGTAAGACCGCCGTTGCCGCCTGCGCGCTGGCTGTGGCTGCCGATAGCGGCACGCAGGCCTGCGTTATGGCGCCCACGGGCGTGCTGGCGCGCCAATATGCCGATAAGACCGGCCCTCTGCTCTCGCAGGCCGGCATGTCCTGGGCGCTTCTGACGGGCGCCACGCCGGCCGCAGAGCGCGAGCGCATCCATGCCCAGCTGGAATCGGGCGAGCTTGACGTGCTCTTTGGCACCCATGCGGTGCTTTCGGATAACGTTGCGTTCAAGCATCTGTCGCTTGTTGTCATCGACGAGCAGCACCGCTTTGGCGTTGGCCAGCGCAACGCCCTACGCGCGAAGGGCCCCGGTGCCGATCTGCTCGTTATGACGGCAACGCCCATCCCACGTACGCTGGCGCTTTCGGTCTACGGCGATCTGGATACGAGCATCATCCGCCATCGGCCCGTCCCTGGCGCTGGCGTGTCGACACGCGTGCTCACCGAGTCGAGCCGCGACCTCGCCTATGGCGCCATCCGCGAAGCGCATGAAAAAGGTCAGCAGGCCTACGTGATTTGCCCGCTCGTGGAGCCGAGTGACTCGGCCGATGAGTTGGAGGACGTGCCCGGTATCGC
>NZ_JBCPDN010000102.1:0-4276 GCF_040915425.1 Collinsella aerofaciens | reverse complement strand
GTTGGCTAAAATGGGTCGGCCGGGATTGGTCAATCTCGGCCGACTATATTTGGCTAAAATAATCCGACGCTAACACCGATTATTGTTTCGATGCGGAACGTGACCGTAAGATGCTGGAATTGCTGTCGTCGGAATACGAAAAGGTAACGATCTGGGTTCAAGGAAGCCATGATGTTGATTGGTGTCTTGATCAAATAGTCGATCTGACGCAATTTAATGTTATTGGCCCCAATATCGAAGACCTTAAGCGTGTAATTGAAACCGAGGAGTTTGATTATGTGGGGACGCGTCTCCATGCGGGCATTCGCTGTTTAAATGGAGGTCATCGCTCCCTAATCATTGCAATTGATAATCGAGCCCGTCAGATCGGTGAAGATACGGGACTTCCCGTTCTTGAGCGCGAGGCTGGGTATCTCCTTAAAATGGCTGATTGGATTAACCATCCCGTAAAAACGGAGATCGACCTTCCCTGGGCAAGCATTGATAAATGGAAGAAACAGTTTAATTAGCTGTATTTCTTGGCTTTTGCTTTTCCTATTTCTTATCGTGCGGCGCCCCTGGCGTTTCTCCGATTATCCAACCCATATTTGTGGCTCGAATTAGATTTGTCAACATATAGGCGACTGATCCAAATCCAATCAGGTTAATTGCTGCCATCGCCATTGGGGCTATGTTGGGCCAGTAGGTAAAAGAAATGTAAACCAGTGGAGAATGAAAAAGATAAATTCCCATACTGTTTTTGCTAACCTTTTCGGTTAGCAGGTTTGCCTTTTGGGGGATGACGCAATAAATTGATGCAACCGCCATGCAAGTAAGGGCGGTGGAAGCAATGGGGGGCACCACTTGTTTTAGTAAGTTTACAAGGAATACTAGTATTAGGACTATTGATAGGCTTTTACGCTTTTTATAACTCTCGAACCATTTGTTTGCTTCCAAGTAGTGGATTGTTAGGCCAAGCGCAAACCATATCGCATTTGCTTCTGCCAAATTGATATACCTGTTCGATGACGGTATTCCAAAATGGTAAAGATAAATTGAAGCGCCGAAAACTATCGGAACCTTAAAACATGCTAGAGGGCTCTTATCGAGTATTTGAAAGATGCACGACGTGGCTGCTGTAATGAAAAATAGGGTCGGGAGAAACCAAAGATGACCGTTGTCTTCTCCCAACAGAATTGATTTAAAAATGATGTGCGGTATAGATAGGCCATTGTAGTAGGGATACTTAACGAGCATCCTGATGGGGAAGAGCCAACATATTCCAATCATGATATAGGGGATAATTAAGCGTTGAGCTTTTTTAATGACCTGATTTATAAAATCGCTTGATCGATTCCAGCTCCATAAAAAACAAAAGCCAGATAACGAAAAGAACAAGGGCATCTGGATTCCGTTTATTAAGAATTTGAGATTATCCAACAGAACTGATTTTTGTTCAGTTGGATAATATCCCCACGCACTTGAATACAGAATAATGCTGTGGCCTAGGACTACAAGGAATATTGCAAGGGCCCTCACGTTCGTTATGTCGTCTCTACGGGTTGTGTCCTTGCGGTTGTTCATCAATTGCTTCTTTCGTTAATATTGAGAAGGATTAACTTAATAGAATATCAAACTCTTACTAACCGCTCGATTTATAACTATTTTCGATTGTAGAGGACGGATTATATGAAAGGCATCATCCTCGCCGGCGGGTCCGGCACGCGCCTGTACCCGCTCACGCTCGTGACCTCCAAGCAGCTGCTGCCGGTCTACGACAAGCCCATGATCTACTACCCGCTGTCCACCCTCATGCTGGCGGGCATCCGGGACATCCTGGTCATCTCCACGCCGACGGACCTCCCCAACTTCGAGCGCCTGCTCGGGGACGGCTCGCGCTACGGCGTGAACCTGTCCTACGCCGAGCAGCCCTCGCCGGACGGCCTGGCGCAGGCCTTCACCATCGGCGAGGACTTCATCGCCGGCGAGCCGTGCGCGCTGGTGCTTGGCGACAACATCTTCTACGGCAACGGCCTGTCGCGCCACCTGACGCGCGCCGTGCAGAACGCGGAGTCGGGCCGCGCCACGGTCTTCGGCTACCACGTGGACGACCCCGAGCGCTTCGGCGTCGTGGAGTTCGACGGGGAGGGCCGTGCCGTCTCCATCGAGGAGAAGCCCGCCCGGCCCAAGAGCTCCTACGCCGTAACCGGCCTGTACTTCTACCCGGGCGACGTGGCCGCCAAGGCCCATGGGGTCGAGCCGTCGGCTCGCGGCGAGCTCGAGATCACCACGCTCAACCAGATGTACCTGGAGGAGGGGACGCTGTCCGTCGTCACCCTCGGCCGCGGCTACGCGTGGCTGGACACCGGCACCATGGAGAGCCTGCACGAGGCCGCGGAGTTCGTCCGCGCCGTGGAGCACTCCCAGGACCTTCCCGTGTCCGTCCCCGAGGAGATCGCCTGGGAGAACGGCTGGATCACGACCGCCGAGCTGGAGGAGGCCGCCAAGGCCTACGGCAAGTCGGTCTACGGCCGGCACCTGAAGAAGGTCGCCGCCGGCGAGATCGTCAACAGCCCGCGCGAGTACTAGCGCCAGCTTGTTTTCTTTTAGGGGTCACCGTTTATCTGGTGGCCCCTTTCGTTATGATTACGTTGACCATAAAGACAATATGATTGGGAGTGGATGTGTTAAGCGTCTACTTTGGCGATATGCCAGAAGCGATTTACAACACAGCGACATATTTCAAAAACTCTTACCGGTCTACTTGGATTACGGATCCCTATGCAGTCTCGATAATTAAAGATGTCGATCGATCGGATGTTGTCTCCGAAAACGTCATCGAAAGCCCCGTGCTTGGATCCATCTCCCCGCTCCAGCTTTCTGGTGGCGTGAAAACGCTGCTGCTTATGAGATTTGATCGTAAGCATATTTTTAACGCCTCTACCTGTGGTGACAACTGTGCCAAGTGGATTCTTGACATGGCGAAAGACCGCAAGCTCGTTGTGAATCTCTATCATGTGATGGACTTTGGTCGCGAGGATTTTAAAATTAAAGTCGTGAATAGCGGCCGAATCGTTCACAACATGGCCGAATTGATTCACGAGTCGATTCCGTATCTGTAGGTACTGCTTATGAACGGTTCGCATCTTGTTAAGATTTCCCGCCGCAGGGGAACTAAGTACACATTTACCATCAAGCGGAACATCACTATTGTGCGTGGCGATAGTGGCACGGGTAAGACGACACTGTTTGACATGGTCGCAGACTACATGCGAACGGGCGAGCAGTCGGGTGTCTCCTTGCAATGCGATTGTCCCTGTGTCGCCCTGACCGATTATGATTGGCGAAACCAGCTTTCGTCCGTTCATGACTCGATTGTATTTGTCGATGAGGGCTTAAAAGAGATCCATTCTGATGAGTTTGCCCATCATGTGCTGTATTCCTCGAATTATTTCGTGCTGATCTCAAGGGCTGATTTCCCCAATCTTCCGTATAGCGTGGATGAGATTTACAAGATTAAGACGAGCGGAAAATACCATTCTTTCGTCCCTGTTTATCAAGATCGCGGGAATCATCGTTATGCTATTTCCCGGTCGGCGCCAAAACAGGACTTTTCTATCCTTCTATGCGAGGACAGTAAGTCTGGTTTCCAGTTCTTTAAACGGCATTTTGCTGACAGTGAGCTTACCTGTACTTCGGCCATGACGAACAGCGCGATTTTGGGCTGGTTGGATCAGCATCTCGACGATCGCGTGTTTGTTGTCGCGGACGGGGCGGCATTTGGGTGCTATGCGGACCGCGTCCTTAAGCTGCAAGACATTCACCGCGATACTGTTACGGTTTGTCTTCCCGAGTCGTTCGAATGGCTTCTGCTGAGCTCCGGCGTAATTTCAGGGCTAGATGCCAAAGCAGTTCTGCAAGAGCCGGAAGCGTTTGCAGACAGTGAGAAGTTTAAAAGCTGGGAGGACTTCTTCTATAAGTACTTACGCGATAAAACTGGGAATTCGGTCTTCCGGTACGACAAAGACTGCATTCCGGAGGCGTTTTGTAGGGGAAGTAATTCTGCGAAGGTTATGGCTCTTATCGCGTGCCGAAATGTCCGATAGTTTTGTTGAATAGCGTCGCGGCGTCACTTCCTGCGGCATACTAAAGAAGCTGTACATGCTTCAGATTGGATTTTCATGTCTGAGATTTTCGAACCCAAGAATATCATCGTCACTGGCGGCTGCGGCTTCATCGGCAGCAACTTCGTGCACTACGTCGTGAACAACCACCCGGGCGTCCACGTCACCGTCCT
>NZ_JBCPDN010000101.1:0-4403 GCF_040915425.1 Collinsella aerofaciens | reverse complement strand
CGCATACTATGCGGCTGTCGTTATCCCTAAGACGTTTAGTGCCGATATGATGACGCTCTTTTCGACCGACGTTAAGCATGCCGATATCGAGTTTTACGAGAATCAGAAGGCCAACGCCATCGCGCAGATCGTGACCGAGAAGGGTTCGAGCGCCGTTCAGAACCAGGTTAACGAATCTTTTACCGAGACCATTACGAGCATCGGTCTTAAGACGGTGTCCAGCCTGCTCGATTACATGAGCACCGACCAGGTCAGCAACTTTATCGCCAACCTGTCCTCGACGCTCGGCGATTCGATTGGGGACCTGCAAGACGTTCAGGCTAATGCTTCGTCGCTGGCGGGCATTTTGAGCTCTACGTCCGATTCGTTGACGTCGGCGAGCGGTATGCTCCAGCAGACGGGTACGGTCGATGAGTCGACCAAGCAGTTGATGGAGCATGCCAAGAGCGGCATGAGCGGTTCCAAAGAAGCGCTGAAGGCCGCCAACGACGCCATCAACGCCGCGATTGACGGAAGCGCGGGCTCGTTCGACAACGTGTCCGCCGAGCTTGCGAAGGCATTCGATGCCGCGAATCAGCATGTCGACCTTACGGTGTCTCAGCTCAACGATGCCGCGGCGGCGCTCAATACACGTGCCGACGATATCGACGCCACGGCCGACCAGCTCCGCGGCTTTGCCGAGCAGGTCAGTGACGAAAAGCTCCAGGAGAGCCTTAAATCTGTGGCAACATCGCTGGGCAGGATCGCGGTGGAGTATCGCAACAACGCCAAGGACCTGACGGCAACTGCTAAGTCCCTTTCTGACAGCATGGCAGAGGTCAACAGCACGCGTGCCGAGGTCGATCAGGCCATCGCCGATGCCAAGGCGGGCATTTCGGGCGCCAAGTCCGACTACGATTCCACGTTCTCGGTTAAGGCCAAGGAGCTCAAGAAGACGGTTTCGGGCATCCTGGACTCGCTCGATGGCATCTCGGGCGATCTGGATAGCGCCGTAGACGGCCTGACCGACGCATCCGGTTCGCTGGCAAAGGGCCTCTCCAAGGCTGCAAAGCTGGTCAACAAGGCTTCTGATCAGCTGGGCGAGGCGTCGGACAAAATCAGTGCGTTTAAGGACGAGCTCGATGGCGCCCTGATGTCGGACGACCTTGCCACGATCAAGACGATGATTGGCAACGATCCCGAGGGTTTGGCCGTGTCGCTTTCCGGCCCCGTCGCGCTCGATCGCAAGCCGGTCTATCCGATTCGTAACTACGGTTCGGCCATGGCACCGTTCTACACGATTCTGTCGCTATGGGTCGGCTCGATCGTGCTGGCGGCCATGATGAAGGTCTCGGTTGACGATGAGCTCATCAACGAGCTCATCCCCGTGCGCCTGCACGAGATCTACCTGGGCCGCTACCTGTTCTTTGGCGGTCTGGCCCTGCTGCAGGCAACGCTCGTGTGCGCGGGCGACATCCTGTTCTTTGGCATCCAGTGCGACAATCCGTTGCAGTTTGTGCTGGCGGGCTGGGTCGCGAGTCTCGTGTTCTCCAATATCGTCTACACGCTTACGGTTTCGTTTGGCGATATCGGCAAGGCGCTCGCCGTCGTGCTGCTGGTCATGCAGGTCGGCGGTTCGGGCGGCACGTTCCCCATCGAGATGACCGGCCCCGTGTTCCAGGCGATCTATCCGTTCCTGCCGTTTACTCACGGCATCAACGCCATGCATGCCGCCATGGCTGGTGCCTACCATATGGAGTACTGGATTGAGCTAGGCATTCTGGCGAGCTATCTGATCCCGTCGCTGGCCCTGGGCGTCGTCTTTCGCCGCCCGGTCATCAAAGCCAACGACTGGATCATCGAAAAGCTGGAGTCAACCAAATTAATCTAGTTACGCGGTTTTACCAAACCGCGTAACGGCTCGACGCTGCAAACGCCCCTAAGCGGCAATCTGACGTTCAATTTCAAGGGCGCGACCAGAAGGTCAGCGCCCTTTCATTTCACGTCACCTTGCTCGCTTAGGGTCGTTTTCGCTGACATTGCCGGAGCATCGAGGTTCACTTTGCCGACGCTTTAGCGGGCTGGATTGCACGGGCTGCTTGGTTGTTGCTACAGTAGCGGGGCGTGCCGGGGGTCCGGTGCGCCCTGTTTTTATTTGACCATGAGGCGGCGCGCAGCCATACGCGTGCGGACACCACGCCCAGATTGAGTGCGAGGATGTTCCATGGCCCAATACGCTGCCAACGAAATCGAAAACATGCCCGATAGCCCTGTGGCCCGTGAGGATTTGGGCGCGGGCGGTATTCCCCGGGGTGCCGGTGCACGCTCGCCGCTGTTCTGGAAAGTTCTGCTATTTTCGGTGGCGGTCATCTGGGGCTAC
Source organism: Collinsella aerofaciens (assembly GCF_040915425.1). GTDB lineage: Bacteria > Actinomycetota > Coriobacteriia > Coriobacteriales > Coriobacteriaceae > Collinsella > Collinsella aerofaciens_BW. Next base: position 2,044 of record NZ_JBCPDN010000101.1, on the reverse strand, counting down.
TCCTTTACCACTATGAAGGGCGCGCTCGACACCATTCCGGTGTTCGAGCTGGTCTACGTTCGCTTTCTCCCGGCATCACTGGTTATGTTTGCCATTTTCCATAAGCGCATCATCGCTCATTTCAATGCCCGCAACCTAATCGTCGGGCTTGGCATGGGCGCGCTCATGTGGGGTGCCTACGGTTTGCAGACGATCGGCCTGGCACAGACCACGGCAGGCAAAAGCGCGTTTTTGACGGGCACGTACTGCATCTTGGTTCCGTTTGCGAGCTACGTCCTAAGCGGCGAAAAGCTTACCCGTTACAACTTAGGCGCCGCGTTGCTGTGCCTGGCGGGCATTGGCTTGGTGGCGCTCGATAGCGTCGAGTTCAATGCCGGCGATGCCATTACGCTGGGCGGCGCGGTCTTCTTTGCCATTCAGATGGCGGTGACCGCCAAGTACGGTCGCAAGATGGACATCAACGTCATCACGTTTTGGATGTTTGTGGGCAATGGCGTCTTGAGCCTGATCTCGTCGCTGTTGTTCGAGACCCAAGCGCCCTCGTCTGTATGGACGCCGGATTTTATCGGCGTGATGGCCTTCCTCTCGGTGGGCTGCACGTGCGTGGCGCTGCTCATCCAAAACGTCGGCTTGGCGCACGTCCCGGCCTCGACGGGCTCATTACTCCTATCGATGGAGTCGCCTTCGGGTGTGCTGTTCTCGGTGCTGCTGATGGGGGAGGCGCTCACCTCGCGTCTGCTTGCCGGCTTTGCGCTCATCTTCCTGTCGATTATCTTGAGCGAGACGCATTTCGATTTCTTGCGCCGAAAATCTCGCCCGCAATTGTAAACAACTTGTTGCGCCGCCCTCCCAGGGCGGCATTTTTTATGTCATGCCTTTACAGTTGTGCCTTGCACTTTACGCTATCAAAGTGCGTGCTGCAAAAACGTTACTGGAGGGCATCTATGGCACCAGCTCTGTCCGATTTTCAACCGCAACCAGCGCCTCAGGCTACCACGGCGGCGCAGACCGCTATCGGCGATGGCCTGGTCAAAGAAGCCCAGGCATTTGCCGATGAGCTCGCTGCGTGGCGACACGATCTACACCAGATGCCCGAGCTCGGTAACAATCTTCCGCAGACGTCTGCCTATATCCAGGCACGTCTGGACGAGATGGACATCCCCCATACCACGCTCGTCGACGGCTCCTGTGTTGTTGGCCTGATCGGTGCCGGTGCGGCCGCGGCCGCTCAGGGCAATGGCACGTGCAAGGACGAGCAGGCCGGAACGGTCGTCATGCTTCGTGGCGACATGGATGCCCTGCCCGTTGCCGAAGAGTCGGGCGAGCCTTTCGCCTCTACCAACGGCTGCATGCATGCTTGCGGTCACGATATGCATGCGACGGCGTTGCTCGGCGCGGCCCGTTTGCTCAAGGCTCGAGAGGCCGAGCTTGTGGAGGCCAACGCTACCGTCAAGTTGCTGTTCCAGCCGGGCGAGGAGACCTTTGAGGGAGCACGCGCTGCCATCGCCGACGGCTTGCTCGAGAACCCGCGCCCTCAGGCGGCTTTTGCCATGCATGTCAACAGCCAGTCGCCGCTTGGCCTGGTGCTCTACGGCAGCCCGGCGCTCTCGGGTGTGTACGGTTTCCGCATCACGCTCCAGGGCAAGGGCGGCCACGGTTCCAGCCCCGAGATCTGCATCGACCCCATCACGGCCGGCGTCCACGTGCACCTGGCGCTCCAGGAGCTTATCTCCCGCGAGGTGCCGGCGGCCAAGGAAGTCGCACTTACCGTTGGTAAGTTCGCCGGCGGCTTGGCGGCCAACGTCATCCCCGACACCTGCGTGCTCGAGGGAACGCTGCGCGGCTTTGATGTTGAGCTCATGGCTCACCTAAAGACCAGCATCGCGGAGGTCGTTAACGGCGTTGCTACGACCTATCGTACGCCGGCGACCATCGAGACGCTTTCGGATGTTCCGCCGCTTGTACTCGACAGCGATATGACTCAGGCGTCGCTTGGCTACGTGGGCGCAGTGCTGCCCAAGACGGCTTTCTTGCCGCTTTTCCA
>NZ_JBCPDN010000100.1:0-4435 GCF_040915425.1 Collinsella aerofaciens | reverse complement strand
GCCTCTCGGCGGCCTTGCGAAAAACAAATCCAAGTTAGACCATTTCAAATGGTTCGATGTCTGCCCGGATGCGACACTTGAAGTGTCCATCCTCGCAGTATCCGGTTCTCAAGGTGCACGCCTGCGCTGGTTCCCGGTCCGACCGGGCCGCGCGGCAAGGAGATATATTGCCAGACCGCGAAGCGATGTGGGACGTCAATTCCACTCTTCACAATTCCTACACAACATATCGCTTCCTATATAAGTAATAGAAAGGCTGATGCAGAAAAACTGCACGTATCAGATGATGACCCTTCGATTAAGAGATATATAAAGATCGGTCACCTGTAAGTGTCTATCTACCCGCGCTTTTGCTATATAAACCAGCGCTCTGGATAAAAAGAGGGAGTGCCGCGCACAGTGCGACACTCCCCTAGCGATTCAACAGAATCTATTAGGCCTCGAGAGCCTTCTTGGCAATGGCAGCCAGCTCGTTGAAGGACTCGATGTCCTCGTAAGCCATCTGAGCCAGGACCTTACGGTCGAGCTCGATGCCGGCAACCTTCAGGCCGTGCATGAACTGAGAGTAAGAGATGTCGTTCAGGCGAGCAGCAGCGTTGATACGGGTGATCCAGAGAGAGCGGATCTCGCGCTTCTTGTTGCGGCGATCACGATACTGATACTGCAGGGAGTGCTGGACCTGCTCTTTAGCATGCTTGTAAGTACGCGAAGCGGCACCGTAGTAACCCTTCGCACGGTGCATAACGGTACGGCGCTTCTTCTTGGCGGCAACAGCGCGCTTAATACGTGCCATGTTCTATCAACTCCTAGACGGTAAAACGAAAAACGGGAACGCGAACTTAGGCGAGACGCGACTTGATGACCTTGCGGTCGGCAGCGGCGATCTCGGTCTCCTGACGGAAGCCACGCTTACGCTTGGTGGACTTCTTGCTCAGGATGTGGCTCTTGAAAGCCTTGGCGCGCATAAGCTTGCCGGTACCAGTCTTGCGGAAACGCTTCTTGGTGCCGCTGTGGGACTTCATCTTAGGCATGAAATACTCCTTAATCGGTTACAGAACACTAGTTACTTGGTATCGCTTGCCGCTTTATCCTCATCAAAGGCGCCCTTAATCGGGGCGAGCAGCATAAGCATGTTACGGCCTTCCATCTTAGGCTTGGACTCGACCGTAGCGTAAGGCTTAAGATCCTCGGCGAGACGCTCGAGAACGTTAAGACCCTGCTCCGGGTGAGCCATCTCACGACCGCGGAACATGATGGTGATCTTGACGCGTGCGCCCTTCTTGAGGAAACGAAGAACGTGGCCCTTCTTGGTCTCGTAGTCGCCAACGTCGATCTTGGGTCGGAACTTCATTTCCTTAACCTCGACCTTGGACTGGTTCTTACGAGCTGCCTTGGCCTTCATGGCCTGCTGGTACTTGAACTTACCGTAGTCCATGACCTTGCAGACCGGCGGCTCCGCGTTGGGAGCGATCTCGACCAGGTCGAGACCCTGATCGTCGGCGACGCGCTGGGCATCGCGGATGGCGAACAGGCCGAGCTGAGAGCCATCGACGCCAATCAAACGGCACGAAGATGCAGTGATCTCGTCGTTGATGCGGGTGTCATCAGACTTAGCTATTTTCCCTACCTCCATTCATAAAAAAATAACCCGGCGCTTCTTTGCAACCAGGTCGTACACATAGACATCCTCGGTATGAGGAAGAGAATCTAAGTTGTATGACCAGTCAGCTGCTCATTGGCGCCAAAAGGTGGGAACCCTCGGGTTCCTCTTTAGGGCATTGCGGGAACAACGCCTTGTGGATAATAACACGCGCAGCGCGTTATCACATTACGTACACGAAAAAGAGAGGCCGTAACCCCCTTGAAGCGCAGATGCATGTATGGTGCCCGAGGCGAGACTCGAAGGGCCTTCGCTTCGCGAAGCCCCGGGCTTCGGGCGCACGGTGCCCTCGCCACGCTCCGCTACAAACAGGCCGCTGGCCTGTTTGCCTAACGCTCCGCGCGCTCACGCGAGTTCGGCACGAAAAAGGGGGCCTTGACCCCCTTGAACGCTCACTTGCATGTATGGTGCCCGAGGCGAGACTCGAACTCGCACGTTGTTGCCAACGGTGGATTTTGAGTCCACTGCGTCTGCCAATTCCGCCACTCGGGCACGTAATGCGTGAGTTAGTTTATCACAGCTTTCTGTTGATTAGTCCGAAAATGGAACTTCAAGCATTTCGATAAGCTCAATCTTGCGCAACATCTCCCGCTGACGGCATCCACGTCCGTCAACCGAGGCCTCGCCCATCTGGTTGTCATAGGGATCCTCACGCATGCCATCAGATACAGGGAATAAGTCCGCTTGGAACTGGGAGTTTGCCACCATGCGCCACGGATCGAGGTTGCCAAAGTAATGCTGGCGACGCCACTCCTCCCCCATTCTGCGCGCAGAGGAACCAAACGAAATATCGGCGTTAAGCCAACCGGTCTGAGGTGTGTAGAACTCGGCCCAGTCGTGCGGTCCCACCGAATCGGGCGCGACATACAGGCCGCTCTGCCAACGGGCAGGCACGCCCGCGATGCGGCACATGGTGATAAACGTGAGCGCCATAACGCCGCAATCGCCGCGGAGCGAGTGTGCACAGTCATCGGCGATAGAGCCCAAAAGCAGATATGGTGGCTGATAGCGATAGTCGATATGTTGCGTCAGATAATCATAGACGGCGCGAGCACGGTCAAGCGGATCGACGAGCCCGTCAATGATGTGCGCCGTCAGTTGACGCAGATACGGCGTAAACGCGATGTGCGGACGGTCCTCGGAAGCGTCCTCGGGCAGCGGTGCATCCGTGCACGGGCGTTCGGGCAGCGCGCCTCCATAAATGTCGCAATAGGCAGCATTAATGTGATAACGATAGGTTACCGAGAACGAGCGATCGGTCGAAGAACACCATGAGGCGGTGCGTGCCGGCGCATCCTCGGGGGCAACATGCCCCTCCGGCGTCATATCGAGAACCTCGACCTGAGACTGTTGACGGCAGGCGGCAGCAACGGGAAGCCACGCGCGAACGGCCTCCCCCTCAAGAGCACCGGGGACAGACACGGATGCCTTAAGGGTAATGATGCGAGACAGCCCATTCTGCGATTCCATCTCCTTGAGCATCTGGTTGCGTAGCGCAATTCCGTCCACAGGATCGGGACGCATGCCGGGGACCTCTTTGGGATAAACGCGAAGCGAATTAAGGAAGTTGTCAAGAACGAACAGCTCGCCATCGATAAAGCGCCAGTCAATACGCTTACGATCAATCAGGTCGTCAAACTGCTCTTCGGTAAACTCTGGCCACTCCTCGCGAATCATCGCAATGGCTCGATCACGCGACACCGAAAAATGAAGCGGCGTCTCGAGCATGCGATACCGCTCGGCGCGAACGCAGGCGGCCAGCGAAGGCTCGGGGTTCTGTTCCAAAAGGCGATTGCAGGCAGCAACAGCCTGCGTCAAATACCCGGCATCCTTAAGACGAAGAATCTCGGGCGGCAGTCCAACATCGAGATGACGAAAGTCATCACAGCAAACATCAACAGAGCAACCAACAGGACCCTCGTCAATAACCTTCCCATCCGAAGGCAGCACATCAATAACAGCCATAACCACTCCCGCGTCGAACGATAGACAACCCCCATTGTACCGAGATAAAAAAGAAAGCCCCAACAAAGGAGCCCTCAACGCCGATAAACGGTACCTATAAAAATGAATTCAGCCCAGTAACCCTGTAGCGAGTTAACGAAGGAGGCCCCGTTTCCCTGGAGCTGATTCCGTCGCGCGACTTCTGGCGAAGCCGGGTGAGCGCGAGGGAAACAGCGTAGGGGAAACGGGGCCACCGACGGGAAAGTTAAACCGCTACTTACGCCTTGTTGACGGAGCCAAACTCCTCCATGAGCTCCTTGGTGCGAGCAACGATGTTGTCGCGACCAGGCTTGAGGAGCTTGCGGGGGTCAAAGCCCTTGCCCTGCTGATCCTTGCCAGCCTCGATGTACTCGCGGACGCCCTTGGCGAAGACGAGCTGCAGGTCGGTGTTGACGTTGATCTTGGAGATGCCCAGGGAAATGGCCTTCTTGATCTGATCCTCGGGGATGCCGGTGCCACCGTGCAGGACGAGGGGCAGGTCACCGGTCTGGGCCTTGATCTCGCCCAGGCGCTCGAAGGAAAGGCCAGCCCAGTCGGCAGGGTACACGCCGTGGATGTTGCCGATGCCGCAGGCGAGGAAGTCGACGCCCAGGTCAGCGATCTGCTTGCACTCAGCAGGATCAGCGAGCTCGCCGCTGGAGGTCACGCCGTCCTCGGTGCCGCCGATGCCGCCGACCTCGGCCTCGATGGACATGCCCTTGGAGTGGGCAAGCTCAACGAGCTCCTTGGTGCGGTCGAGGTTAAGCTGGAAGGTCTCCTCGTGAGAGCCGT
>NZ_JBCPDN010000099.1:0-4409 GCF_040915425.1 Collinsella aerofaciens | reverse complement strand
GCATTACCCGCGGACTGTAAGTCTTTCAGGATGGTCTCGTAAATTTCACCGAAGGCGTGGCGCTCTTTGTACTCGGTAAAATCAACCGACTCGTCAATCTCGTTGATGACTTGACGAAGTAGAATCCCATCCTTCATGTAGTTGTTGGCGTCAGTAAAAGCAGCCTTGACGACGACGTGTCGCAAAGGCGCATCAGGTGCAAGCTCAAGACTCTCAAGAGTCTTGAATAGATCATTGTTCACAAAGTCGAGAAGCTCATCGCCAGTAAGCGCCTTGCCGTCTTTCGCATCGTGCGCCCAGCTATACCAGCGCAGGCGCTCGGGGATGATGGACTGATAGGAGTCATCGTGAAACTCCCACTCCTGCTCCTTGGCATCGTAAATCTTGAGGAAGAAAAGCCAAGTCATCTGCTCAATGCGCTGCGCATCGCCATTGATGCCGGCGTCTTTGCGCATGATGTTCTGCAGGGTCTTTACGAGAGATCCCAGTGCCATTTGCTATCGTTACCTTTCTCTATGCGATGTAGAGCTCGTCCTCGAGCATCTGCGCTGCCTGAATGTACTGTTGTTTGCCGCCGAATGCGGCGACGATCTTCATTGGGCTGCCAAACCGACGGAATTCCTCGAGGTCGAGGACGTGGGTGTCGTCCAAGTCTACGAGGTTCGACGTCGCATATTTGTCGAGAAGCGCTTCAAGGACCTCACGCGCGACGCCGGCATACTCATAGAGCACGCCCTTTTTCTTGACACTATTGGCTCTCTCGCTGCGCGTAAGAGGTCTCTGGTCGTAAGCAATGTGGCAAATGAGGTCAAAGTCGCTCATTTGCTCCTGTCCAGTCTCGAGCCGCAGCTCATCCAGGAATACGCCACGCGCGCGCAGCTCATCGATAATCGCTTGTTTCTTATGTTCAGAGTTCCACGCCGCTAGGAAGTGGTCAAGAGTGTCGTATTCGCCGAGAATGTTTTTTCGCGTATAGTCCTTAAGGCTCTCAGTTACAAGAAGGCCATCGGAGGAGTAATACTGCACCATCTCCGACACTACATAGACGTCGGCCCCATGAACGTGATATTTCACATGGGAGGACGGATCGTCCGGCGGTAATACGGGTGGGTCTACGATTGGAGGCGGAGGCGGGACGGGGCTGCCGCCATTGCCGCCGGGACCCGGGTCCGCAATGGGGTCACCCGGATTAGGCTCAAACACAACAACAGGCTCACCATCGAACTCGGGATCTGCGAACAAACGCGATGCGTCACGAAAATCGAGGATAGTGAAATAGAGTTTGTCGTAGTCCTCACAGATACGGGTTCCGCGGCCGATAATCTGCTTGAACTCCGTCATTCCGTGCTCACCGAACTTGTTGTCGAGCACGACTACCTTACACGTCTTGCAATTAACGCCAGTGGTGAGAAGCTTCGAAGTCGTAACGATGGTCGGGTATTTCTCGTCGGGGTCGATGAAGTTATCTAACTGAGCCTTACCTTCCCTGTCGTCACCCGTAATCTTCATGATGTAGGTGGGGTGATCTCTTACGATATCGGCGTTCTCGTTTACAAGGGCACGTCGCATGTTTTCGGCATGCTCGATGTCAACGCAAAAGACTATGGTCTTGGAGTAACGATCCGTCTCCTTTAGAAATTGAGTTATCCGCTTGGCAACTTCCTCGTAGCGCTCTTTGATGACGATCTCGCTGTCGAAGTCCTGCTTCTCGAAAACACGTTTGGGCAGAGCTTCGCCGCGATCATCCACGGTGCCTTCCTCAGTACGGTATCCGTAAATGTCGACGTTCAGCTTAGGGCGAATAACTTTATACGGGGCAAGAAAGCCATCCTCGATACCCTGTTTAAGGGAGTAGGTATAGACAGGTTCGCCGAAGTAGGTAATGTTTGAAACCTCTTCAGTCTCCTTTGGCGTGGCCGTCATTCCGATTTGAATTGCGCAATTGAAATACTCGAGTACTTTACGCCATGCGGAGTCCGCCGCGGCGCTTCCGCGATGGCACTCGTCTACGATAATCAAATCGAAGAATTCCGAGTCGAACTCGCGGAATATTTCTTCACCGTTTTCTCCAACAAGCTGTTGGTAGAGCGAGAAATAGACCTCGTAAGCAGAATCGAGCTTTCGACCTACGACCTTGGTTGTAACCCTCTTGAGAGGCTTGAAATCGCCGTCTATAGTCTGATCGACGAGAATATTGCGGTCCGCCAGATAGAGAACCTTATGAACCTCGGTAGTCTGTCGCAAGCGATGAACGATTTGAAAAGCCGTAAAAGTCTTTCCCGTTCCCGTTGCCATAACGAGCAAGATGCGATTCTTACCTCGCGCAATAGCTTCAAGCGTACGATTGATGGCGATGCACTGATAGTAGCGAGGATGATTGCCGCCGTGCTCCTGGTAATACGGAGCGGTCACAATCTCCTGGCTATACGGATGTTCAAGCCCCTTAGCTTTTGAGTATCGTGTCCAAAGTTCCGCCGGAGCGGGAAACTCGTCCATGGCAAGAGTGCGCTCTTTCCCGGTAAGAAAATCGTGCTCAACAAAACCCTTTCCGTTTGAGCTGTACGCAAACGGAATATCGAGCAGCTGGGCATATCCCATCCCCTGTTGGAGACCGGCATCAACGGTGTGCTCCGTATCCTTAGCCTCGACGATTGCGATAGGGATGCCCGGAGCATACATCAGAAGGTAGTCAGCCTTCTTCTTGTCTTTACGGGTGACCATACTTCCGCGCACAACGATCTCGCCACTGGTAAAGAAATACTCAGTGAAGACTTGGGTATTGCGATCCCACGACTCCATAATCGCAGGATCAATGAGTTTAAGCCGTGTGTCAGACTCGTTCATACGTCTCGGAACCCCTCATTGCGCAAAGCGACAGCTATTGATGTTGAGTTGATTAATTTTATCATCACTATGCAATCTAGCAGCCGCTTTATACGAAATGAGACGAAGTAAAGTCAGCCCCGTGAGAAAGCTCCAAAGAAAGCAAAATGAGCCCCGTTGACTTGAGTCAGAGGTCATTCCCGGAGCCCCGCCTACCTCCCCTCCGCCTTCAGCTTCAGCAGCAGATCGCTCAGCTCGGGGCACCTGCTGGAGAGGCGCGTCTGGGCTCGCTCGCCCATCCCCCACCGCTGGCGGATCTCCTGGGCGCGCGGGCTCACGTGATAGTTCCCGTCCATCACCTGCTTGAGCAACTTGGCGGTCACGCGCGCATCGGCTAAGGCGCTGTGGGCGTGGCCCGTCGACTCGTCGAACTCGATGCCAAACCACGTCGCCGCGTCACTCAAAGAGACACACCCGTGGCTGCCCACATCCATGATCGAGGTGTAAAACGCCTGCAGGTCGGCCCAGTCCGTAGGAAATGCGGAAAGGTCGATGCGCTTTGCCTGGCACTCGGTCAAAAGCTGTCGACGATCCGCTCCGCTCCAGCAAACTATCTGGGCGGAGTAGCGACCGATCCAATCGCTGAGCCTTTTGATCACCACACAGAGCGGATCGGCCATCGCGGTGTCCACGGCTGATATCCCCGTAAGCTCGCGGACAGGGAACGCAACGCCTTCGGTAAATTCCGTCTGCACAAACTGCGAGAGCTCGCCCATAACGTTGCCGTGATAGTCGAGCTTGACGGCGCCGACCTCGATAATCTCGTTGCGCAGCCCACGGCGCTGGCGCTGCTTTGGCACCGGCGCAAACTCAAAGTCCAGCACGATCTGGCGCGCAAAGTTCGTCGTATCGATAGCCGAGATACACGGCGTCTTTTCAGCTGACACGATTAGGGCCTTTCTCCGTCAACTGCCGCTTGTTACATAAGCGGCTACATTGCCGTAAGGATAGGCGCCCGTGCGGACACAAAAGCGGGGTGCAACGCCATGCGCCGGTCGCACGCCATGCAGACCGCCCCAAGAGAGTCGCCCGCTCTATTCAAATGCATGGAAAAGATTTAGGCCCGGTGACTTGAATCAGCGGTCATCCCGAGCCCATCAATATGCAGTGTACCTACAGAGGGCTGGTTAATCAAACGGGCTTTCGGTGACGAAGACCTGCGCGTCTATCCCCAATCGCCCAGCGTCGTCTTCTGCCGCCCTTACGAAAGGCTGCTATTCGAGGGAATCACGTTGCTGTTATTATCGAACATATATTCGTATTTATGACCGCGCTTTGATAGAATGGCAGTTGTTGACGGCAGTTCCATGTGCCGGGCAGCGCCCTCCATGCGACGGGAGGTGATGCCCATGACCGATCTGATTGATTTCGTGAAGCTCCTGACCGCTTTGGTCTCGCTCCTCACGGCGCTTATCGGACTTTCCGAGGCACTTAAGCAGCGTACGAAGCAAGACGATATGAGAAAGCCATTTGGGTCGCCTCCCCCGCGGCGCAGCTTCTTTCCGCGGGCTCGGGATGCCACAATG
>NZ_JBCPDN010000098.1:0-4553 GCF_040915425.1 Collinsella aerofaciens | reverse complement strand
AATTTAAACGGCTGAAAAAGGGGCATCGACCTGCGCCGATGCCCCCAACGTGGACACACATTTTGTCCTATAAGCCGAGGTTCGAATCCATGCAGCGGCGGCGTAAAAGAAAAGCCCCCGTTGCCGGAGGCTTTCGATTTTAATTGGTGCGGCGTATAGGATTCGAACCTATGACGTTCTGATTCGTAGTCAGACCCTCTATCCAGCTGAGGTAACGCCGCAGCGCAAGACATATAAAACCACTTTAGCTTATTGGAGTCAAGCACAATCTCAAACTTTTTTGTGAAACGCAGTTTTGTCATGCTGCTCCGCATATACCGACGTTCCCCGTACGGTCGATTGGCTTTTCGATCACGTCGAACTTGGCATCAAGTTCCCTCAGGAGCGATCTCACCCGCTGGGCACAATCATAATCGGCAAACGAGATGCTCAGCATGCGCGCGACCTGGTTGGAAGTCCCAACTCCATAGAAGTGCTCCAGCGCCACAAGTCCCTCGTGCGTCACAAAGGTCTCGACCACATGCGGCGACTCCTCAAAGCACCATTGTGTCAACGGACCCTCGCTCGTCTGTCGAACCACCAGGCCACCCATGCCAGACGGCTCACACGTTACAAGCAGGTACTCCCCGCCCTCGTCGCTCTCAAACAAAACCACCCGATCATCAAACAGCTCCATCGCGTCCCCTTTCTCTCGCTCTTATTTAGCAAAAGCATAGCAGGTAGATGGCTGTATACAGAACAGTTGTTCGTGTGTTTTCTATTGAGCTGTCCGCACGGCATGGTATGGACCTGCGCACGAAATAGGGCGCCCCCGAAGGAGCGCCCTTGCATATCCCCTATGCAGCCAATTTACGCGACCGGCTCGATCTTCTCGAGACCGCCCATGTAAGGACGCAGAACCTCGGGGATCGTGATGGTGCCGTCGGCGTTCTGGTAGTTCTCCAGAATGGCGGCCATGGTGCGGCCGGCCGGCAGGCCGGAACCATTGAGGGTGTGCAGGTAGCGCGAACCCTTGAAGTTCTCGGGGTCGCGATACTTGATGTTGGCGCGGCGAGCCTGGAAGTCACCGCAGTTGGAGCAGGAGCTGATCTCCTTGTAGGCGTTGTAGCTCGGCAGCCAGACCTCGACGTCGTAGGTCTGACGGGCAGAGAAGCCCAAGTCGCCGGTGCACAGGCTAATCACGCGATACGGAAGGCCCAGCTGCTGCAGCAGGTACTCGGCCTCGGCGGTCATGCTCTCGAGCTCCTCGTCGGACTCCTCCGGCTTAGCGAACTTGACCATCTCGACCTTGTCGAACTCGTGCTGACGGATGATACCGCGGGTGTCGCGACCGGCGGAACCGGCCTCCTCGCGGAAGCAGGGGGTGAAGGCGGTGTAGCGGCGCGGCAGAGTGTCGGCGTCGAGGACCTCGCCGGCGTGCAGGTTGGTGAGCACGACCTCGGCGGTGGGGATCAGGAAGTTGTCGCCCGAGACGTGATAGGCGTCGTCCTCGAACTTGGGCAGCTGACCCGTGCCGAACATGGTCTGACGCTTGACGACGATAGGCGGCCACCACTCCTTAAAGCCACGGCTGGTGTGCGTATCGAGGAAGAAGTTGATGAGGGCGCGCTCCAGGCGGGCGCCAGCGCCACCGAGAACGGTAAAACGGCTGCCGGAGAGCTTGTTGCCGCGCTCGAAGTCGAGGATGTCCAGATCGGTGCCCAGATCCCAATGCGGCTTAAAGTCGAAGTCGAACTCGCGCGGGGTGCCCCAACGACGGCGCTCAATATTCTCGTCCTCGTCCTTGCCGTACGGCGTGGCCTCGCAAGGAATGTTGGGCAGGTGAGCCATGAAGTCGTACTGCTCCTGCTCGAGAGCAGTACGGCGCTCGGCCAGACCGTCAATCTTCTCGTTGACGGCGCGCACGGCCTCCTTGGCGGCCTCGGCCTCGTCCTTCTTGCCCTCCTTCATCAGGGCGCCGATCTTCTTGGACTCGGCATTGCGCGTAGCCTGGAGCTCCTCGACCTCGGTGATGACGGCACGGCGCTCATCGTCGAGCTCAAAGAACTTCTCGCGATCCCAAGACGTCTGGCGGTTAGCCATGGCGACATCGATGGCATCGGGGTTCTCGCGAACAAACTTGATATCAAGCATTAGATCCTCCGGCGATATACATTCCATTTAGGTTGCAACCTTGTACATGTATGGGCAAGTATATACTTATGAGCGTTTACGACCCAACTCAACTACGCAAGAAGGCACCCAATGGACGCAGTTTTTTCCTTTTTGTTTGGCACCCGCACCGGTTTTGCCATCCTTTTCGCCGGCGGCATCCTGTTATTTGCGATTCTTGCCTTTGTAATGGAGAAGCGTACCCATAAGATGTACGTCGACCGCGGACCCAAGTCCGAGGATGAGGAAGACAGCTTCTGGGACTAACCTGCCAAAAAGGGACAGGTTTATTTTGGTCTGTTTTATCTGGGCAAACGCAAGCGCCCCGCAACTGGAATTGAGCCAGTTGCGGGGCGCTTTTCGCTAAAAGGACAAAACCGCAGAAAATACCTGCCAAAAATAAACCCGTCCTTTTTTTGGTCGGTTTTACTGGAGAGTTGCGTCGATTGCCTTGACCAGGGCGCTGCGCATGCCGGCGTCCTCGAGCGCAACGACGCCCTTGATGGTGGCACCACCGGGCGAGCATACGGCATCCTTCATCGCCGCAGGATGCTGACCAGTTGAAAGCTGCAACTTTGCCGTACCTAGCACCATCTGGCTCACAATGCGATAGGCATCGGCACGCGGGATACCGTGCTTGACCGCCGCATCGCCCAGGGCCTCGATTGCCATAGCGACAAATGCCGGAGCGCAACCACCCACCGTGCCGCCCACGAACAGCAGGCTCGTATCAAGCTCGACCACCGCACCGAGCTTGCCAAGCAGATCAAGCACCACGGCGCTCTGCTCATCACTAAGCGTGGAAGCCTTCTCGCAAGCGATGACGCCCTCGCCCACCGAAACCGGTGTGTTGGGCACCGTCGAGATATGCGCGACGCCCGGCAGGACCTGCTCCCACTTGGCACTGTCCCAGGTCCAGGCAACCGACAGAACGACCTTTTTGGCAAGAGAATCCTTGAGCGGGGCGAATACCTTCTCGATCATGTACGGTTTGACCGCAGCGACCACGATATCGGATGCGGCGACAACCTCGGCGGCATCGTGGCAGGCGACCATGCCGCGCGCCTCGCAGCGCTCAACCAGTGCGTCGTAGCGACCCGCGCAGGCGCACATGTCGCTCGCGGCTACACCGGCAGCGATCCAGCCATCGGCCATAGCGCTCGCCATATTGCCAAAACCGACAAACCCAATCTTCATATCGCATAGTCCTTTCAGACACATTCCTCAAAACGAAAGGTATTGTCCCACGCCATTGTTTCGTATTGCCGACCTATTTGTGATACGGCTCGCCACGACTGATCTTGCAGGCACGGTAAATCTGCTCTAACAGCACCACACGCGCCAGGTTATGCGGCAAGGTAATGCGTCCAAAGCTGAGCATCTCGTCGGCTCGTGCGCGCACGTCATCGCTCACGCCGTCCGAACCGCCGATTACAAAGGCAATGTCGCTGCTGCCTCGCAGCATAAGATCGTCGAGCCTCGCCGAAAACTCCTCGCTCGAGCGCTCTTTGCCCTCAATGGCCAGCAGGATCACATGCGCTCGAGACGGCAGGGCAGCAAGAATCGCCGCCCCCTCCTTGTCGCGCGCGGCATCCACGCCGCCCGCCTTAGCCGGGTCGATATCGGCCACCTCGCGGATATCAACCTTGGCATAGGCGCCCAGACGCTTGGTGTACTCAGCGCACGCGTCCTTCCAAAAGCGCTCCTTGAGCTTACCGACGCAAACGACGGTGTATTTCACGCGCGTCTACTCCTTCGAATCGTTCTGAACCTTACCGGCAGCCAGCATCTGCTCGAACATAGAGGCCGACTGCGAGAAGTCGCTCGGCAGCACGACCGTCGAGGTTTTACCCGTGCGAGCAAACTCCGTCATCATCTCGGACCACTGCGTAAACATGAACAGTTGGTTGGCCTCGTCATTGCCGACACCCGTCTCCTGGATGATCTCGAGCGAATCTTTGATACCCAGCGCGATGGCCTTGCGCTGGTTGGCGATGCCCTCGCCCGCCTTTTCCATAGCCTCGGCCTCGGCGGTCGCCTCGGTGACGCGCTTGATGCGGTCTGCCTCGGCGAGCTCCTGTGCCGCAGCGCGCTTGCGCTGGGCGGCGTTGATGTCGTTCATGGAGTTCTCGACCTCGGTCGGCAGTGCGATTTTGGTGATGAGCGTCGACACGAGGGTGAAGCCGTAGGCGGCCATCTGCTCGGAAACGGTAGCGTTGACATCCTTGGCGATGTCATCCTTCTTGGCAAAGACCTCATCGAGTGTGTAGACGGGAATCGAAGAGCGCAGGGCGTCGGTGATGAAGTCACGCATCTGGTCGACGGGCTCCTGCAGCATATAGTAGCTCTTGTAGATGCCCGAATCCGCCGGGCCAGCACCCATGTCATAGCTCACGTGATAC
>NZ_JBCPDN010000097.1:0-4609 GCF_040915425.1 Collinsella aerofaciens | reverse complement strand
GTGCCGGTGAGCTTCTTCGGAGTGTCCAACGACAACCCGTCCTCCTCGGACGCCATCGCCGCGTCCCTCGAGCCTCTTGTCATCGACGCCAAGAACCTCAACCGCGACAACGGCACGGCGCTGCGCAACGTGGCCTACATGGCGCTCGCCGTGGCGAACGGCACCGATTTCGCCACCGAGCGCGATGCGGGGCATGAGATCAACCCGCGATTCCTCAGCCCGGCGTACCCGTCCACGGTGAGCCTGTCCGACGCGCTGCTCAAGCAGGTGCAGGCGCTCCCGAAGCTCGCCAACTCCACGGTCGCCTACGAGATGCTCGACTACACGGACGAGCAGATCCAGCGCATCGAGTCGGATGCCAAGAAGGCGCAGGCGGGCGCGGCTATCGCATCGCTGTTCGAGCCGAAGGAGGGCGAGAATGGCGGCGGTGCCGACTAGCCTGCTGGACGAGCTGACCGATGAGGTGAACGCGCTGTCGGCAGACGCCCAGGCGAAGGTGAGGTCGGCGCTCGAGTCCCTGCTGTCGAGCTGGGAGCGCGGTGGTGGCGGCGATGTCGCCGCTCTCCGCGAGAGGGCGTACGAGACGATCGAGGCGGTGCTCGGGTACTACGCCGACACGTGCGCCGCCGCCAGGGCAGCCGAATACTACGACGCGGTCAGGGCGTCGCAGGGCTTTCCCGGGAAGTATCGGGCGGTCGCCGAGTCCATGCGAGACCCGGACGACACGCTCGGCGCGGTTAGGTATTTCATCGGCAAGGTCGTCGAGGGCGCCCCCGAGGTCTTTGTCTCGCGGTGCGTCACGAGGGTCGACGAGGAGATCAGGCGCGCCGCCAACAGGTGCGTCGCCCACAACGCGCGCAAAGACCCGGCAAAGCCGTGGTACGCCCGCGTTCCCCGTGGCGAGACGTGCGGGTTCTGCCTCATGCTCGCGTCGTTCGGCTTCTACGCCAAGACCGAGGAGGCGGCCGAGCACTCGCACGCGCACTGCGACTGCCGAATCGTCCCCGGCTTCGACGGGGTGACTACGGTCAAGGGATACGACCCTGACGGGATGTACGAGAGGTATAACGACTGCCTGGCCGCGCTCGGAGGCCGCGACGGCATCGCCTCCGACTGGTACGCAATGCCGGAGGACGAACGCAAAGCGCTCGTGAGGCGCCACGGCAACAAGGAGGGGAAGGCGTACACCGCCTACCTCAACAACCGCGTCGCATCCGAGATAGAGCTACGCGACCCGTCCTGGTACGCGGGCGGCGAGCATAAGGGCATAACGTTCACGGACGATGCGGTGAGGCGCGACAAGGTAAAGAGGTGGAGGGTAGACCCCGGAGAGAGGAGAACCGCAGAGAAGCTGGCGGCACTGGGCTACAAGACCGAGTTCTGGGAAGACGAGGTGCACCTGAAGAGCGAGAACGCGCAGGGAAAAACGACCGTAAGCCGCGCCGACCTGTCCACGGGCATCGAAATCAAGACCGTGTACACGTCGAAATCGGAGAACACGTTCAAGTCGCACATGAAGTCCGTGGCCAACAAGAGCGGGGTGCGGTTCTCCGTCTTCGACGTCAGCGAGAACAAGTCGGTCACCGACAGCCAAGCCGAAGCGTGGATACGCAAGTACATGAAGAGGTACGGAATCTCTGAGGTGCGGATGCTGGGGCACGACGGGTCGCTCCAAACGATAAAAAAATAGGCGGGAGCTGCATGTCTCAATAGGTGAGTCAAACAGCTTCCGCCTAACCTCATCATACCGCATGGCCGCCCACGGGCGGCTTTTTTCATGCCGAAAAACGCCAAACAGGCCAAATCTCACGCCCGTAGGACACTGCCGCGCGACAGGGCCGCACGGCCCGAAACGCACATCTAAGGGGCTCGGCCGCACGGCTGGCCCGACGGGCCGCACGGTCCGGGAAAGGACGCGACATGGCAGCAGAGACCAACACGGAGCCCACGGGCGGTACGGAGCCGACCGGGGGCGATGAGCCCGACTACAAGGCGCTCTACGAGGCCGAGAAGGCGCACTCCCGCAAGTGGGAGAAGCAGGCCAAGGCCAACAAGGGCGCGGCAAGCGCACTCGACGAGGCCAACCAGGCGAAGAAGACCGCCGACGAGAAGGTCGCGGAGCTCGAGAAGCGACTCGACGCCAAGGAGAAGGCCGAGGCGCGAGCCAAGACCGCCGCCAAGGTCGCGCAGGAGAAGGGAGTCCCCGCCGAGCTCATCGTCGGCGAGGACGAGGAGAGCATGGCCGCATGGTGCGACAAGATGCTCGCCGCATTCAAGACAAAGCCCGCGCCGCGAGTGGAGAAGCCCGGCAGCTTCGACAAGGGCGGCAAGGGCGGGGACGAGGCGCTGCGAGACTTCGCCAAGCGCCTCCTGAAGTAAGCCAAACCCGAAGAAAGGCACAGAAATGGCTGCAAACGACACCCAGAAAATCAAGCTGCCGTCCAGCGTGGTATCCACCATCATCGGCAAGGTGAAGGACACCTCCACCATCGCCACGCTGAGCCCCAGCACCCCGCAGAAGTTCGCGGACACGACCTACCTCGTGTTCAACCCGACCGCAGAGGCCGAGGTCGTCGCCGAGGGCGGCAAGAAGTCCGGCTCCGAGATCTCCACCGACCCCGTGGTCGCAAAGCGCGCCAAGATCGTCACGACCACGCGCGTCTCCGACGAGCTGAAGTGGGCCGACGAGGACAACCAGCTGGAGATCATCTCCAACATCATCGCCGACCAGACCGCCGCCGCGGGCCGCGCGCTCGACTACATCGTCTACCACGCCATCAACCCCAAGACCGGCCTCGGCCTCACGGGCTACACCGCCCTGACCGCTGACAAGGACGTCCACAGCGTCGCCAAGACCGACTCCCCGGTCGACGACATCGACTCCCTCTCCGACGCCCTGCTCGACTACGGCATCAACGGCATCGCCATGAGCCGCCAGTTCGCCTCCGAGCTGCGCAAGCTGCGCGTGCCCGCCACCGGGCAGCGCTTGTACCCCGAGGTGCCGCTGTCCCTCAACGTGGGCAACCTCGACGGCATCCCCGCCTCCGTGTCCGGCACCGTGAACGGCCGTCTCGCCAAGACCCCGACCAAGGTCTCCGCGATCATGGGCGACTTCTCCGCCATCAAGTGGGGCATGGTCCGCGACATCACCGCCGAGGTCATCGAGTACGGCGACCCCGACAACACCGGTCAGGACCTGAAGGGCTACAACCAGATCGCCTACCGCACCGAGGCCGTCCTCGCATACGCGGTACTCGACCCGAAGGCCTTCGCCGTCCTCAAGAGCGCCTAGGGGGTACCGAGATGGCTCTTCTAGTCCAGAAGTTCATCGTGGAGGACGCTGGCAAGGCGTCCAGCATCCTCCCGCAGCACATTGCGCTCGTCTCGCCCGACGGCAAGCCGCTCGTGCTGCCCAAGAAGGTCGCCAACCCCGGCGCCAGCCCGACCGTCGCGAAGGTCGTTCAGGCCCTCGTCGACGCCGGGATCATGGAGGCCGAGTAGCCATGGCCGCGCTCGCCAGCGTGGACGACTACAAGGCCCGCTACGGCGAGCCCGCGGACGAGGCCCGCACCGGGGTGCTGCTGCAGGACGCATCGGACCTGATGCTCGCGGCATTCGAGGACCGAATCGGCGAGTACACCGAGGGGGCGTGCCCGGCGTTCGACCGCGCCGCGCCCGCCGTGTGCTGCCTGCTCGTCAACCGCGTGCTCTCCGCCCCCGCCGCCATGGCGGGGGCCACCCAGTACAGCCAGGGGGCGGGCGGATACACGGCATCGGTGACCTACGGCTCGGCGCTCGGCGAGATGTACCTCGGGAAGAGCGACCTCAGGCGTCTCGGCCTCACCGGTCAGGCGCTCGGGGCGCTCACGCCTCTGGAGAGGGGAGGGGTGGCCGAATGACGTGCCTCATCTCCGGCGAGACCGTGACCGTGCGCAGTGCGGCCCAGTCGTTCGACGAGCTGGGAGAGCCGACCGGCGAGACGGTGACCGAGACGGCGGTCGAAAACGTCGTGGTCTGCCCCGGCGCGACCGCCGACCTCGACTCGACGCGCCCCAATGGCGTGACGGTCGCCTACACGCTCTGCTTCCCGAAGGGCGCGGACGTTGACCTCAAGGACGCGACGGTCACGGTGCGCGGCACCGACTACAAGGTGGTCGGCGACCCCAAGCGATACAACGCGGCCAACACGCCCGGCCCCTGGGACCTCACCTGCGAGGTGACCCGAACCGATGGCTAAGGCGAAGTGCGAGGTCAAGATCAAGTGGAAGGGCTGGAACCGCGGCGGATACGCCGAGGTCATGAACGGCGGGGGCGTGCAGGCCATGCTCACCGAGAAGGCCAACGCCGCCGCGGCCGCATGCAACTCCACGTTCACGCCGAAGTACGGCGAGAACGGCTACAGCACCGCGGTCGCAGGCGGTTCGCTTGCGAGGGGCCGCGTCGTCTACACGGATAGCAAGCGCGCCAACGTGAGCGAGCGCAAGCACAACCGCCTGCAATCCGTCTTCGGGGGTGACTGATGGACATCGAGAGGGTAGTGGCCCAGCGCCTTATGCACGCGACCGGCATCAAGTGCGTGCCGGACGTTCCGCGCGAGAGACCCGATGAG
>NZ_JBCPDN010000096.1:0-4755 GCF_040915425.1 Collinsella aerofaciens | reverse complement strand
CGCCTGCGCCTGGCGCTGGACCCCGCCCATCCCCTTAAGGAAGAAAAGGTCCCCAAATATCTGGCCAAGATTATCGATGACGAGATTGTGGCATGGCTCTCGTGGGACGCCGCACACCAGCCCGTCAAGATCGATATCGATCTGAGTCAGCTGGGGCACATTCGGAGCGCCGCTGCGCAAACGCGCGAAGCGCTTTTGATCGATGAGGAACGCGAGGACGATGTGCCCACAGAGGTCGATACGGCGGAATCCGGGCAACCGGAAGCCAAGCCCGCGGCCGACGTGATGGCCGAGCCGATCGCGGCGCCCACGGAGCGCAACGAAGCCGACGAGCCAACCATTTCCACCGAACAGTTTGGTG
Organism: Collinsella aerofaciens; assembly: GCF_040915425.1. GTDB lineage: Bacteria > Actinomycetota > Coriobacteriia > Coriobacteriales > Coriobacteriaceae > Collinsella > Collinsella aerofaciens_BW. Next base: position 4,394 of record NZ_JBCPDN010000096.1, on the reverse strand, counting down.
TCGTGGCACCGCTTCTCGCGCCGACGCCCGTGTTCGCAGCTGCTGCGCCCGCTGACGCCACGAACGAACTCACGCCTGCCGCAGACGCCTATCTCCGCGCGCTGCTCGAGCAGGACACGGCACAAACGGAATCGGCAGTGGAGAGGTCGGGTCAGAGCGAGGACATGCTCGTCGATAGCATCAATGAGGCGCTCTTTGACCTGGTGGGTGACACCGTAATTGAATTTGGCGCGGCAGGACCGCAAATTATCGAGGACTACGAAGCAGACGTGAGAGGATACCTAGACTATGAGTGATACCGCATCCGCAGCACCCCGCGTGCCCAAGCGCGTCGCCGCCGTCATTCTCAACTCGCTCAAGGGCGGCGTGGTCCCGCGCATCGGCCTTCCCTACATCACCGTAGGGCGCGAGGTCGAAATCCGCGCCCTGCTCACCGACCTGAGTCTCATCGCCGACGGTGGCGCGAGCTTCCGCTTTCTGGTCGGTCGCTACGGCGCCGGCAAGAGCTTTTTGCTCCAGACCATCCGCACGCACGCCATGGGCGAGGGATTCGTCGTGGCCGATGCCGACCTATCCCCCGAGCGCCGCCTGCAGGGCGGCCAGGGACAGGGCCTTGCCACCTACCGTGAGCTCATCCGCAACATATCGACTAAAACGCGCCCCGAGGGCGGTGCGCTCAACCTTATCCTGGATCGCTGGGTCGCCTCGTGTGCCGATGCCGACGAGTCTGCCGTCAATGCCCAACTGGCCCCGCTCGAGGAAATGGTCCACGGCTTCGACTTCACCCGCATGCTCCGCCGCTACCGCGCGGCCGTATCCGAGGGCGACGAAGAGGCTATGAGCCGCGTGACCAAATGGATTCGCGGCGAGTACCGCACCAAGAGTGAGGCACGCGCCGAGCTGGGCTCCTCGACCATCATCAGCGATGACGACTGGTACGACTACGTTAAGCTCATTGCGCGCTTTTTGGTCTGCAGCGGCTACAAGGGCATGCTGGTGCTCATCGACGAGCTCGTGAATCTGTATAAGATTCCCAACGCCATCACACGCCAATACAACTACGAGAAGATCCTGACCATGTACAACGACACGCTCCAGGGCAAGGCGCAGTACCTGGGCATGATCATGGGCGGCACGCCAACCTCCATCGAAGACCGCCGCCGTGGCGTGTTCTCCTACGAGGCCCTGCGCAGCCGACTCGCTCAAGGCCGCTTTGCACGCGAGGACCTTAAGGACATGCTCGCGCCCATCATCCGCCTGCAGCCACTCACCTACGAGGAGCTGCTGGTGCTGATCGAAAAACTCATGCAAATTCACGCCGGCTACTTTGGCTGGACGCCCACGCTTACCGAGAACGACTTGGTGGACTTCCTCAAGATTGAGTTTGGCCGCGTGGGGGCCGACACGCATCTGACGCCCCGCGAGGTCATCCGCGACTTTATCGAGCTGCTCGACATCCTGTGTCAAAATCCCGATGCTAACGTGGCCGAGTTGCTGCAAAGCGTCGGTGGCGACGCGCTGGCACCGGCAGCCGCAACAGACGACACCGGCACCGCAGGCGGCGACCGTAACTTCGCCGAATTCACCATCTAACCTGCCAAAAAGGGACAGGTTCATTTTGGTAGGTTTTATCTGGGCGAGCGTTGAAGCAGTAATGCAGCAAGCCGTTGCCAGCCGCGTTGAGAGATTCGTTTTTGAGAGGAGGCCCCCGTGAACGCCTTTGACCGCTACGCCCCGTTTATCCAAGACTTCATCTACTCCCACGATTGGGAGAGCTTGCGCTCTATCCAGGTTGCGGCGGCAGATGCCATCTTTAACACGCAGGACAATGTGCTCCTGACGGCATCCACGGCTTCCGGCAAAACCGAGGCAGCCTTTTTTCCCATCCTGACCGAGTTTTGGGAGAACCCGCCCGCAAGCGTGGGCGCCCTCTACATCGGCCCCCTCAAGGCGCTCATCAATGACCAATTCGTCCGCCTCAACGACCTGTGCGAGGAAGCCAATATCCCTGTCTGGCACTGGCATGGCGATGTCTCGCAGTCGCACAAGGCTAAGCTCATCAAAAAACCGAGCGGCATCTTGCAGATTACGCCCGAGTCACTCGAAGCGCTCTTAATCCATAAGCACATGGCGATCCCGCGCATGTTTTGCGACCTGCGCTACGTCGTCATCGACGAGGTTCATTCGCTCATGCGCGGCGACCGCGGCGGGCAGACGCTCTGTCTTATCGAGCGCCTCTCGCGCATGGCAGGCGTGCAGCCCCGCCGCATCGGCCTTTCGGCCACCATCGGCGACCCCGAGCGCACGGGTGCCTTCCTGTCGCAGGGGACGGGACGCGACTGCGTCATCCCCCGCTTTGAGGAGCCGCGCCGCGTGTGGCGTATCTCCATGGAGCACTTCTACAACTCGGGTCCCCAGGCGCAGCAGCGAGGATTCGCGAGCACAGGTCCGCAGGAAGCTGAGGTGCTCGCATGCGAGCGCATTGAGGCGGCACCACCCGCGGCACTGCCCGTCAGCACCCAAGACATGCGCCATAGCGGGCAACTCACACAGGAGGAACGCCGCCAACGTCGCGAGCAGGCACGGGACAAGGCTGCCCCCAAGGGCAGTCGCACTTCCTCGGCCCCCGAGGGCGAAGTCGACATCCCACGAGCGACCGAGCAGGCGCTTCTCAACCCCACCGACACGGCGCCCGACAACGCCGACCCCGGTATGGGCTATATCTTTGAGCATACGCGCGGCCGCAAGTGCCTGGTCTTTGCCAACTCGCGCGAGGAGGCAGAGGCCGTGTGCTCCATGCTGCGCAGCTACTGCGAAAGTCGACACGAGCCCGACCGCTTTCTAATCCATCACGGCAATCTTTCGGCATCGCTGCGCGAGACGGCCGAGGAGCTCATGCGCGAGGAGGAGCAGGCGCAGACAACCGTCACCACCTCTACGCTGGAGCTCGGTATCGATATCGGCCGCCTGGAGCGCGCCTTCCAGATTGACGCGCCGTTTACCGTCAGTTCCTTTTTGCAGCGCATGGGGCGCACGGGACGCCGCGACCTTCCGCCCGAGATGTGGTTTGTCATGCGCGAGGAAGAACCCGAGCCGCGCACGATGATGCCCGAGACCATTCCGTGGAAGCTCCTGCAGGGTATCGCGCTCGTACAACTCTATCGCGAGGAAAAGTGGGTCGAGCCGCCCGAGCTCGATCGACTCCCCTACAGCCTGCTCTATCACCAGACTATGTCGACCCTCGCCAGCACCGGCGAGCTCACGCCGGCCGAACTTGCCCAGCGCGTGCTCACGCTCAGCTATTTCCACCGTGTCTCGGCAGACGATTACCGTGTGCTGCTACGTCACCTCATTAAGATCGACCATATCCAGGTCACCGAAGGTGGCGGGCTCATCGTGGGTCTCGCGGGCGAGCGCATCATTAACAACTTTAAGTTCTACGCCGTATTCCAGGAAAACGAGGAGTTCACCGTTCGCAGCGAGTCGGCCGAGTTGGGCACGATCGTCAATCCGCCACCGCCCGGCGAGCGCATCGCCATCGCCGGACACTGCTGGATTGTCGAGGAAGTGGACTGGAAGCGACACACCGTCTTTGCCACGCAAGTCAAAGGTCGTGTGCCGGCATACTTTGGCGACTGCCCCGGTGACATCAATACACACGTACTCGAACGCATGCGCCAAGCGCTCAACGAGCACGCAGCATATCCGTACCTCATGGGTAACGCACGGGCCCGCTTGGCGCAGGCTCGCCATACGGCCGAGATTTCGGGCGCGGGGACCAAGCCACTCATTAACCTGGGCGGCGACACCTGGGTGCTCTTCCCCTGGTTGGGCAGCTACGCCTTTTTGGCACTCGAGCGCATGCTCAAGATTAAATGTGCCGCGGAGCTGGGCCTTCGCGGACTCGACCCGTCACGCCCGTACTTTATGCAGTTTAAAATGCAGGCCGACGAGGAGACGTTCTTTGAGGTGCTCGCCGCCGAGGCCGAGAAAGACTTCGATCCCATCGAGCTCGTCTATCCCGGCGAGGTGCCTTATTTTGACCGCTACGACGAGTTTGTTCCCGAAGAGCTCGTGCGCAAAGGCTTCGCCGAAGGCGTGCTCGACATCGAGGGCATGAACCAGCGCGTCCTCAGCTGGCGCGACCACGCCTAAGACCAGTCCTTTTTGGGACGGGGAGACTTACTTGTCGTGAAGGACGGTGCCGAGGAAGTCGGTGTCGAAGGGCACAGCTTCGGCAAAGGCGTAGTCGCCGTCGCTGGCGATGAGCAGATAATTCTCCTCGCCGCCGAACTCTGCATCGCCACATGGGACCACCCAGGCGTGGGCGAACACCTCGAGCGCCGTGGCGGCGCAATCGCGCAGGAACGTTACGTCGCTCCCCTCGTTTGCGC
>NZ_JBCPDN010000095.1:0-5815 GCF_040915425.1 Collinsella aerofaciens | reverse complement strand
TCTTGGCAGCGGCCTCGTCCACGTCGTCGCCCGTGTAGGCAACCAAACCGGCGGCAACGCCCAGCAGGCCCAGCGGCAACTCGACCTTGGGCTCGGGAAGCTCAACGCCAAACGTATCGAGCAGCTCGGCCAGCGTATCGGCGGCAGCCAGGACTGCGGCCTTGTCGGCAGCATCGCCCGCCTGCTCCAGATACTGATTGCACTCGGTGACAAAGCCAAAGACAGCACCCATGGCACCGGCGGTGTTAAAGTCGTCGTCCATGCACTCCTTAAAGGCGGCGCGGGTCTCGGCGGCCTTGGCGGCAAACGCCTCGGCGGCAGCCGCATCGGCATCGGCCGTCGCATGGTTCGCAGCCCAACGAAGGTTCTCGACCGTACCGGCAATACGCGTGAGCGAATTCTCGGCACCCTCCAGGCGCTCCCAGGAGAAGTCGAGCGGCGAGCGATAGCTCGTCTGCAGCATCAACAGGCGCAGGGCCGCGGCAGAGTGCTGCTCGAGCACCTCGGCCAGCGTAAAGAAGTTTCCGAGCGACTTGGACATCTTCTCGCCGTCAACCAGCAGCATGCCCGTGTGCATCCAGGTGTTGGAGAAGCCCTGGTGCCAGGCGCAGGTGGCCTGGGCGCACTCGTTCTCGTGATGCGGGAAGGCAAGGTCGGAGCCGCCGCCGTGGATGTCGATCGGGGTGCCCAGGTAGCGATGCACCATGGCAGCGCACTCGGTGTGCCAACCGGGACGGCCCTCGCCCCAGGGACTCGGCCAGCTGGGTTCGCCGGGCTTGGCGGCCTTCCACAGGGCAAAGTCGAGCGGGTCGTTCTTGTCCTCGTTCTCCTCGATACGCGCACCAACCATAAGGTCATCGATGTTGCGGCCCGAGACCTGGCCATAGTTGGGATCGCTGCGCACGGCAAAGTACACATCGCCGTTATCGGCGGCGTAAGCATGGCCCTGCTCGATGAGCGTCTTGATCATGGCGATCATGGGGCCGATCTCCTTGGTGGCGCGGGGGCGCACATCGGGATCGAGCACGTTGGCGGCGCGCATGACGCCAATGAACTTATCCGAGAACTCCGTCGCGACCTCGGCGGCCGTACGGCCCTGCTCGTTGGCGCGCTTGATGATCTTGTCGTCGACATCGGTGAGGTTCTGGGCGAACGTGACCTCGTAGCCGCTCGCGATGAGCCAGCGGCGAATCACGTCAAAGCTGATGAACGTGCGGGCGTTGCCGATGTGGATGTTGTCGTAGACCGTGGGGCCGCACACGTACATGCGGACCTTGCCGGACTCGATGGGCTGGAACTCTTCCTTTTTATGGGTAGCGCTGTTGTAGATACGCATTCGTTACTCCTTAACGGTTTTCTGTAGCAGGCAGACGGCCCAGGCGCCGATTCCCTCGCCCTGGCCTTCCCAACCGAGCTTTTCGGTCGTAGTGGCGGCGACGCCCACGTTTTCGACGTCAACGCCCAGGGCATGGGCAAGGTTGGCGCGCATGGCATCGCGGTGCGGGGTGATCTTGGGTTGCTGACAGGCAATGGTGCAATCGGCATCGACAAACTCGAAGCCCAGCTCGCGCGCATAGTCCATCACGCGAGCGAGCAGCACCATCGAATCGGCACCCTCATAGGCGGGGTCGGTATCGGGGAATAGCTTGCCGATGTCTCCCCCGCGACAGGCGCCCAGAATGGCGTCGGCCAAGGCGTGCGCGAGCACATCAGCATCCGAGTGGCCCAGCAGGCCGCGCTCGTAGGGAATGTCGACACCGCCGATGATACATCGACGCCCCTCCACCAGACGGTGAACGTCGTAGCCATGGCCAATGCGCAGGTTACTGAACATGGGGAAGATCCTCTCCCTCGGCCATGCGACCGAGCAGAATCGCGGTTACGGGACGCAGGTCCTCGGGCACCGTCACCTTAAGGTTATCGCGTGGGCTCTGGACACAGCGGACGCGCCCGCCCATGCGCTCGACCAGCGACGAATCATCGGTACCGATAAAGCCCTCGGCAATGGCTGCAGCGTGGGCGCGCTTCATAGCATCGACGCTAAAGATCTGCGGCGTCTGCGCGGCCCAGTACAGCTCGCGCGGCGGCGTCTCGACGATGTTGTCGCCATCGACGATCTTGAGCGTGTCGATCGCGGGCTGGCCGCACACGACACCGTCGAGAGCACGGTCGCTCACGAGCACGTCGATAGCGTGGTCGATGGCCTCGGTCGTAATGAGCGGACGAGCGCCATCGTGAATGGCGACGTATTCAAAGCCCGCCGGAACCGCATGCACGCCGGCACGGGTGGAATCCTGACGGGTATCGCCGGCATCGGCAAAGCTGATGGGCGTGTCATAGTCAAACGGGTCGATGGCCAGGCGGCGCATCTCGGCACGGCGCTCGGCAGGACACACCACTACAATGTGGCCGACCTTGTCGCTACGATCGAACGCGCGGATGGACCAGCTCATGAGCGGACGGCCCGCCACGTTAACGAGCTGCTTGCCGCCGGGGTTACCAAAGCGCTGGCCGCTGCCACCGGCAACGACCACGGCGCATACGGGCGCCATTATGCGTTCCCCTGTTTGGTGCCCTTCATGCGGTACAGCGAGTCCGCAAGAATGGCAGGGTTGTTGACGCCAAAGTCGCCCAGGCGCTCCGGATCCTCGCTGATGTCATCCATGAGCTCCTGCAGCGAGCCGTACTCGTCGACGATCTTCTCGGCCACGCCGTCGCGCACGACGGACACGCGCGAAAGCGTGCGCAGGCCCAGCGGTGTCATGACGGAGTCCTCGTCCAGGTCGTCGTAACCCAGAACCGCCGCCACATGCTGCGGGTCGGACAGGTCCTTAGGCGTCATGCGAGCGAGCTCGGCGCGGATCTTCTCGGCGTTGGCCTCAGAGGAATCGCTTGCGTAGTCGCGGATCATCAGGTCGTATTCGGTATCCATGCTGGAGCCCGCGAGCTGCTCGAGCTGCATCTGCACGAGCTTGCCCTGGTTACCCAGCTTAACGATGCAATCCTTAAGCTCGGTCTTTGCCTGCTGCATGATCTCGAAGCTCGAGAAAATACCGGTAATGTCGGCGAGCGTGACGTAGTCGTCGAGCTCGAGGGCCGTCAGGCGCAGCAGGGAGCGATCGAGCGACTGACGGGTAGTCTGGAGCGTGGCGACGAGCTGGTTGACCGAGCTCATGATGGTGGTGACGGGCTGGATCTCGTAGCTCTTGCCGTGAACGTACACGTTGACGACGGCGCGACGAGCCGAAACCGAGATCACGATGGCATCAGTGAGCACCGACATGCGAGCGGCAGTACGGTGACGCATGCCCGTCTCGCTCGTGGCAAGCGAGGGATCGGGATTGAGGTGGAAGTTGGCGCGCAGGATCTGGGTGAGGTCGCCATCGATAACGATGGCGCCGTCCATCTTGGAAAGCTCGAACAAGCGGTTCGAGGTAAACGAAATGTTGAGCGGGAAGCCGTCGTTACCGGCGGCGAGCACGTTTTCGGTGTCGCCGACGCAGATAAGGGCGCCCAGGTGACCGGCAATGATCATGTCGAGGGCGGTGCGGATCGGCTGGCCGGGGGCAGTCAGGCGAATAGCCTGTTCCATACGCTTTTGCAGCTCGTTCTTATCCAAGGCATCGCTCCCATCGTATACGCTCCATAAACGCTAAATAGTTTCTCACGGTTTGTCCCTGCGGCGCTTGCGAAATCCGATGCTTACAGAATGAGCGAACACAGCTGAGAGCCCCAATCCAAATGAGCTGCTTATGTGGTAGCATCGGGATTCGCATAAATGAGGGAGTAGTCGCGTGATCGGGTTCGCCTCCGGTGGCGCGGCAAGTCAACACACTGGCCGATGCGGCCTGGCTTGCCTTAATGAACGAGACTCGTGGCTGTGCGCGCAACGCGTACGCCACGGGTCTTTTTTGTTACTCCCCCAAGAGGTACACGCGGGCCCGCCCGCAGAGAGGGAGCCAGACTATGGGACTCGCAGAGCTCGTGTTGCTCGCCGTTGGCCTTTCGATGGACGCCTTTGCCGTTTCCATCTGCAAGGGCCTTGGCATGAAGAAGATCAACCTTAAAGTCGCCGTGGTGCTCGGCCTGTTCTTTGGCGGCTTTCAGGCCGGCATGCCCGTAATCGGATGGGCGCTCGGCAGTCAATTCATGGGCATCATCGGACCCATCGACCATTGGATCGCCTTTATCCTATTGGCCTTTATCGGCGGCAAAATGCTGTGGGAAGCCTTTACCGAAGACGAGGATGAAGGCGACGGCAAGGATGCCGAAAAAATCGACCTGGGCGAGTACCTGATCCTTGCCATCGCAACCTCAATCGACGCCCTGGCCGTAGGCATCTCATTTGCCGCACTCTCGGTCGACATCGTCCCCGCCGTGTCGCTCATAGGCATCACGACCTTCATCTTCTCCGTTGCCGGCGTGGCGATTGGCCGCATCTTTGGCGCGCGCTACGAAAAGCCCGCCACCATCGTGGGCGGCGTTGTACTCATCCTCATCGGCCTCAAGATTTTGCTGGAGCACCTAGGGATTTTGGTGCTGTAAAACACCCTTCAAAACTAAACGTCCGTATGAGGCCTCATGCAGAGTTTTGCATGAGGCCTTTTCATGCAGACTTTTGCATGTCATACTAGGATGCAAAAGTCTGCACGTTAGGAGATTGCCATGGATACCCTTCCCATCACCACGCCGCGCCAAGCCGGCATCTACGTGCGTCAGGCGCGCGAGGCGCAGGGGATCACCCGTGCCGCCCTCGCTAAAAAAGCCGGTGTTTCGGAACGCCTGCTCGCATCGCTCGAGCTGGGAGATGCCACCGGCATTCGGCTCGACAAGCTTCTGGCAGTTTTCGGTGCTCTCGGACTGGCTCTCGTTGCTCAAGGGAATATCGACGACACGAAACATGAGCAGCCAGCCGACGCCCCGCATGCCGATTTGCAACCTTGTAGCACCCCCAGGTGCCATCACGCTCAACGTCTTCACCATCGCAACCGACGCGGCGCAGCCATTCCAGCTCTTCCAGATACCCCCTTTACGTCCGAGCTCTACGACAAGGCCTTCGCCGATTTCGCCATGTCCAATCTCGGAGTCTCGATTGCCGCAAACCCATCTGCCCAAACCAGGCCCAAAGGGAGGTAGCCAATGGCCAGCAAAACGCTTCGGACTATTATTTGCGGCGTACCTGCGGGAACGCTCATGCAAGATGAGAGCGGTCTAGTCAGTTTTGCCTACGATCAAGATTATGACGGGCCAGCCCTATCGACCAACATACCCGTATCGAATCGCACATACGGACAACAGGTCATGAATCCGTACCTGTTTGGCCTTCTACCCGACAGCGAGGACCAACGAAAAGCGATTGCCGCCGAATTCGACGTTAGGCCCAACAATCCCGTTGCGTTGCTCAGCCATATCGGACTCGACTGTCCGGGCGGAGTGCAGTTTTGTGCCGAAGAAGATGCCGACGCCGTCCTGCATCGCGCTGGCGAATACCGCCCTATAGACGACCACGAAATTGCTCTTCGTCTCAAGTCGATCAGAGATGACCGCGATGCATCGTGGATGGGTCTAGATGAAAGTTGGTCACTTGGAGGCAACCAGGGCAAGTTCGCGCTCGCGTTCATAAACGGCCGCTGGTGCGAATGCATGGGCTCCTCGCCCACGACGCATATTTTCAAAAATGGCGTTATCGGATTTAAACTCGAGGCTCTCAATGAGTTTGTCTGCATGAAAAGCGCCCAGTGTTAGCGCCGGGCGATTTTAGCCGCTAATAGTCAAACGATTTTGACCAATCCCGGTCACCGAATAATGGCCACCG
>NZ_JBCPDN010000094.1:0-5956 GCF_040915425.1 Collinsella aerofaciens | reverse complement strand
GGCGCGAGCCGCCGCGAACCTCGTGGCCAACGCCGCCGAGCACGCGCGCTCGCGCGTGGCGGTCTCCTGCGACGTCGCGGGCGGGTACCTCGTCATCGAGGTCGCTGATGACGGACCTGGCTTCTCTCCCGCCGCCCTCGAACGCGGCTGTGAGCGCCTCTTCACAGACGACTCCTCCCGCTCCTCGCGCGACGGAGGCCGCCACTACGGGCTCGGCCTCCACGCCGCCGCCGAGGCCGCGAGCGCCCACGGGGGCTCCGTCTCGCTCGCCAACAGCCCCTCGGGCGGCGCGGTGGCCACCATCGCGGTCCCCCTGTGCGGGGCCTGACGAATCAGGCCCTCACACTGGCATACCTCGCAACCAAACGCTTCCCGGATAATTCATGAGGCCGTACTCGTATTCGAGCCTGCCTATCTCTGCGGCAAGCGCCTCCGTCATGTAGAAGTTTTTCGTGCGGCCCGTCGACTTCGCCAGGCGGTCGTACCTGTTCGCAAGGTCCTCGGGGATTCTCAGGGCTGCGGTGGCGGTTGCCATGACGCACCTCTTGGTTAGATGTAATACGTATATTTCTTTCTATCACATCACCCGAACCCCGCACCGGCGTACGGCCGCATCTGCTTTTTACCTTACATTGTGTCAACCGGTCCATGCCCGGCATATTCTGCCGGATTGAATCAACCGTTAAATCAATCCGAGCCTTTAAGGGGCGGTTGAAATCCTTCGAGGACTGAGGGCACCGTCCCTAGGTCGGCTCCTCGATGGCCTCGGCTGAATTCCCCTGCAATCGACCGCATGGGTTCCGGCACGGGGTTCTGGCGCTGCCCGAACGGGGCGCAAGACTCGGCCGTCGGTCGTGCCGGACGGCATACGTTTTGAGACCGGCAAGCTGTTGCCGGCTCGAGGACAGCGGCCCGGTGCACCGGGCCGATCGATAGCGGTCTCAGGTTCACAGCGCAGCTTCTCAGGGCTCGCATATATAGGAAGACTTGATCGGCAATCGATTTTAATGAAGTCGGCGGCGCATGTCAGAGTTTTCAACAAACCGCAGGTAAATCCGTGTACCAAAAATTGGTACACGGATTTACCTGCGATGTTCATGCTTGGTCAAAAGCCCATCAAGCGATATATCCATTATTTTAATGCGCGCGCCTGAGCTTTTGGCTGAAGTGGCAGTCCGACCGCCGGCAGGCGGCCACGCTATGTCCAAAGGTCACGCCTACTCCCAGTGCCCGGCTACGTCGACGACCCAGTGCTGCCCGTCGAGTTCTTGCCGCAGAGCTACATCAGGGACGTCTTATTGGGGGACGACCACATGGAACCCCGGGAGATCAAGCTGTACGGCTGATCCATCCGTCAACAACATGTCAAAGCCCCAAAACCCAACAGGATCGCGAACGAGGGGATGAATTGACCGCCCGGGTATTTGCGCCCGGGCGGTCAATTTTATCAACCATGGGTGCGATTCTGTGAGGCCATTTTTCTGGCATCCGCCGTTTGCTCCGGTCCCAACGCACCCATCGACCGTTCAGTAATCTTTGCGAACGCGACCACGTGCGCATTTGTCGAATAATCAAATGTCCGACAATGTCTGACGGAGCTGTCAGATATTCACGCACGAACAGGCGAGCTTCGCGAGCGATTGTAGGCAACTAGTAGCCCCAGCTGCGTCTTTGGCGCAGGTTCGACGTCTGACATCTTGAATGTCTAACGTTGAACGAAGCTGGTTGATAACAAGCAGGTGGAATAAACATGGAGCCCGACACCTCTCGCGCAATCGGCGCGCGGCAAGGGTCTGGCCCATCTCATATGTTGCCAACGCTAACGGTGAACCTGAGCGCCCGGGCACATTCTTTGTTGGCTGAAACCGGCATAGCAACAAGCGGAAGGCATCATCGAAGGAGTGTGCTGGAAAGCACCCGTCTCCTTAACTGTTAGAAATGCAGGTTAATAATCTATGTGGTCAATGTGATACCGTTGAACCCGCATATCGATACCGCTCAGCCATTCGCCTCGCCCCCGTCGCACGTATCTTCATCCGGTCTGTTACTTTTAATCTAACAATTCTTTGAGGAACGTAGGTGCTTCTGAATGTACTGTCGACTTCTTCTCAAACTAATCCTAAGAGACAGGGCCGTATGGATTTGTACGCTCGTTCTCGCTGCAGCCTTTTCCGCCCCCATTGCGTTCAATTCACCCATCTACGGGCCCTTCTTTATGAAACAGGGCATGCAGGGCTTTGTCGACGCATTCAATACGCGCGCGCCCCAGGCCAGCGGCACAGACCTATCTCCAGAGCAGCAAGATGACGCGGAGCTTGCAAGATACGCGAACGCCGCCCTCGCCGCTCAAACCGACGCCGCCTTTCTCGATTCTGCCGAGAGCTACTACGCGCTCATGGGCGAAGGCTTCCAATCCGGGTCCATCGTGGGAGACCGAGAGACCAATGACGCAGACCTCGCGTATTGCCGTGCCCTGAGCAGCTCCGGCATCACGGATATCCCGGCCTCCGCAAGCGACCTGCCATTCCTTTCCTTCCTGCCTTACGCCGTTGCCACGGCGCCGTCTTTCCTTCCCTTCATCCCCTTCCTTCTCTCGTCGATACTCGTGCTCGGCGCCACAAGGCCTGCGACCCTGGCGGCGAAGGCGCCCGTGCCCAAATTCCGGCGCCTTATCCAGATCGTGTTTTCGATAATCGCCGCGGGGACCGCGATGCTCCTCGCCGGCCTCGCACCCGGGGGCATTTGCGCCTTGGTCCTAAACGGCTTCGGGCAAATTGGGTACCCGATCGCCTTCTTCCATGACGGCGCGCTTACCACCACGACCGCGGGAAACGTCTTCACAGCCCTGCTTCTCGCGCTGCTTGCGGGCGGAACCTTGATATCCGTTTGCTCCGCCGTCCTATCGACCGCAACGAGGCGCGTCCTCGCGGGCCCCCTTACCTCCGCGCTGCTTGTCGCGGCCCCGGCATTCCCGTTACTGTCCGATTCGGCACTAGGGCATAATGCCGTGCTCGGGCTCCTGCCGCTGGCCGTATTCTCGCCTATCGAGGCAACGGGTTACGTGGGATGCTTCCCGACAGAATTCATTGGCTCCGGTTCAGGCAGCGCATCGATGCTTGCCGTGGCCCTGGCATACGTCGCGGTCTTTTTTACGGTCGGCGCCGTTGCGACACGTTCGCCCAAACAGCCTGGACCCGCGAAAAAGCACCATGGGCTCGAGCTTCTGGACGCGAGCGTGGGATACGGAAGCACGACGATACTTTCAATCGGGTCGCTTTTCCTGAGCCCGGGAACGGCGGCGGGCCTCGTTGCTCCCAACGGCTCGGGGAAAACCACCCTTCTTGAAGCGCTGTCGGGCCAATTTCCCACCCGCATCCGCTCGGGAAGCCTGGCGGCAGACGGAATCTGCCAACGTCGATCAGCCGAATTTGCAGAACTCGTCTACCTGAGCTCTCCAGGCGGCGCGGATCTCTATCCCACGCTATCGGCCATCGAGCACCTTGCTTTCGTTAGGGAGGCGTGGAAATCGGCCGCCGACATCGACTCGCTCTGCGACTCCCTCGGAATCTCCCCATATCTCGACAAGCCGACCCGTAAACTCTCGACAGGAATGAAGCAGCAGGTAAAGCTTGCCATGGCGATAGCGACCGATTGCCCGTACCTCATCCTCGATGAACCGCTGAACGGCCTCGATCCGGGAAAACGGAAAACCTCCTGCGACGCGATGCGCAGCGAGGTGGCGCGGGGACGCAGCGTGCTCATTTCAAGCCATCTACTCGACGACCTGGCAGACCTCACCAACTCGTTCTACTTCATCGAAGCCGGCACGCTCGTGGAAAAGATCAAGTCGTCCTCGCAGACGCTCAAGCAGGAATACCTCGATACATACGAGGGAGGTGAATGACATGATAGGCAAGAGCTATGCAAAGATAGCGATTGTTGGCTCTGTACTTTGTCTTGCAATGGTTCTATGTGCATCATTTGCGAGGTATAGGTCCGAGCAATCGTTTATCGATGGCGCTGAGAACGGTTTTGGCATAGACGGGATGTATGTCAACGATGGCGCGACCAGGCCGTCTATGGCGATTCTTGCAGGCGAAGACATGGAATGGCAAATCTGTAATGGCGATGGCTCTTGTCTGAGTGGTCGTTTGGCCGCAACGAGCGATCCGAATTCGTTCGATCTTCTCGACGATGATGGAGCGGATTGCGGTTCTGTTCACCTTTCATATGCATCGCGAGACGGGATGGACGGCATTCTCTACGTCTCCCACGAAACTGGCGATTTCAAGATGCGCAGGACTAACCGGGTGCCGGCTTTTATCGAGGAGTGAGAGTTCCCGGCGGCCTGCCGATCAGGCCGCCGGGCTATCGGGCCCCGCATTCATCCGTACACACACGGATGAATGCGGGAAGTGTCCGGATAAAGTTGATAATCAAGGAAACAAAGCCGTTCTGCCTGGGACGGCTTTGGCCTGGACTTTAACTACAACATCGCAATCGACACTTATCAGCTCGCGCAACGCGCATGGCCAAATCTCGGACGCTGGTGCATGGAGGACCTTCGAGATTTACTGGACATCCAAAACGACGACGCACACCGCGTGCTCGCCGACAGCGAAGACGAGATGGCTGTCTACAATGCGATCAGAAACAGTGTGAAGTCCGGAGAGCTTTCTGTGGAACCGCCGCGCCGTCGCGCGAGCCGACCGGGCAACCCGGGCAATCTGGTCCCGGCTCTCCCGGTCGTATTCCTACGATATCGCTCCTAGATCACCAATGTGTCAGATAAAGAATGAGGCAATGGCTATGATCACGCCTACGGCAGATGCAACGACTGCGCCTTTTTTCCTCTCCTTTAGTCCGACGAATAGGGTTGCCGTAAAGTAAAGGGCGGAAATGCAGGCTATGGCAAGCGAAACGAGTTCCTTGGGCGGTTTCAGCAAAAGGTCGCTAGCAAAGAGTAATGCAAGCAGGGCAAAGCCGATTGTGGTCAAGTATCTCGATTGATTTTGCGACAACATGGCAACTTCCTTTCAGAACATGCAAGTGAAAAGTCGGTACGATGTCATTGCGGTTGCAAAAAAGCCGCCGCTAGGACCGGTTGTCACGAGACCGGCGATAACTTCAGCGGTGCCAGCAAGCTGAAGATCGCGCAGGCGAGCCTCCTCCTTCGCGTTCAGCTTGACCTTGTGAGGGACGGGGCGGTTATTTGCAAATCCGTGAGAATCGCACCACGCCTTGGAATATGAATCCGTGCAGCGTCCGCGCTCAAAAAGGGATATATCGTAATTTTCGTCGTAGTTGTCTCCGACGTAGATTTCGCTGCTCTCGGCGGGAGATCCATCGTCGGCATAGGCTGCCGCAACGGGCACAAATGGTGTCATGACAAGGGAGAGGCAAAGAGCTGCTGAGACGATGGAGGGCAGGCAGTTCTTCATGGCTGGCTCCTTAATCTGGCCTTTGATAGTTACTTGATGTCGCCTCCTTCCGCTTTATATCCGTTGTATTTGGCGTATTTCTTTAATAAGGCAAGAGGTTCTTCCAGTCAAAGGTGAAACCCGTCACAAAGACAACCGATAACGTTGGCGGTAACTGGGGCGGTGCCCCCTCAGCGACGACCGACAAGGTTTTTCTGCTCTCGGCAACCGAAGTATACGGGGATATGCAATCCGACGGCATCCAGTACGAGTGCTACAAATCCAAGGGCGTGACGGGGTCGAACTATTCCGGTGCATCAGGCTATAGCCACTGGACTCGCTCCGTGAGACCGCGCAGCTCCACGTCCTTTCGCTATGTTCAAAGCGGCGGTATTTGCTACAGCTACAGCGCGACGGACTCGTTTTATGTTCTCCCCGCTTTCTGCTTCTGATCTCTTTTAGGCTTATAGGACAAAATGTGTGTCCACGTTGGGGGCATCGGCGCAGGTCGATGCCCCTTTTTCAGCCGTTTAAAT
>NZ_JBCPDN010000093.1:0-6376 GCF_040915425.1 Collinsella aerofaciens | reverse complement strand
GGCCCGTTCTGGGCGCGCCTCAATCGTAGCCCGAGACGGTCCCGGGCTGACAATTTCGACTGTAATGGACGTTCTTGAATGACTAGTCGTTTAAGAACGTCCCCAAAAGCTAGTCGTTGGGACAGTTTTTGGTGGTGAAGCACGGAGACGGCTTTACGAGGGGCCCCAGGTTGGCGCGAGAAAGAGGAGCGAAGCGTACTTGGGTACGCGAGCGACGAATGAACGCCAAGATGGGGTGGCTCGTAAAGCCGAGCGGGTTAGTTGAGCCTAAGAGCCTTCTGGATGGGCAGGTAGAGGGCGCCGACCAGAATGGCGTTAAAGACGGCGGTCATGGCAACGACGGGCAGCATGGCGGCGGCGAGCTCGCCGACCACGCCGAGCATGGCCATCTTGATGATCATGAAGATGACGCCGGAGACAAAGGTGGTCAGGAAGGTTGCGACAATGGCGATGGCGGGCTTGACCTGACCGTTCTTGTCGGCGGCGTTGACGATGCCGGCCATGAGCATGGCGGCGATGCCCTCGGCGGCAAAATCGACAAACGGCGAGGTGGTGGTGATCTGGATCACGGCAGCCGAGATGAGGCCAATGACGAACGCCTGGCCGATGTTGGGGCGAACGACCAGGATGGTGAGGCAGAAGGCCGAGATGATGAACTCGGGGCTGATCATGCCGCCCGAGATGCCCGAGATGGCCTTGCCGACGGTGAAGTTGAGGATGAAGCCGGCAGCGAGCAGGATGGCGAGCAGGACGAGGGCGCGGACGTCGAGTTTGCCGCGGTCGGCGGTCTGGACGGTGCGGGGCTGGGCGGCGGTGGTGTTCTGAGACATGGTGAAAATCCTTTCGGAATGGGGGTGCAAGAGAAAAGCGGAGGCGCGTGATGCGAATGCGATCGGGCTCGAGATAGAAAAAGGCCCCCGGTCGAAACCGGAGGCCTTCCAATCACCTAGAGCGCAAAAACAGGCGTGAGGGACTCACTGTCGACCGATCGTATTCGCATCACGCCACCACCAGTTGTTGAGAGACTTCATCGTGTTCTTCATGTTGGTGGCTCCTTTCGTGATGCCGTGGCGCGGTCGCATCTAGTTGCTGTTGCGCTGCACTATAGCACAGCGAAGTGTGTGCGGGGAAATCTTTTTTGAAAAGATTTCAGGCGGGTTTCCCGCCGGTCAAAAGAGCGGGCTGAGCGGGCGAGGCTGCCATTGCTGCCTTGTCCGCTCAGCTAAGACGTTACTCCTTATTGCGACGGTAGAGGAAGTAACCGCCCGCGGAGATGACGGCAACGCCAGCGATGGCGAATGCGGCCACCATGCGGCCATCAAAACGATCGCCGGTGGTGGGCAGGCCGCCCTTGGTGTTCGTCTTGTTGGTGGTTACCGTGGTCGTGGTGTCCGACTTGCCAGGCTTCTCGGGCTTGGTGGTGGGCTGCTCGGGCTTAGCGGGCTGCTCGGGGGTACCGGGCTGCTCAGGAGTACCGGGCTGCTCAGGAGTACCAGGCTGATCCGGGGTTACCGGGTCGGTGGCAAGAGCGTCCTTGGCGTAGGTGATGGACACCTTGAGGCCGTTGATCTCGGTGTTCAGGTCGCTCGGGGTGAAGGGCTGGTCGAAGTTTTCGGCCTTCTGATAGGCGCGCATCTCCTGGAGCAGGGCCTTGCACTTCTTGTAGGTGTTCTCGGTAGCAGCCTTGCCGGCCTTGTTGGCCAGGGCAGTGCGGCCCTCGGTGGTCGTCTCGGCTAGCATGGCGGCGTCAACTTCCTTGTTCTGCTCGATGAGCTCGTTCTGGAGCGCATCGAGGTAGGCACGGACGCTGATACCAAGGGTGTCAGGGTTCTCAAAGCAGAGCGAGCTGATGTCCATGAGGACGTAGTTAATTGAGTTCTCGGGCTCCTCGTTGTACACGACGTCAGTCTGTTTGCAGTGATCGAAGGAGACGGTCTGATCGCTGAAGTACGGGCTGACCTCAGTTATCAGAGCGGAGTACAACGGGATGGCGACGGAGTACGCGGCGCGGGAGAGCATTTCCCACTGGATGGTAGCGACTTCGGGGTCATACCCGCGACGAATCTGGAAGAGGTTGATCTCGGTGTTGCGCTCGCTGCCGATGCAATAAACACCATCAGTGTTCGCGTTGAGGCCAGGGACGTTCTCGCCGCGGTTGCCAAAGGCACGAATCAGCTCAAAGGTGCTCCAGCCAGACTTGCCAGGCCTGAAGAACAGGGGCTGGATTTCGCTGACCATGGCTCCCTTTTGGTCAGGTTTTCCATCCTTCTTTACTGTGATAATGTCGTAATCTGTGCCTTCGGTCAGCTGACTACCAAAATAATCGCGGCCTTGCACATAGCGGGACCACTGGTTTACGCCGGAATCGGCGAGGCTTTCGCCATACGTTTGGGCGACATCGAATTTGCCGTCAGCGGAGTATTTGGCGAAGCCCTTCTCCACGGGCATGGACTCGATGCCCTCGGAGTGTAGGCAGTTCTCGGGGTCATCAAGGTCGACATCGTAGTTGAGGCTCCCGATATTAGGGTTGAGCGACGCGACGTCGTCAGCGAGCTTCATGGCGATCCACTGATGGGCGGAAAGTGTGGCGAACAGCCAGGTCTCGTTGTTGTCGGCGATGATGATCTGGTCGTTGGTGCAGACGCCTTGATCATCGATCAGTCTGCCGAGAAGCTCGACGCCCTCGCGGGCCGTGGCGCTCTCGCCCAGGATGATGCTGCCGTAACTGTACTCGCCCAGACCCACTTTCTCATCGATGTGGTCTGCTGCATCGGCCTCCTCGTTATAGGAAGTGCTTAGCGTGGCAGAGCAGGAGACGCCCTTCTCGTTGATTCCGGCCTCGGAATAGGCGTCGGTGCGACCCATCCAGTTGGAGGGGTGGTCGCGTACATAGCTGTAACGATAGGTAGGCTTGTTCGAAGTGTATTCAAAAGCAGATTCAATCGAGCTGTACTTAAAGCCAGGTTCGTGGGCAGGTTCGATGCCGTAGTGCTTAAGATAGCGCTTGCCAAAGTCCTCGGCACGGCCGTAGTACGTATTACCGTCGGCCGTCAGCTTGTTGCCCATGTATATCTGCGTGCAGGCGAGCGCAGATGTCGGCATGGACATGATGGTTGCAGCTCCAAAGGCGAGGCCTATGCCTAGCTTCTTGAGCGCGTTGACGGGGTGAGTTTTCCTCATTTTCCCTCCCAGCGTGCGAAAGCCCTCCGTTGCCAGAGGGCTTCAGCCAATAAAGACACCTCATTAGCGTAACGAACTGGAAACAATATTCATCTATGAAAAAAACTTACTCGATAAGCGTGATGAAATATGCGATGAGCGGTTAATTGTACTCAGTTTGTAGCTTTACTTTAATAAAGACGCCCTGTAATTACTGTAGCCGAATAAAGTAACTGGGAATGCCCGAAATGAAAATCCCCCGCTGTTAGGTAAATGCATAAACAGCAGGGGAGACGATAATTGGATGAATATCATACCAATGTGGAATTACTTCTTCCGGCGGTGGATCACGTTGATCGCATAGCCGACGAGCATGGCCAAAACGATGATGATAAAGCCGAGCAGGGGATTGTCGTTCATAGGGTCCTCCTATTTTCCGAGCGGGGAGAATTCGTCGACGATGAGGTCTAGGCATTGTGGAAGCGCGCGGGCTCCAAAGACGCCCGAATTGCTGGAGATAATCTCGCCATCGAACTGCATGCCCAGTGACGGGGTGCAGGTGATCTTGGCTTCCTTGGTCTGGATGATCTTGAACTGCGGGCGCCCGAGTACCTTGCCGGCGGGGTCAAGCGCAGCGGTGATCACAGTAGGCAGCAGCTGCACGGTGCGCACGGGTTCGATGACCGCAATGTCGACCATGCCATCGTTCATGCGGCAGTCGGGGAACAGGTTGATGTCGTTTTGGATGACCGAGGTGTTGCCGGCCATGCAGCAGATGCCGTCGAGCTCCTCGATAATGCCGTCATGCTCAATCGTAAAGTGCGCTACCGTAGGGTTGGGCGTGGCGAGCGCAGAGAGGAAGTAGGCGATCTCGCCGATGTCGTTTTTGGTGGGGGCGGCCTTCATCATGATCTCGGCGTCGAAGCCCGAGCCGGCGATGATGATAAAGCCGTGGCGCTTCTCGTTGCCGTTCTCGTCGAGCCAAAAGAGCTCGCCCATGTCGACTTTGACCGTGCGACCGGCGCGGCAGGCCTTGGCAAGCGCCGCTGCCTCGGGGGCATTGCCGATGTTGTTAAAGAACAGACAGGCCGTACCGGAGGGGAAGACGAGCGTGGGGACACCGCATCCGCGCATCTGGTCGAGCACGTTGGAGACAGTGCCGTCGCCGCCCGAGACCACCACGCGATCGAATTCGCGCACGTCTGCCACGGCGTCCTCGGGTTCCATGCCATCGCCGATAAAGCGCATCACGACCTCGTCGCCGCCCTGCGCGAGGGCGTGCGTGAATGCGTAGATTTCATCTGAGCTGGGGCCCGATGCCGGGTTGTGGATGATAAGGCAGCGCATACTTACGTTCCCGTTCTGTGACTAACCGAGTATAGTTGTAAGGCAATGCCGATATCCTACCCGTGTTTTTCGGGCCTAACCTTATTCGATGGGTTGATATGTACATTTCCACACATCAGGCTCTACTCGACTTTTGCCAGCGCGCCCGTGAGTTCGACGCGATTGCCGTCGATACCGAGTTTTTGCGTGAGCGCACGTTCCATCCGCGCCTGTGCTTGGTTCAGATTGCCACCCCTGCCGAGAGCGTGGCGGTCGACCCTCTGGTGATCGACGACCTGTCGCCGCTGGCCGAGCTTATGGCCAACGAGAGCGTGACCAAGGTTTTCCACGCGTGCTCGCAGGATATGGAGGTCATGCTCCATACCGTGGGCGTGCTGCCACGACCGATTTTCGATACGCAGGTCGCTGCCGCCTTTTTGGGCGAGCGCCAGCAGATTTCGTATGGCGCGCTTGTTCAGACGTTCTGTGGCGTATCGCTGCCCAAGACCGAGTCGCTGACCGACTGGTCGCGTCGCCCGCTGACCGATAAGCAGATTGAGTACGCGATTGATGACGTCAAGTACCTGATTGTCGCCTATACCGAGATGATGAGCCGCCTGCGCGAGCTGGGCCGGGTGGACTGGGTGCTCGACGAGCTGCGCCCGCTGGCTGACGAGTCGCACTATCGCGCCGATCGCCACGAGGCGTTCCGCAAGGTCAAACGCATCAATTCGTGCAGCCGTCACCAGTTGGGCATCGCGCGCGAGCTCGCCGCCTGGCGCGAGGATCGCGCCGAGCGCCGTAACATCCCGCGCAAGTGGGTCATGTCCGACGACACGCTGCTTGCGCTCGTTAAGCGCAATCCCGTGCGCGTTGAGGAGTTCCGTAGCATTCGCGGTACCGATCAGTTGGGGGAGCGCGACGTGGACAGTGCGCTCATGGCCATCAAGCGTGGCGCAAGCTGCCCGCACGATCGCCTGCCGCTCTTGGTGCGCGGGCATCGCCAGATCTCTCCGGAGCTGGAGAGCGTGACGGATCTCATGTACGCGCTCATCCGCCTGGTTGCCGAGCGCTCGGGCGTGGCGACCTCGGTCATTGCCTCGCGCGATGACCTGGCCGACTACATTGAGCATCCCGAGCGGAGCCCCCTGCGCGAAGGCTGGCGTTTTGAGCTTGTGGGCTCGCGTCTGGACGATCTGCTCTCGGGCAATATGGGGTTGACGGTGAAGGACGGAAAAATCGAATTGCTGTAGGGAAGCCTAGCCGCTTGAATGGGTAAAATGCCTCCAACGTGTAACTCGACTCGGAGGAATTCGCATGCCTTATTACTATGGATACGGCTTTGGCATCGACCCGCTGTACCTGCTGGTTGTTCTTGTCTGCACGGTGCTTGGCCTTGCCGCACAGAACTATATCAACTCGACGTACAAAACCTGGTCCAAGGTTCGCTCGGACGGCGATACGGGTGCCACGGTCGCTCGCCGCATGCTCGATGCCAACGGTTGCAACGCCGTGGGTATCGAGGGCGTTGCCGGCGAGCTCACCGATCATTACAACCCGCAGGACAACAACCTGTATCTGTCGGATGCCAACCGTTCGGGCGGTTCGGTCGCAAGCGTTGCCGTCGCCTGCCACGAGGCGGGCCATGCTGCCCAGCGTCAAAGCGGCTATGCCATGATGAAGGTGCGCACCGCCCTGGTTCCGGTTGTCAACTTTACCCAGAACACTTGGACCATCGTGTTGCTCTTGGGCCTGTTTATGAACATCGCGGGACTCACAACCCTCGCGCTGATCTTCTTCTCGTTTAGCGTGTTGTTCCAGTTGGTTACACTGCCGGTCGAGATTGATGCCAGCCGCCGCGCCGTGGCGTACATCGAGCAGTCGGGCATGA
>NZ_JBCPDN010000092.1:0-6340 GCF_040915425.1 Collinsella aerofaciens | reverse complement strand
GCCCTTGGAGCCCGGCTCACCGGCATGGGGGTTCTCAATCATGTGTTGAGCGATGTAGTCGCGCAGGCGGTCAACCTTATCCTCGTTGCCATGCTCGAGCATACGGGAAAAATCCGCCACACCTGCCTCAAGGCTTTCGAAGGTATCGCGACGAGGCGATTCAAAGTATGTAACCTGCGGCAACGCACCCATCTGAATGAGGATGTTGAAGGCGTACACAAAGCCATTACTGCAGGTAACCGAGGCGCCAATGGCGTTCATCAGGTGCAGATCATAGCGCGGGCTGGAGTTGGCGACCATCGTGACAGCACAACGCCGACGAGCCGTACGATCAAGCTTGGCAAGCGCGCCTTTTAGGTTGGTCGTCGTAACCGACCGACTGGCAAAGGCAACATCTACCGCTTTTGCGATCGGTCCAACCAAATACCAGTCATCATCCCAAGCAAGCTCAAGCGGCGTAATAAGATCTTCGAGCCCGTAATACTCAATGCCGGCATCAAGCGTGCCCAACATGGCAGGAGAGAAGTCGGCAGCAATCACGGAATGCCCAGCCTGAGCAAGCGGAATAGCAATCGACCCAGCCCCACACCCCATATCAAGCACCGACTCACCAGGCTTCAACGCCAACAGCTTTATAAAATCCCGAGCATAAGGGGCAGTCTCCAACGGCCGAAAATGCCGAGCCCTTTTATCCCACTCAAAAGAATCATCAGCCCGTCGCCGACCAGCTTGCAGGCGCATCCATTCGCCATTCCAATCCGCAGCAAGCAGCTCAGAACGATTCTCCCCATCAACCACGGGCCAACCTCCTAGCAACAAAAAAGCGACTCCTCCCAAAAGAAGAGCCGCAACCAGCATATATCAGAAAGAACCGTTCCAACGCCAAACCGCCCTCACAACCAAGGCGGGCAGGAGCGAAGCGACTGCCATACGGGATAGAACCCAACTGAGGTCCCGTTGTGCGGGAGCCCCGGGGAGGGCAAATATATAAGGTCGATCGCGAGTTCCGCACGAGCCGGAGAGCACTTAATGTGCTCTCCGTGCGAGTCAGGACTGTCCGAGCAGGCGACCTTATATATTTGCCCTCCTCGGGGCTCCTCGCCCGAACCCCTCAGCTAGTTCTTGAGCGAGTTCAGCGGTGCCGGGAAGCGTCCGCCACGGTGGGCAAGCACGGTGCCGGCGTTGGGGTTCACCGGCATGATGGGCGCACGGCCGAACAGGCCGCCGTACTCGACGCAGTCGCCCACGCCCTTGCCGATGGCGGGGATCACGCGGACGGCCGTGGTCTTGTTGTTGATGACGCCGATGGCCATCTCGTCGGCGATGATGCCGGCGATGGTCTCGACCGGGGTGTCGCCGGGGATGGCGATCATGTCCAGGCCAACGGAGCACACGCAGGTCATGGCCTCGAGCTTCTCGAGCGAAAGCGCGCCGGCCTCGACGGCGGCGATCATGCCGGCGTCCTCGGACACGGGGATAAAGGCGCCGGAGAGACCGCCCACGCTGGAGCTGGCCATGACGCCGCCCTTCTTGACGGCATCGTTGAGCATGGCGAGCGCACAGGTCGTGCCCGGGCCACCGCAGGTGCCCACGCCGATAATCTCGAGGATGCGCGCGACGGAGTCGCCGATGGCGGGTGTGGGAGCCAGCGACAGGTCGACAATGCCTTTCTCGACACCCAGACGGCGGGCTGCCTCACGGCTCATGAGCTCGCCGGCACGGGTGATCTTAAAGGCGGTCTGCTTAATCTTCTCGGCGACCTCCATCATCGATGCGGAATCGGGCAGCGTCTCCAGGGCTGCGGCCATAACGCCGGGGCCCGAGACGCCTACGTTGATGACGGCGTCGGCCTCGCCACCGCCGTGGACGGCGCCCGCCATAAACGGGGAGTCCTCGACCATATTGGCAAAGCAGACAAACTTGGACGCGCCAACGGAATCCTGGTCGGCCGTGAGTTTAGCGGCATCGATGATGGTCTGGGCGGCCATGAGCACGGCATCCATGTTGATACCGGCGCGCAGGCTGGCGACGTTGACGCTGGAGCAGACGCGGCTCGTGGTAGCGAGCGCCTGGGGGATGGACTGGATGACGCGGCGGTCGGCGTCGCCGATGCCCTTCTGGACGAGTGCGGAGAAGCCGCCCAGGTAATCGATGCCGAGCGTCTCGGCCGCGCGGTCGAGGGCATGCGCGATGGGGGTGAGGTCCTCATCCTTGCAGCACGCGGCGATCTGCGCCACCGGGGTGACGGAAACGCGCTTGTTGACGATAGGGATACCGTACTCGCGCTCGAGGTTCTCAGCGGTCTCGACCAGGTGCTCAGCCGTGTGCGTCACGTGGTCGTAGATCTTCGTGCACATGCGGTCGAGGTTCTCGTCACCGCAACCCATGAGCGAAACACCCATGGTGATGGTTCTGATGTCGAGGTTCTGCTCCTCAACCATGCCGCGGGTTTCCGCGATTTCTGCGGGCGTGATCGCCATCCTTGCGCTCCTATCTGCCAAAACGAGCATAGTCTTATCTATTCTAACGTGCCGCACGTGCCAAGTGGCGCATGCGACACGTTTTGGTGCTCGGTTGTTTCCGTTGTGTTACTGCCCAAAGACCTCTTCGGCGATACGAGCGCTTTCGGCGGCGTCCTTGGCGTAGTAGTCCGCGCCGATCTGCTTGGCGTATTCGGGGGTGAGCACGGCGCCGCCCACGATGATCTTGACGCCCGGCACCTCGGCATGAAGCAGCTTGATAGTCTCCTCCATGGCGACGACCGTGGTAGTCATAAGCGCCGAGAGGCCGACGAGCTTAATGTCACGCTCCTGCACGGTCTTGAGCACCTCTTGCGGGTCGACGTCGCGGCCTAGGTCAAAGACGGTGTAGCCGTAGTTATCGAGCAGCATTTTGACGATGTTCTTGCCAATGTCGTGGATGTCGCCCTTGACGGTCGCCACGCAGATCTTGCCCTTGTCGGCAATCTCGCCGGCGGGCATCAGGCGCTTGATGGTGTCGAAGCCCACGCGTGCCGCCTCGGCCGAGGCCATAAGCTGCGGCAAGAAGAACTTGCCCTGGTCAAAGAGGACGCCCACCTCGTCGAGGGCGGGGATAAAGTGGTTGTTGATAAGATCCATAGCGTCGTGGTCGGCCAGCAGGCGCTCAGTCTCGGTCGCGATCTCGCCCTTACGGCCCGAGACGACCATGCGACGAATTGGGTCGTCGTTGCCGTCGGTGCCGGCGGTGCCAGCAGCGGACACGGTGTCGGTCGATGCGGCCTGAGCTGCTGCCGGGTTTGCGGCGATCTTGTACGGATCGGTCCAGCCGGCGTAGCGCTCGATGTATCCGGTCGAGCCCTCGTCCTCAACGCTCAGGACGCGATAGCTGTAGACGGTATCCATAAAGCGCTTGGAGCCCGGGTTCATGATGGGGGCGTCCAGGCCCGCGCCGAAGGCGGCGGCCAAAAAGACCGAACCCAGCAGCGGGCGGGCAGGCAGGCCAAAGCTGATGTTCGACACGCCGAGCGCGCATTTGACGCCCAGACGCTCCTTGCACAGGGACATGGCGCGTAGGATCTGCTCAGCCTGGCGTTGATTAGTCGAGGCGGTCATGACCAGACAGTCGATGAGGATGCGGTCCGGGCCGATGCCGTAGCGGGCGGCCTCGGCCACGATGCGCTCGGCGATGGCGAAGCGGGCCTCGGCGGTATCGGGGATGCCGCCTTCGTCGAGCGTAAGGCCGACAACGTTGGTGCCGTAGTGGGCGACCAGCGGAAAGATCTCATCCATGATCTGCTGCTTGCCATTGACCGAGTTGATGATGGGCTTGCCGGCGTAGCGGCGCACGGCGGCCTCGACGGCTGCGGGGTCGGTGGAGTCGATCTGCAGCGGCAGCAGCGTGGAGCCCTGGAGCTGTTCGGTCGCCTGTTGGATGATCTTGACCTCGTCGATCTCGGGCAGGCCCACGTTGACGTCCAGAATGTCGGCGCCCTGTTCCTGCTGGCTGATGCCCTGGCTCACAACGTAGTCCAGGTCGCCGTCGCGCAGGGCCTGCTGCAGGCGCTTTTTGCCGGTGGGGTTGATGCGCTCGCCGATGACGGCGATCTTGTGGCCGTCGCAGGGAAGGTCCACGACCGTTTGGGCGCTCGTGACCGACATGCTGGGCTTGCGGCGGCGCGGGCTGGGCGTGTGGTTGTCGATAAGCGTGCGCAGGGCCGCCATGTGCGCCGGCGTGGTGCCGCAGCAGCCGCCCACGACGCTCACGCCGTCGGCGATCATGCCGGCGACGGCCTCGGCGTATTCGGGGGCTTGGATATCAAAGACGGTGTTGCCGTCGTCGTCCACATGGGGGAGTCCCGCGTTGGCCTGCACCATAATGGGCTTATCGGTAACGGTGAGCATACGTGCGGCGAGTCCTCGTAGCTCGGCCGGTCCCTGGCTGCAGTTGATGCCCAAAACGTCGGCGCCGATGGCATCGAGCGTGATGGCGGCCACCTCGGGACTCGTGCCCAGGAAGGTGCGACCGTCTTCCTCGAAGGTCATGGTGGCAAAGACGGGCAGGTCGGAGTTTTCGCGACAGGCGAGGACGGCCGCCTTGATCTCGGCCAGGTCGGTCATAGTCTCGATAATAAAGAGGTCCACACCCGCGGCGACGCCAGCGCGCACTTCCTCGGCAAAGAGGTCGTAGGCCTCGTCGAAGCTCAGGGTGCCCAGGGGGCGAAGCAGCGCGCCGATGGGGCCGATATCGCCGGCGACGTAGCGGGCGCCGGCCTCGCGGGCACAGGCGACGGCCGCGGCAAAGACGTCTGCCACGGTGGCGGCACCGTCGAGCTTGTGGGCGTTGGCGCCAAAGGTGTTGGCGGTGATCACGTCGCAGCCGGCCTCGACATATTGACGTTGGATATCAGTGATAACCTGGGGCTCCTCAAAGTTGAGCAGCTCGGGCAGGGCGCCCGCCTTCATGCCAGCGGCCTGCAGCATGGTGCCCATGCCGCCGTCGAACAGCAAGTGCCCCGTGCCCTCGATGGCGGCGCGCAGGCGATCGTCCTTAATGCGCAGATCGTCGATCGTGCGCGTCTTGTACGTGGCACCGTTGCGACGTGCGGCATCAACGGGTGCCGCCAATGCAGTGCCGTCAGAATCATGAGTGATAAGCGGAGTAAACATCGAGGGCTCCTAATGGCTGGAATAGCAGGTGGTGCGGGCGGCGCGGAAGCGGCAGTTCTTGCGCATGCGGCAGATATTGCAGGTGGGGCGGGTCTGGGCGTCGTGGACTTCGCCGTCGAACAGGCCGATCACCGCGGTCACGCTTTTGGTGGGCATGAGCAGGCTGGTGGGCGTGACGGTCAGGCCGATGAGCCGCGTGGCGTTGAGCGCATCCACGATCGAGCGCTGGGCCGAGAGCGGGCAGTCGCCATAGCCGGGACTGAAGCGCCAGTTGCCGGCGAGTCCGTGTGCGGCGGCGTCCGTCTTGACATGTTGGTCCATTTGCTCAACGGCGGCTTCCACGTAAGCGGAGCACGCGGCGTCGAGCACGGCTCCCTCGAGGGGCTGCTGGGCTCCCGTGGTGCGCAGACGACGCTCGGCGTCCATGCCGAGGGTGCAAGCCATGAGTGCGGCAAAGCGAGCGTCTTTGAGATGTCGATAGATATCGCGACCTCGCAGCTCAACGTTGGTGCCGACCAAGCGAATGCAAGGCTCACTTTGTTCGTCCACGCCCGTGGCATCGACGGCAAACACGCGGCGCACGCCACGGGGCTCAATGTCAAGTTCCAGACGCTCGACCACAAGCTCAATACGTCGTGACAGTTCGGGCTCGATCTGCTGGCCGCCGTAGCCCAGATACCGCAGCATCTCGGCACGGTCGACACGAGGGTGGTGGGCAGCGTCGATACGGTAAAGCGCCGGCGACGCAAGGTCGGCCGGCACTTCAACAACGGTTGTATCGACGTGCGGTTTTTCCATTACCCCAGGCGCTCCATAATGGTCGCGGCGATTGCAGGACGGTTCATAGTGTACAGGTGCAGACCGTCGGCACCGTGCTCCTTAAGGTCGCAAAGCTGACGAGCAGCATAATCTACACCGGCTGCCTGCAGGCTCTCGGGGTCGTTCTCGTACTTGGCGAGGATCTTGATGACGGGGGAGGGCAGCGACGCGCCGCACATAAAGACCATGCGGCTGATCTGCGACTTGCCCATAAACGGCATGATGCCCGCGGTAATGGGCACGGTGATGCCGGCCTTGTCGGCAAGCTCGCGGAAGCGATAGAAGCACTCGTTATCAAAGAAGAGCTGTGTCACAAAGAAGCTCGCGCCGGCGTCTTGCTTTTGCTTGAGGTGCTCGACCGAGAGGTTGAGATC
>NZ_JBCPDN010000091.1:0-6410 GCF_040915425.1 Collinsella aerofaciens | reverse complement strand
GATCAAGACAAACAGTTGGCAGGAAACTCAATGTCTCGTTCTGTAACATCTAGCAGCAAATATGACCTCTAACTGTTACAGATTGAGACAATTGCCGGGGAGGGGTCCCGTCACGGCAAGACGCCCGCTCTCTAGATACAGAATCCGGGGATCACGCAGGTTCGTTTGTTTGGCTTGTCCGCAGGCGTTGCGTACGTAAAGGCGTCGCCGTCGTGGCCCACACGGTTTATGTAGAGCGTGCCTTCGGTCTCCGATGAGTCGGGGCTCACCGTGCGCTCCCACCAGCAGGTGTCCTTGCCCTTCCACTGACGGACCATCGCCTCGTTCGTGGAATACGGGCTCACCTTGAGCTCGCGGAAGAGTTGGTACTCCTTGCCCTCGCTGTTGTAGATGTCTGCCAGGTAGTGATAGTCCTTGGCAAACGAATCGGGCGGTTGCGTACCGCACAGCTCGACCATGGCGGGCAGCCAAAGGGTTGCGGGCAACTCGCTCAGACACGATGCACTGTTGGCTGCGCCCACATTGTTCGAGACCTTCTTGACCCCTTTAATGAGTGCGCGCAACTCGTTGGGCAGCAGCTTAAGGCCGTCGCCGTCGAGCCATTCTCGCAGCTCGCAATCTGCCCAGCCGGCGCTCGGCGGTTCAGCCGCAGCGTTGCGCTCGGCAATACCTGCGTCGAACATAAACGTCAGCCCGGCCTTGCCCGTCCCGTCCAGAAGCTCATCGTGACGGATGCCCACAAGCTGCGCGCCGACCTCCAACCCGTTGGTGAGTTTCACGCGCTTGGTACACGGATAGGGGATATGCCCATCGGCATCGAGCAAGTGGTAGCGCTTGGCAATCTCGCGTGCCTCGCTACGGGTCTCGGCGGCCTTAATCTTGAGCGAAATCTCCTGCAGCTGATCCCAGGTGTAGTCGTCAAGAGAGCTGCGGATGCCATCGAGGTAGTCGGGGATGCCAAAGCCATGGGTTGCCGCCCCAATGACGCTGAGCCCCGCAACGGCTGCAACGACGCCACCGATAATAAAGCGGCGGCGGGTCATGGCATCGTGTCGGGCCTGCTCCAGAATCTCTCGCGCGCGCTCGCCGGCGACGTCGACCTTAAGGTGCGTACCGGAGTCGATGTCGATTGCGGCGTCACTGCCTGCGCCCTCGCGGCCCTCGGATTCGGCGTCGGTGAGGTATGTCGAGAGCACCTCGAGCATCTGCTGCTCGGTAGGGCGATCGCATTGCTCGACTGAGAGACCCTTCATGATGATTTGGGCGAGCGCTTCATCGCCCTCGCAGCGCGGCTCGAGCGGTGTCGGCTTGGTCTTGGTCTTTACGAGATAGAACGAGCCGGTTGCAGCGGCGTCCGTCGACTCAAAGTCAAACGGTTTGCGACCGCTGTAGAGCTGGTACAGAATGCTCGAAAGCGCGTAGACATCGATTGCCGGCGAACGGCGAAGGGCCGCGATGCCTTCGATATCCTGCGTGAGCATCTCGGGCGCGGCGTATGCGGGCGTGGCAAAACGCCAGATGTCGGCGCGCCGGGTGATCGTGTCGTCGCCGAGAGCCATGGTCGCGGAGCCCATGTCGATGAGGCAGGGGTCAAAGGAGCAATCGGCAATCTGCTGCTCGAGCGTTCGGCTGGTGGTGCGGAACATGATATTGGCAGGCGACAGGTCGCGATGGACGACCGGATTCACGAGCCCCTGGGTCATCAGGAGTGCGCGAAGCACGGCGTTTCCGACGGCGGCGACCATCTGGGTGGTCAGCCCGCCCGAGGCGTCGTGCGGAAGCAGGGGCAGCGCCTGCTTGAGCGAGGTGCCCTCGACCCACTCCATGAGGATGAGAGGGTCATCCTCGCACGATCCGTAGCCATAGACGCGCGGAAATCCGCGCAGGTGCGAGACGGTACACAGATGACGGTACTCCTCGAACAGCGCGGCGGTGCTGGCCAGGTGCGCTGCCGATTGCTCGGCGGAGCGGTCGGGGGCTTGGCCGGAAAGGATGGCGTTGTCCTTGAGTAGCTTGACGGCAAAGACCTCGCCGCTCGTGTTGGTCGCGCGCAGCACGTGTCCGATGTTGCCGTTGTTGCGGTGGGCCGTCTGGAGAATAAGCGTCATAAACCGACGCTTGGCGTCGTCCTCGGCGCTGGGGTCGACCGCCACGGCGGTGTCGAACGTGTCAAGAAGGATGAGTTTGTCGCCATAGGCGCTATCGGTAGTATCCATGGCGTTCCTTTGTCTGGCATGGGTTGCCGCGCGTATACGTGAGCAGTGCGGATATCGGTAAAGTACCATGATAGCCGCACTGCCCACGTATACCGCTGAGCATTGTCGTTTACGACGCAGAAGGTAGCAGACGAAAGACGGACGGCGACCGTCTTTCGATCGCCGTCCGCGCTAGTCCACAATGACAAGGAATGTCGTGTAGAGACCCAGATGGAGCCTGTCGCTGTTTTCGATTTCCACTGGGGGATAGATCTTGCCGGGCTCGCGTTGGTCGCGCGGCGGCTCAATCATAATATCGCCGCCGCCTGCACCCGATTCGAGCATCGTGCCGTTGGTCGATCCAAGGCCCTGGGCGTACCAGTGCTCACCCTCAAGCCAAATGCGAAGATGCTCGCGCGATGCGTCGGCGCCCACATCGGTGATGCTGGGCGAGGTTTTGGGCAAAGAACCAATCACGGTGCCGTGCGGATCGCGTGTGAGGGGATGGATTTGCATGTCGGCGCAGTTGTCGGCATGGGTTCTGAGCAGACCGAGGTTGGGGGCGACGGTGCGCGGCTGCTCCAGGCTGCTCATAAAGCCACGTCCGACGGTAGTTTCGGTGGTGCCAAAGTGCTCGCCCGTCTTGCTGTCGCAAAAGCGCTCGACGGTGGCCACGCCCTGAACGGGATCGGCGAGCGCCCCCGTTGCCACAAAGAGCATAAGGTAAAGCGTGCTTTTCTCGCGCACGGCATTGCCGTCAAAGTTGTCGATGCGATTGAGGGCATTTGCATATAGGCGGCTGTCCAGCTTGTAGCTGGCGAGAGCCGACATCATTTCGTTGGCGGCCGGACCGTGATAGTGCTCGGCGATTGCCCGATAGGCGGACTCGCCGCCGCCGAGCTTGCTGCAGATTGCCGAGGAAAGGTTGAGCGTGGTGACGGTAAAGTCGCTGTAGATGGAGGGCGCGCACTGGTCAGGCTTGCGATGGACGATGTAACGGGTGAGATACGAGCGGTTGGAAGAACATTTCTCGAGCAGGGTACTGCCGAGATAAGAGTTTCCATTGATGAGCATTCGGGCGATCTCGAGATGTTTAAGACCGCCGAACGAGCGAATATCGTTATAGAGGACCGAGCAAGGCGTCTCTGCTGCCACGGATACCTCCTTTGATTGCTTCCTAGCCAATATGGCGATAGGAATTAATGGCCCCCGGTGGGCGACGTATTAAATGGCTGCGCAATATATAGCGTAACCAAAGCAACATTATAGGCCACATGTTCGAAATTGCAGGAAGACCGAGAGATTTGGTTTGGACTGGACGGAAATCCCCCTCTGTCTTGATCTATAACAATTAGGACCGATTTTACTCGTTAACTGTTACAGATTGAGACGTTTGTGAACCGTGTCGACCGTTTGTCTCGATCTGTAACACGTAGAGGAAGATTTGCCCTGTAGATGTTACAGATTGAGACAATCAGCCAGGCCCGCCCCGTCCGCCTCGTCATCTGTGGTTTACGTGGGGGCATACGGAGTGCGGGTATACTAACCGGCGGCGAATCTGCACCATCGCTTAGAGCTGCTGCGTCTGGACGGCGTGTGATAGGGCTGCCAAAGCGATCGCCAGCGTGCTGAGCAACGTCCTCTCTGTGCGCACCTGTTTTTGTATGTATTAGCGCACTACCAAGCACGCCCGCGCGGCCGCACGCCGTGCCCATTGCGCGTGCAGATAAGGAACAACAACATATGCGTAATTCTGTATCTGACGTCACCGACGCCGAGATCCTGGACGAGGCCCGCGAGGCCATGACCCAGGCTGCCTTCGATGCCGCCGATGAGGCCAATGCTGCCCAGGCCGTCGAGTCCGCTACCGAGAGCCTGCCCGCCTTTGACGAGCTGGGGCTTTCCGACGAGATGCTCCGTGCTATCGAGAACCTGGGCTACACGGCGCCCACGCCCGTGCAGGCCGGCTCGATCCCCGTAGTGCTCGAGGGCCGTGACCTGCTTGCCGCCGCTCAGACCGGCACCGGCAAGACGGCCGCTTTTTTGCTGCCGACCATGAATAATCTGGAGCACATCGCTCCTCCCAAACCCGTGCGCGAGCGCGGCGGCCGCAACCGTCGTCGCGGTGCTAAAAAGCCCGAGGGCAACGGCCACGGCCCCGTGATGCTCGTCATCACCCCTACGCGCGAGCTTGCCCAGCAAATCGACGAGGTCGCGAGCAAGATCGCCGACGTCACCGGCCATGTTGCCGTGACCGTCGTGGGCGGCGTGAGCTACAAGCCGCAGACCGCGGCGCTCAAGTACGGCTGCGATATCCTGGTTGCCACGCCGGGCCGTCTGGTCGATCTGATCGAGCAGGGCGCCTGCCACCTGAACGAGGTTAAGGTCCTGGTGCTCGACGAGGCCGACCGTATGCTCGACATGGGCTTTTTGCCCGCCGTCCGGCGCATTGTGCGCGAGACGCCGGCCGAGCGTCAGACGCTGCTGTTCTCGGCGACCCTCGACGAGGAGGCCGTGGGCGAGATCACCGACCTGGTGAGCGACCCGGCTCGCGTGGAGATCGCACCTGCCACGTCGACCGCCGACACCGTCGACCAGTTTGTGTTCCCGGTGTCCATCGAGGCCAAGAATAACCTGTTGCCCGAGTTCCTCAAAAAGGAGGGCCCGGAGCGCACCATCGTCTTTATGCGTACCAAGCACCGCGCCGACAGCTGCTGCCGTCGTCTGGAGCGCAAGGGCATCAAGGCCGCCGCGATTCACGGCAACCGCAGTCAGGCCCAGCGCGAGCGTGCCCTTTCGGCCTTCCGCGACGGTACCGTTGACGTGTTGGTGGCAACCGACGTGCTCGCCCGCGGCATCGACATTAGCGACGTGCGCTACGTCGTAAACTTTGACGTGCCGGCCGAGCCGACCGACTACATCCACCGTATTGGCCGTACGGGCCGCGCCGGCGAGCTGGGCTGGGCTATCACGTTTGTGACCGAGCAGGATGTCGATGAGTTCTACGAGATTGAGAAGCTCATGGACAAGACGGCCGACATCTACGAGGCCGGCGACCTGCATGTGGGTCCCAACCCGCCCGCGGTTGATCCCGAGCGTGACCCTGCGGCCTTTAAGGTGAAGAAGAAGACCAAGCGCGGCAAGTCCAAGAGCAAGAAGAAGCTTGAGCAGGCACGTCGCGACGGCAAGCGCAACGGCGACGATTACGGCGATGTGGCTGGTCGTTCCAACCGCGGTCGCGACGAGCGCCGTGGCGATGGCGAGCGTCCGAGCCGTCCCAAGCGCGGCGGCAAGACCCGCGTGCGCGAGGGCGTTCAGGCTCGCGTGGACGAGGCTGTGGAGAGCGTGGCCCGCGAGGTGGCTGCCGAGGAGCGCGGCGGTGCTGACGCCGTCAAGCAGGCCCCGCGTGGCAACCGTGCCGAGCGTCGTGCCAAGCAGTTCCAGGGCGAGGCGCATCGCCGCCGCCGCGAGGATGAGGATCGCGGTGGCCGTCGTCGTGTCGAGCGCGAGGACGAGGGCCGCGGTTCGCGCGGTGGCAAGCGCGGTTCGGGCGACCGCCGTCATTCCGGTCGTGATGACGAGCGCGGTGGCCGTGATGAGCGTCGCGGCGGTGAGTCCCGTGGCGGCAAGCGCTTTGAAGAGCGCGGTAGCCGCGGCGGCGAGCGTCGCGAGGGTGCTCGCGGCAATGGCGGCCGTGGCGGCGCTGGTCGTTCTAACGAGTCGCGCGATCGTCGTGACCCGCGTGCCAGCCGCGATCGTCGCGATGACTGGCGCAACTACGACGATACCCGCGAGGAGCGTCGTGGCGGCTATCGTGGCGGGCGTGGCGGCAACCAGGCCGGCTCCCGTGGCGGCCGCGCCGGCGGTCGCGATAACCGTGGCAGCTATGGCAACAGCCGTGGCGGCAAGCGCGGCGGCAGCTCCCGTCGCCCCGGTGATGGCGGCGGCAAGCGCAAGTAACATACGCATCGCCCGCTAGAGCGAGGTGAACCAAGGGTCCCGAGTAACTACGCTCGGGGCCCTTTTTGTTTGTCGTATTCGATCGCTAGTTCAAATGTGATTTCCTCGGGAATGCATCTAGAGGATGCCGTGGGCCTGTTTCCTACCATGCGGCAATGGGTCCCATGGAGTGCGCAGTGCATTTTTTGGGGTATTCTGCAGTTCGAGTTGTCTGCATATGATTCGACGTCGCCAACGGTGGCCTTCGGATATCCC
>NZ_JBCPDN010000090.1:0-6617 GCF_040915425.1 Collinsella aerofaciens | reverse complement strand
ACGGTGGCCATTATTCGGTGACCGGGATTGGTCAAAATCGTTTGACTATTAGCGGCTAAAATCGCCCGGCGCTAACATCGGTAATTGACGTAACAACGTTTTTAGAACGCTTGGAGGAAATCTCGAGTTGCTTAGATGGGGTTAACGACCACATGGTCGGACATGCGGTATTAAGAACATTCTCTATGCCAATAGAGTTAAGCCTCTTCTTAGTCATTCCATCTCGAACACTATGAAGATATTCGTCGGATAGCAAGGTTTTATAGAACTTCTTTGTATAGGCGTCGATAGCATCGTCCACCCCAATGTCAGACATGCCCACGCCGAACAAAACAACATTTCTATTATTGCCCAACCGCTTGGCAAGCGCCCATTGCTGCTGATCAGCCATATGCGTATACAGAATATTTGTGCCGCACAAGAGCTTTACGTGTTCAGGATACATTTCAAGCTCTTTGGAATAATAGTGCGTTGCCACATGGGGCAACGCACCGCCAAAGATTTGATCCGCGATACAGCCACAGGCATCCATGATCACATGGTCACCAGAGTTCTCGCTTCCCATAGCCGTATCCAAAAGGAGATAGCGTTCTTGCTTAACACCATCGGATTTTTCATCGTGCCTGCGCGATGTCGCAGAGGCTTTAAGTAGCTGAGTCCATTGGTTAAAGCGCGCCATTAGTTTCTCCGAAATAAACGTTTGAGTAGAGCAAGGTGACCGCCATCGACACCCGTCGATGCAGAAGGCTGACACGGTTCACAATATTCATCAGATAGGTTAAAAACAGCAGACACGCTGCATGTGCCACTTTCAACCGAACGAACAACAGGATGAGCGTTGCGAGAAGGCGAAAGACAGACAAGTTGGCTTAGCTCGGCGACACAAAGCGGATTTTTGCCGTCTTCCGCAAAAGAGTATATATGAATGCGAAGATACGCCTCTTCATCATCATTTAAAAACAGCGGAACATGCCCCGCAAAATGGCCGTCCCTAGATTCAAGACTAATCCAGCGAATATCAGACTGATCATCGGCACGCCAAACAGCCGCGCGAACATTCACAGGCATCAAAGCCGACTCAAAACGCACAGTCAAATCAACAGAAGAAGCTTGAATGAGCGTTTGAGACATGGCAGACGATCGCAATCGAGCATCAGCAAGACGATCGCTGAGCAAGAAGACTTTACTTTGTTCTTCAGTTTTTAGCACATTCCCGAAGGCGGACTTCCCGCTAGCCAAGGATGGCTCTTCATTCAGATAACGCGTAAAGGCCTCGAAGAACATTTCATTTTCACGCTCAATCGACGTACAGCTAAATCGATTAGGCGAATCGCATTTTGAGCCTGAAAGAGCCTCAAGAATAGAAGAAGCAATGCCACAAGCAGAGGGCTCAGCGAGGTGGATGGTGCCCTCCGGAAAGTCGAGTAGGTTATTCTCACGGTTTATTTCAATTACCGAGAGCTTCGATGCAAGCATTTCGAAAGGCAGGCGAGAGGGATTAGTCACGCTCAACGATACGCCGGCAACACACTTGGCATAAAGCGAGGCGCATTCATCAGCAGTCAAGATGCCGAGGCTGCGTACACGTGGATCACGAATGGGAGGCATTGCGTCTTCGCCGTATAAATATACGACAACTGCATCGTCGAGCTTGAGAAGCAATTTAATTGCATCAAGCAACATGCCAGACAAACGCCGATCCTTATTGGATTGATAAATAGCACAGACGGCATACTCTCTGCTTAGATTTTGTTCCTGCGCAGTATATATATCGCTAACGCCAAAATCACAATATGGGACTTCATGCGAATAATAGGGTTCAACTTTTTTAGAAAGCCATCTGCCTATCGTTATGGGGTTTAATTCATAACGATAACTTGCTTCGGCATTTAGATACATCTCCCCCATCGGATAGAACCAAGGTTCAAAATCCTGAATGAAGTAGAACTTATGGGCGCACATCTGCATAGATGCAAAGTGCGCCGTATTCCAAGCGGTGGCGATTACTGCAAAAAAAATCCTCGGGCACACTCGGAGCCACAAGAACCTCTTTAGGCGAATAACCAAACCAATCCTTTATTTCGGTCTGAACTCTATGAGCACTTTTGTATGCTTCACAGCCCGGCATAATGTAAAAGTAGTTCTCATATCCGCGAGAATCTAGAAAGGAAGCCTTGCTGCAGATGGTTCGAAAGCCGCCAGAACCCTTTGCCGGCGGAGATATTATCCAGGCAATTTGTTTCATTTAAAGCACTCAAATCGCTTCGTAGTCAAAAGGATCGAACTTATATAACGCTGCGCGCTTGGGATCTCGAGAAAAGTTAACGGAGAACCATGGATCTCCCTCAGAGAAACGCTCGGACCAGTTATGCAACAATCGTGCCTTATCCTCAAAATGCTTATGAGAGCGAGATTTACTATCAAGGGATTTGTCAACACATGCCATATGGTAGAGACATGCCTCTGGTGTATAAATCACTTTTAACCCAGCTTGAGAAGACTTGAAGCAAATATCAACATCCGAATAGTCAAGAAGATACGACTCATCAAAACCACCCAGACGATTAAAATGTTCGCGTGAAATAGCTAAACAGACACCACTCACCGCCGATACATCCCTCACGGTCAATGGCAAATAGATATAGCCAGGAGAAGAGCGATGAATGCCTTGCGATAGGTTGACGATTGATTCTCCAACATAAGACAGGCCTGCCTGCTGCACAATGCCGTCAAGATCGCACGTCATTGTTCCAACAACGCCAACATCCTCTCGTTGGGAAAAACCAACGAGAGTCTTTAGCCACAAGGAGTCTAGCGCCTGAATATCATCATGAACAAAGACGAGTTGCTCGCCATGCGCGGCAAGAGCACCGGCATTTCTCCATGCAGATATATTAAACGGGTCATCAAGCGCGTGAACGATATAGCGACAACGAAGTCCAGAGACCGATTGTTGAACAGCGGCTTCCGCATCCTGCGAGCACACGAAAACAACTTCAAGATCATCAAAATCGGTGTCATTGATTGAAGATACAAGAGTCGAAAGAACCGAAGAATTGCCGCGGGTGGTAACGATTAATGAACAGGACTCAGATGAAGAAACATCATAAATAGGGCTATATCTAAAAGCACGATTACGAGAGTTAACCACAGTCGCCTTGATACCGCATCTATCAAGGTGCTCCTGAACCGCTTTTATTCCAGCAAGGGTTGCATAGGGCTTACTATCGGAATTACCCGCAGTCGAATTCTCGCTTATTCTCCAGTGATACAAGATTTTAGGAACGTGATGGATCGTCCCACCAAGTTCGGCAATCTTCAGCACCATGGCATGGTCTTGGGCGCCATCCAACTCGCTGTTAGAAAGGTCAATTCTGTCTAAACATGCCCTTTTAACAGTAAGAAGGTGGCAAATATAATTGTTGTCACGAGCCATATCAAGACTAAAATCCGGCTTAAAAGTAGGATGAGCCAAGGACCCGTCAGGCAATAGCTTATCTTCATCACAATAAAGAAGATTGATTTCAGCATTTTGATTTAAAGCACAGGCGTACTCAAACAAGATATTCGGTTCGAGAACATCATCATGATCGAAAAAGCAGAGGTAGTCTCCCTTGGCCATCTTGATTCCGACATTGGTGTTCTCAGTGATACCTAGATTGCCCTCAAGATTAGTCACTTTAATTCTAGAGTCTGCAGTCACATACTCGGAAACCAAGTCGCTAAGGCCCTCGTAATCTGGCGTAGAGTTAACCAGGATGAGTTCCCAATTCGAATACGTCTGAGCAATGACAGAATCAGCCATATCCCTGAAGAAATTCAAGGGAGTCTTATATAGAGGAACGATGATTGAAAACAAGGGCTGGTATGCAAATTTTATTTGCGCTTGTACCCGCGAATCGGATCCAGTCAATCTGCGCCCAGAAAACCAGGACAAATAACGGGGTTGATCGAATGCGGACACATGGTTCCGATCGACCTCATCCAAAAGCTCCTTGAGCATATCTTTCTTTAGATTGATAAACGTATCCAGATGACCAGAAGCCCTGTGCATGCAAATGCACAGGCTATCCCCGACCTCAGGAATATGAAGCGAGAAATTTGTTAAACAAGGATTCGCATCGGCTATTAAGTTATTAAATAACAAAGATTCCCCAACAACGCAGGCTTCTTCATTAAAAGCGATAATACGATCACCCTCAAGGCAATCAGTACCCGAAAGAACACCTCTAACGATTACGCCATCAACGCAGGGAATAAAGCTCTCAATTTGGATAGAAGCGAGCGCATGCACGCCAGAACGGTCAATATTGC
The DNA here is from genome assembly GCF_040915425.1 of Collinsella aerofaciens. GTDB lineage: Bacteria > Actinomycetota > Coriobacteriia > Coriobacteriales > Coriobacteriaceae > Collinsella > Collinsella aerofaciens_BW. Next base: position 2,303 of record NZ_JBCPDN010000090.1, on the reverse strand, counting down.
GAAATCGTCCACAATGCTCCGTGTGCAGCAAGCCGTTAACTTTCGACTCAATCGAAAACTTGCCAGGATTGATGCGACGCTGATAAATTATATTATCTCCGCTAAAGAAAGAAAGAGATTGGTCGACACCAAAATCGGCAAGGACAACAACAAATTCAGTCTCTGAAAAAGGGATGATTCTTGCGGGCAGAATTTGCCCATTGGGTGATTGCGACTCCACAGCATCCGGGAAAACGGATGCGGCTTCATACAGTAGATATAGCTTGCCGTCGCCACGGCAATTTAGCTTATTGTTAAATTCGGTATTAAAAACTATGCCCATATCAGCAACACTTTCCAACAACTAAAACAAACTCGCAAATCGTAGCCAAAGCAAACGGGAATACGAGGCATATCAATATGAATCGTTTGCTGTCCCCAAAGACCAAGCGGCTCTGGTTAAGAATAAACGATAGGCACGGAACCAGAAGTGGCAAAAGGTAGCGACTCTGGCAACCATTAACTGTCCCCAATCCAACGGGAGTAAAAGACACATAAAGTGCAGTTGCCACCAAAATCACCGTAAACAAAAACACAAATGAGGCCCAAAGAAATTGTGCGAGACCAATATGCTTAACGCTAATCGAATCTGCCGAAAAAAGCCCAAACAATAATAGGCAAACAGCTGGAAGTACCTGAACCAACCCACGGATTGCATTTACAGAAATCTGAGCAGCAAGCGATCCAAGGTATGCAAAGTTCAATGCATATCCAGAAGAGGTTATCGGATTTAAATAATAAGTTGAAAAATAATTGGCGAGTATTTCAGCGTAGCGCAATGGATCGGCGAGAATGAAAGCGATTTGCTGACCAGAGTTGACATCGGAGCCGCCTCGCATATCGCCAACGTTGGATCCGCTAGCCGTTGAAAACAAGAACGGAAGCGCAAATGAGGCAAAAGCAATCAAGCCCAAAACAAACACGGCGGCATAGTAATGAACTCGTTGCTTCGAGCCCGCAAAACGATTACGCGGAACCATAAAGAAAAGACCGATTATCGGAAAATACACAGCTTTGACTGCGAGTCCTAAAAAGGTAAATAAAAATGCGAGTGCTATATTGCGAACTGTAAATTCATTTAAATCACCCCATGCATACCTCAAAAAATAAGCAAAACCGAGAATGATAAACGAAATGAGCCATGCATCATATGAGAAACATGACGCAAGAAAGATCGAAGTTGGCAGCATTCCCACAAAAGCAAATAGTCCCTTTTTTGAGGGCGTAACCTTGATTGCAATGGCAATTGCAAGACAGTAACTAAATAAATTGCAAATCCGAGCGAATTGAATCATAGAAGAAAAATCGAAATGCAGAAGGCGAGCGAGCCAAAGGCCAATTGCCGATGGAATATACCCAATGCTGCTAAGCGTATAAACGAATTCTTCATGCTTGTTAACTTGCACATGACCAGAAGCGATATCAGATCTATAGGAGCCATTCAACTGCCTAGCATGCTCAAGAATTTCCGCTCGATCAAAATGGGAAAGAGAGGGCTCTTCATAGCCCTGTGCACGACGGACCGCTTCGTCAGTAAATTTAATATCCGTATCAGTTTTTTGAGTTTCAAATAAATAAGATGTCGAAAGGGCATTGGAATAGTGAATTTGATCATCCCATGAAATACCCGTCGTTATCGGAGTGCTCACCACAAGGAAAACACCAATTGAGAATGCAGCGATAAAGAAAGCAACAGGAAGGGCAGAGTTTCTCTTTCGAATGCCCGAGCAAGCCGTGAAAACCGAAGTTATGATTACCAGCAGGAAATAAACAACAGCATTAATGAACCCATTCACGAATGCAATCGTAGAACAGCCAAAAACAATAAAGAATGCGATAATCAGCAGGGAAACGTAGTCGGTAGCCTTGACCCTCGCCGAAACAGAATGGAACAACGCTTTCAGAGAAAAGCCGCTTTGGAATAAATAGAGTATTGCGCAATAGGAAATCAGAAAAAAGAATATGAGCCGCTTTTTATTCCAGTCAGCAATATTCGAGAAATGAGAAGCCGGCGAGCCAAGAACGGTACAGCCCTCCCAGATGACCGCCACAGCAAATGCCGCAAGCAACAGGACTAATAATTGAGCGCAGCGACCAAAACAGTTGCCACGCTTTTTTTCATCATCTGAGGAAAGGAAGACACAATATGATTGCCAAATGGCAACATCTACAACGACGCAATAGAGCGCTAAAACAAACAGCTGTGAGACAGAGTGGTTCACATAAAAGTGCTTCATGCACAGAAGCTCGACAATAAAGAGAAG
>NZ_JBCPDN010000089.1:0-6924 GCF_040915425.1 Collinsella aerofaciens | reverse complement strand
AAAGGATCACCTGGTCATCGTCTGTCCGGTGGGGTCAACCCACCGGTAGACTCCTACCTTTAGCCCCCTCCTGTTCCGTGCGCGGGAGGGGGCGCTCTTGTGTTCCGGCGTTTTACCAAACGCCGGAACCACTCGACGCTGCAAGCCCGCCAGAGCGGCAATCTGACGTTCAATCGTCGGGCATGGCCAAAAGGCCCATGCCCTCCTCTTTCACGTCACTTTGCTCGCTCTGGTGGGCTTTCGCTCATATGACCCAATCCGCTGTCAAGAGCCACAATGGCCCCGCCGACCGCTTGCAATCGGTCGGCGGGGCCTGCCGTTGAACCCGTCCCGGTCCGCCCCCGGCATGTCGTCGACGCCTTCGGCTCAGTCTCATATCCGCGGATACCGTTCTGTCGGCCCGCACTCCATTCCTTCGGCGGGGCTCCCCAAGTCTGACTACGCGCATGCGGCCGCTGCCGCGCGCCCAGCGAAAGCGGGGGTATCCCCGAAGGCTGCCCGGCTCGCCGGGACGGGGGCTATGTCTATTCGGTTGCCTCCCGGCACATCGCGCCGAGGGCCCACAGCCACCTCACGAGCTCGGCGGCGGTGGCGGCGTTCGCCTTCGCCTGGGGCATGCCCCTGGCGAGCATCTCCTCGCGGCGCCGGAGCAGGCGCTCGGAACCCTTCCTCCCGTGCATCCTTACCTCGAGGGGGACGCCGGAGCCCTTGGGCATCAGCTTCGGTTGGTGGCTCGCTTGGACGTAGCTCCAGGACCCCTCGACCGCCAGCCTCCTGACGAGCGCGTTGCCGGCCCCGCTGATCCCGCCGAGGCGCACGGAGTCCGCGCTCGACCTCTGCTTCGGGGCGAGGCCGAAGTAGGCCGTCACCTGCCTGCCGGAGCGGAACCTCGAGAAGTCGCCGACCTCGGCCGCGAAGGCGGCGGCGAGCGCGAACCCGCACCCCTTGATCGACTGGAGCGCCTCGACCTCGGCCGAGAGGGGGCCCGCCGCGACGGCGGCCCTGTATTCGGCGAGGACGGCCTCCCTCGTCTCGTCGGCCGCCTCGACCTCGCTCCTCAGCGCCGCAAGCGCCCGGATGCCGCCGTCGTCGGCGGGGTGTATGCCGTCGAGCCACCTGAGGAAGCCGTACGTCCAGTACCTCCGGGGGTTGCCGGCCGGCGTCGTGCCGCCGTAGGCGTAGCCGCGGCGGGCGAGGAACGCCAGGAGCCGCTGCTTCGCCGCCGCGAGCCTCGCGGTCGCCGCGTCGTGGGCCCCGGCGAGGTCCCTGAGCCCCTCGATCTCGGGGGACGGCACCCATACCGGGGAGACGTCGTGCGACAGTATCGCCTTGGCCATCCTGGCCGCGTCGTTGCGGTCGTTCTTGGACGAGAGGTCGGCCGCCGACCTCGGGACCCTGGAGACGGCCGCGACGACGCAGTCGACGCCGAGCCCGGAGAGCTCCCTCTGCGGGGCGAAGCCGAGGTAGCCGCTCTCGTAGGCGGCGAGCGACGGGCCGGGGAAGCCCGACATCCACTCCGCGACCTCGCCCCACGGGTTGCCGCGGAACCTCCTCGTCACGGCCTCGCCCGTCTCCGCGTCGAGCGCGCAGACGGTGGTGGACCTGAGGTGTACGTCCATTCCGAAGGCGGTAGAATATCTAGGCACGGGAGCCTCCCAACCTCGTTGCGGCGCGGCTGCGCCTCTGGCACTTCAACAACATTGTCGCAGCCCCGACCCGCGGTCACGAGCGGGGGCTCCTGTCGTTTCCGTGCCCCTGGATTGGGTCATAGTGTCTGACTTATGCTCAACCTGCGGCGTTGCCATTGTTGGTGCTGAGTGACTTGTCCCCCGTCCCAAATGATCTACCCCGGGTCCCCGGTGGTTGCGGTGGGCGTGTTTGGTTGGTGCCAGTTGATTGCTTGGGCGTTGGGGAGGGTCTGCTCCGTTATAATCGCCTAGAACATTAATTGGAAACGGGACGGGAGCCATATATGCGCCAGGGTTTCGACAACGCGAAGTATATCGAGCTGCAGGCCGCTCACATTAAGGAGCGCATCTCGCAGTTTGGTGGCAAGCTCTATTTGGAGTTTGGCGGTAAGCTGTTCGATGACTATCATGCGAGCCGCGTGCTGCCGGGTTTTGAACCGGACAGCAAGTTCCGCATGCTCAAGAGCATCGCCGACGATGTCGAGGTTATCATCGCGATCAACGCGAACCACATCGAGAAGAACAAGGCTCGCGGTGACCTGGGCATTACCTATGACGAGGACGTTTTGCGCCTGGTTGACCTGTTCCGCGGCAACGGCTTTGCCGTCGCGGCCGTGGTCATTACCCAGTACGCCGGCCAGCCCGCCGCCGATGTGTTCCGCAACCGCCTGAACGCGCTCGGTATTCCCGCCAAGCTGCACTATCCCATCGAGGGGTATCCGCACGATGTCGATCTGATCGTGTCCGACGATGGCTACGGCAAGAACGAGTTTGTCGAGACCACGCGTCCGCTCGTTGTCGTGACGGCACCCGGCCCCGGCTCGGGCAAGCTCGCTACCTGCCTGTCTCAGCTCTATCACGAGCACAAGCATGGCACGGCCGCCGGCTATGCCAAATTCGAGACCTTCCCGGTTTGGAATCTGCCCCTTACGCATCCGGTCAACATTGCCTACGAGGCCGCCACGGCAGACCTCGACGACGCCAATATCATCGACTCCTTCCACCTTGAGGCCTACAACAAAACCACGGTCAACTATAACCGTGACGTCGAGGCCTTCCCGGTAGTCCGTGCCCTGATGGAAAAGATCTTGGGCAAGAGCCCCTACCAGAGCCCTACGGACATGGGCGTCAATATGGTCGGCTTTGCCATCACCGATGACGATGCCTGCCGCGACGCTTCCAAGATGGAGATCGTCCGTCGCTACTTTACCGCGGTCGAAAATGTGCGCCGTACCGGCGTAGGCGATGAGCAAGTCGACCGTCTCAAGATTATTATGAAGAAAGCCGGCATCGATAAGAACTACTCGCCGGCGCGCTCGGCGGCCCTCACCAGGGAGCAGCTGACGGGTGGTCCCGTGGGTGCCATGGTCATGCCCGATGGCTCCGTGGTGACCGGTAAGACCTCCACGCGCCTGGGCGCCGCAAGTTCGCTCATTATGAACGCCCTCAAGCATGTCTCGGGCGTCGACCTTGAGCTCGAGGTCATTAGCGATGAGGCGATCGAGCCCATCAGCAAGCTCAAGACGCATTTCCTGGGCAGCAAAAACCCGCGCCTCCACACCGACGAGACGCTTATGGCGTTGTCGATCACCTCGGCCACGAGTGAGACGGCCGCTCGCGTCCTTTCGGGCCTGGAGCAGCTGCGCGGTTGCGATGCCTTCTTTAGCGTGATCATCTCGCCGACGGACGAGACGGTACTGCGCAAACTGGGTATCAACGTGTGCTGCGAGCCCAAGTTCGAGCGCCGCGGTTTCTTCCATCGCTAAGTTTGAAGCACCGCGGTAATTGCATTGCATTTTGGCCGTATCGGGTTAGCGCCCGGTACGGCTTTTTGATCAATAAAGCGCCTATTTCGGCGAAAAATAGCCGTTTACCTGCCTAGAAACAATTTGAGCGGTATACAATAACCGTAACTGTTTCATCCTTAGCGGGATGCCGCATGATGGATATTACCTGCCATCGTGAGGTGTGTCGGTCGCGCACGGCGCGTTAGATGCTCGTGCTCGGTTTGAGGAGGCTGCTATGGCGGGCAAGGGTCGTGCGAGTGTCAACGATATGAAGCGTGTCGAGGTGCTGGTGTTGATGGAGATCGACCAGCAAACCGAAGACAATGGCGGACCGTATGGTTTCTCGCGCAAAACGCTTGCCGAGCGCGTGGGGGTTTCGCCGTATCGTGCCCGCGCCGCAATCGATCGCTTGGATTCCGAAGGCATGATCGATGTCGTCTCGCGTTATAGCGACGACGGCGGTCAGCTTGCAAATGGCATTTGCCTCACCGAACGTGGCGAGTGGTATCTTGAGGGCGTCCGTACCGGCATGCTCGTTCAAGAAATGCTTGAGGACGAGGCTGCTGATCGATAGCAGCATGTAACCCTTGCCATAGCGACGCCGCCTGGGAAACCGGGCGGCGTTTTGTTTCAAGATTGAGAAATGCAATCGCACGCGAGAAAAATTGCGAACGGTTCGCGGTGCGAGTATTACAATGAAGACCCGTAAGATGTGGATAAACAACTTCTACGGGAAGCGCAGGTAACTCAATATGACCAAGCATGTGTTCGTAACCGGTGGCGTGGTTTCGTCCCTGGGCAAGGGTATCACCGCGGCCTCGCTGGGCCGTCTGCTCAAGTCGCGTGGCTACAAAGTAACGATGCAGAAAGCCGACCCGTATCTGAACGTCGACCCCGGTACCATGAGCCCCTTCCAGCATGGTGAGGTCTTCGTTACCGAGGATGGTTACGAGTCCGACCTGGACCTGGGTCATTACGAGCGCTTTATTGATGAGAACCTGACCCGCGATTCCAACTTTACGACCGGTGCCATTTACAAAAGCCTAATCGCCCGTGAGCGTCGCGGCGACTTTTTGGGCGGTACCGTGCAGGTGATTCCCCACGTCACCAATGCCATTAAGGACAAGTTCCGCCGCATCGAGGAGCAGACCGGCTCCGATGTAGTCATCACCGAGCTGGGCGGCACGATCGGCGACATCGAGTCCCAACCGTTTGCCGAGGCCATCCGCCAGTACCGCAAGGAGGCCGGCCCCGAGAACGTTTGCTACATCCACGTGTCGCTTGTTCCCTATATCGCCGCCGCCCACGAGGTCAAGACCAAGCCCACGCAGCATTCCGTCAAGGAGCTCCGCAGCTTTGGCATCCAGCCCGATATCATTGTGCTGCGCTCCGACCACCATATCGATGACGCTATCCGCGGAAAGATCGCAAGCTTCTGCGACGTCGACACCGATTGCGTCTTTACCAACGAGGACTGCGCGAGCATTTACGATGTTCCGCAGCTGCTTGCCGAGCAGGACTTTGACCTGCGCATTTGCGAGCGTCTGGGTCTGGACCCGCGTGAGCGCGACATGAGCGAGTGGAACGAGTTCCTGCGCAAACAGAATCACGCCAACCATCACGCCGACAAGGTGAAGATCGCCGTCGTGGGTAAGTACACGCAGCTGCCCGATGCGTACCTGTCGGTTATCGAGGCCCTGCACCATGCGGGCGTCTTCTACGATCGCCATGTGGACGTCCAGCTGGTCGACGGCGAGAGCCTCGACGAGCAGAATGTCTCCGAGGTTCTGGGCGACGCCTCGGGCATCCTGGTCCCTGGCGGCTTTGGCAAGCGCGCCCTGGAGGGCAAGATCCTCGCGGCCGAGTTTGCCCGTGAGCACAAGATTCCGTATCTGGGCATTTGCCTGGGTATGCAGGTCGCCGTGTGCGAGTTCGCCCGCAATGTCGTTGGCCTTGCCGGTGCCAGCTCCTCCGAGTTTGATCCGGACGGTCCGTATAGCGTCATCGATCTGATGAGCTCGCAGGAGGACGTGACCGAGAAGGGCGGCACCATGCGCCTGGGCGCCTATCCGTGCAAGCTCGGCGCCGATACTCTTGCTCGTGAGGCATATGGCGAGGAACTCGTCTACGAGCGTCACCGTCACCGCTTTGAGTTCAACAACGCCTTCCGCGACCAGCTCGAGGACGCCGGTTTGGTTATCTCGGGTCTGTCGCCTGACGAGCGCTTGGTCGAGATGGTCGAGCTGCCGCGCGACGTGCATCCGTGGTATGTGGCAACCCAGGCTCATCCCGAGTTCAAGAGCCGCCCGACCAACCCGCAGCCGCTGTTCCGCGAGTTCGTGCGCGCTTCGATCGGCCAGCACGAGGGTGTCGACCGTCTGCAGGTGACGCCCATGAACCTCGCTACGGACTAAGGGTGCCGGCGAATAAGGAACATACCGAAGCTACTCCCTCGTCGCTCGCCGTGGCGGCGGGGGAGTATCTCGATTACCTCGCGGTCGAGCGGGGCTTGGCGCGCAACACGATTGTGGCCTATCGTCGTGACCTGATGACGTACTGCGCCTATCTGGAGCGGGCGGGTATTGTGTCTTTTGAAGAGGTGACCCGTCAGGTCGTGGAGGGCTTTGTCGCCGATCGCCGCGACGGAGGCTATTCCGACGCCTCGGTGGAGCGCGCGCTCGCTGCCGTGAAGGGCCTGCATGCCTTTTTGGTGCGCGATGGGGCCGTGGCCCAAAACCCGACGGCGGCGTTGCGCCTGCCTAAAAAGGCTGAGCGTTTGCCGGAGTATCTATCGGTGGAGGATGTCTCGGCGCTGCTCGATCAAGACTTCCCCGAGGGCGAGATGGGCTTGCGCGACCATGCCATCTTGGAAGTGCTCTACGGATGCGGTTTGCGTGTGAGCGAGTTGGTGGGGCTCGATGTGGGCGATATCCATATTGACGATGGCTTTGTACTCGTTCGCGGTAAGGGCTCAAAGGAACGCCTGTCCCCGCTGGTGGGAAGCGCGGCGCGAGCTCTGACGCTCTATGTAACTGAGGGGCGTTCTCGCTTGGCGGCCCATGCCCGCGGAACCGAGACCTCGGCGGTCTTTTTAAATAAGAACGGCCGCCGTCTGTCGCGCCAGGGCATCCATGCCATCTGTGAGCGCTACGGGCGCCAGGTGGGGCTGGTGGGACTTCATCCCCATACGCTGCGTCACTCCTTTGCCACCCATATGCTTGCGGGCGGTGCAGACCTCCGTGTGCTGCAGGAGATCTTGGGCCATGCCGATATATCGACCACGCAGGTCTACACGCATGTCGATCGTACGCAACTGACCGAGGTCTATCTGGCGGCGCACCCGCTGGCGCATCGCTAGCACCTCGCTGACCTGCATATTTATAAATATTAAATGGGACGGGCCCCAGATTGCCGAGACGCACTTTTGCGCGCATGGGCAATCTGGGGCC
>NZ_JBCPDN010000088.1:6245-7257 GCF_040915425.1 Collinsella aerofaciens | reverse complement strand
AACTTATAGCGGACCGAGCCCGAGTTGCCGGACGCGGTCAGGGCGAGCGAGCAGCGGTCGCCCAGAAGAGGAGACCCGCCATCGGACGCCTTGGCCGAGAGGCCGTCGACAGAGTAGTCCTCTGAAACCGGCGAAGTTGCACTTAAATCATCGGCCCGTGTTGAATCTTCAATCTGTGATGGAGACAGGCCCGCTTCACTCAAACCAAAGCAAGGAGTTACGGCCAAACAGAAATAAAAGAAGAAAAAAGCGACACGGACAGCCTTACTTCTAAAGAAATGCATATAGAACCTCCCCGATAGTTCACTCCAACATAATATTGCTAGCAAGTAACAATTTAAGGCCAAGATTTACCATACAAGTAAGGTCGACTACAACCAGCGCAGTCGACCTAGAGAATTCATATTGATATTAGCCAATTAAAGAAATAATGCGCGCAATATTCTGACCATATGTGTCACCCGGAACAGCCCAGCGGCCGTTTAAATCTTCCAAATATGGCGCAACTCCGAGAAAACCCTTAGACTGAAGGACTTCATATCGAGGATCCACACAAGTGTTATTCAACGCCGCACCAGTAGCATATCCTTTAAGATGCTGGACTTGGGCAAGCAAGCCCTGATATACATCGTCAAATCTAGCGCCTCCCGATTGTTGATTGACGGCGCCCAGTCCGGCGAAATTGCACTGATTCGGCTTTACGGAACCTCCAAATTGCAACCATCCAGTCTCAAGCATAGCCTGAGCAAAAACAACTTCCGGACGAACCCCTTCAGAAACAGCGGCTTCAACAATTAATGAACAAAAATCACGAATAGTAGGTGCTCCCTTTGAAACAAATTCGTCTGAGGGATATGTATGTCCTGTTGATTCATATAAGTTCACCATAGCATCAACTGAAGTCTGCAGACTTCCCATAATTGGAGTACCCTCCACCGTGACCTTGCGGGTCAGGTGCCTCTCGGCGGAGCCGTCGATCACGTCGAGGTAGACGGTGTACTCGCCCGGCTCG
>NZ_JBCPDN010000088.1:0-6146 GCF_040915425.1 Collinsella aerofaciens | reverse complement strand
TCTCCCAGACGAACTTGTACTTGAGGCCGGAGGCGTCGCCGGACACCTTGGCCTGCAGCTTGACCGGCTTGCCGCAGAGGGCGGAGCCCGAGACTTCGAGCGACTCGACGGAGTAGCGCTCGCCGACCGTGACCTTGCGGGTCAGGTGCCTCTCGGCGGAGCCGTCGATCACGTCGAGGTAGACGGTGTACTCGCCCGGCTCGGTCGGGGTCCACTCGCAGGAGGAGGAAGCGGAGGGCTGCTGGGCGACGCCCCACTTGGCCCAGCCGCCCTTCTCCCAGACGAACTTGTACTTGAGGCCGGAGGCGTCGCCGGACACCTTGGCCTGCAGCTTGACCGGCTTGCCGCAGAGGGCGGAGCCCGAGACTTCGAGCGACTCAAGAGACCAATTAACAACTTTGTATTTAGAAGTGCTAGTCACATATCCATTGGAGTCAATGACATCAGCATAGATCTCATATTCACCAGCCTGGGGCAGGGTCCAAGAAATCGACGGCGAAGTTAAGTCTTGACCGATTACACCCCAATTGGAATCACTCCAATCAGACCCAGCCCTATGCCAAACAAACTTATATCTAAGGCCATCAGTCTTGCCGCTAACATTTACACCGATTTTTACCGTTGACCCCGCATGTCCCAGTTCTTCCGAGAAGGAAATTCCATTGACGGAGTAGGGATGCGGGAACTGCGCGATGATTGCGGCAGCGTCAGCCTCGCCAAGACGGCGGCAACCATCGTCCGAGAAATAGTTGACCACATCACCGTAATTCGAGATAAAGCCATGTTCGATAAGAATACCTGGAATTCCCTGCTCGCGAGCGCAGCGGATAACGGCGAACTCGTCGCCTACCTCCATTTGAAATACGCCGCGGTACGTTAGTCCCATAGCAGCAAGGTTGTTCATGACCTTGTTGGCAAGCTCAACAGAGACCTGCGTGTAGTCGGTGCCATTTGCGGTAGGAGCATAAACTTCTGCGCCGTGAGCTCCAGAAGACCCAGAGTTGATGTGAAAGCTAACAAAGGCCTGCGCGCCCTGATCAATGCAGCGCTGTACGCGATAAAGATAATCATTGCTGGGATAGTAGCCAGACTGCTCGCGCGCAAGAACGATCTTAAAGCCGTAAGCTTCAAGTTTATTTTTGCAGGCTGTCATGATCTTCCAGGTAAGGTCGGCTTCACTCTTGCCATTACCCTGAGCGCCAGAATCCACCCCGCCATGTCCGGCGTCAAGTGCAATAACCCCCACATTACGCGCGGAGCGCTCAGCGTAGGTAGATACTCCATCAGGCGAATCAGCGCATTCCAACGCCTGCTGGATTGATTGAGCCTCAACGGCATTGCCATCACCGTCTGCATAGTAAACAGAAGTGCCCTCGGAGCTCACGGAGCTATCAACGACCGTAAACGAATAATCCCTGTCGGAAAGATCCAACTCATGCTCAGAGTCATCGGCCCGCAAAACATAGGTTATCGAAGTCAGAAAGTAAGTATTGGATTTCAACGTCGAGCCAAATACAAAGGCAGCAGAATTGTCAGCCGTTCCAGATGCTTCAATAGTCCCCTGAATCCCATTGGCACTTACATAGTTGAGAGTTGCGGAGGAAAGGCTATCGTCGTCATCGGGAGTAGCAAAGGCAACGACCTGATCAGTCCCGCTGGGAAGGCTCGGGGAGGCAAGATATACATATTGGAAAGAAGAATCGACCGGTTCAGCCTGCTGATAGTTCTCAGATACATCAACGCCAAAATCCTCATCAGCCGATTCGTCAACGTTCGTTGCCGACGATGAGTCATCTGCAGCGCCAACATCGACAGAGCCCGCATCACGCGAGGCCACGCCATCATTGTCTGCAGTCGCAGCGTCCACGGCAGCGTCCGCAGACGGGACGTTGCTCACAGCGTAGGCGGCAGTCACAGGGCCCATAAAGGATGAAATGGTCAAAAGACCAGCAAGAGAAAAAGCTGTTGAGGCACGCAATGCCTTTTTCATATCGAATCCCCCGTCACAAATGATGTTACTAAGAGAAGATTATCTTACAATCCTTTCTGCATCGGAAGTCCAGTTATTCGAAGCGCGGGAATTGTTATAAAGGCAGACGGAAATCTGCTCTTATAAAAAGCAGGTTACGTTCTCAGCAAACTTTTGTTTTTCAGTCCTTCTATAGACACAGTGTTAGCTCTAGTTTTTGAAGCAATTAGCGGCGCCCCAAACAGCACAAGCGCCAGTGACACGAAAATCCACTGAAGCACGCAATTCGTTTAAGCACGTGGCGGACGACGAAAGCGTGTACGCAGCCGCGAAATACAGCAAAATGCCCCAATGTTTCGCTTGTATCAGAGGCGTCTGGGGCTTCATCGAAAGAGTGGCCTGGCTAACGCATTCAAGAAAAGTAGAGCGTGGTCTTCATGAATCAAACGCCAGTAAGCAACGCTCGCGCGCGTCTTTGAATCTTCTAATGGGCAAGAAGAGAGGGATCTAGGAGAGACCTAATAGTTCTTGGAATCTGGGAATCATCGAACTCACCATCTTTAAACAAGAGAATCATATAGCTTCTTATCGTTCTGTCTCGAAAAGATATGAGTGACCAGATGCACATCGTGGGCCTTTGAAAAACAATCTTCGTCCCTTAAAGATTCAGCAACATAACAACCGCCCCAATCAAAAAAGCCGAGATAGCCCCGGCTGATAATCAAAGAGGCGGTTGGATTGGCAACACCTATTTGGACGATTCCGGGAGGGACAGCCCCGCCTCCCTGGACTCGATCGGAGACATGTAGCCCAGCGTCGAGTAGATCCTGAAGTTGTCGTACCAGTGCACGTAGTCCGAGAGCTTGGCCCGGAGCTCGCGCGTCGTGCCGAACGCCTCACGGTGGACGAGCCCGGCCTTCAGTATCCTGTCGGTCGACTCGTCGACGGCGTTGTCGTAGGGGCAGCCCTTGGCCGATAGCGACCTCTCTATGCCGAAGACCTCGAGCATCAGGTCGATCTCGGCGTTGTCGAACTCGCTGCCGCGGCCCGTGCGGAACACCTCGATGTCCGGGATCGGGATGGAGGGCGTCGCGAACGCCGGCTTGACCAGCCGGGCGTCCTTCCTGGGCCCGGCGGAGTGGCCGACGATCTCCCTGTTGCAGGGGTCGACGAGCAGGCAGACGTAGTTCCACGAGGCCCCGACGCGCACGTAGGTCAGGTCGCTGCATATATGGGTGCGCGGCGCCCTGCCGCCGAAGCCGCGCGCGACGACGTTCGGCACGTCGGCCTCGTTGACCGCCCCGGGGTGCACCTTGAACCTCTTCCTGCCGCATGCGCCAACCGGGCCGTTCCCCCTCATGATGTGGAAGGCCCGGCGACGGCTGACGGCGGCGGGTGGCGGCGACGCCAACCCATCGAGCGACGCGTTCATCTTGCGCGAGCCGTACCGGCCCTTGCTGGCGCAGTAGAGGGTCGTGCCCCGAGGCACGTCGGACAGGAAGCACCTCATGAAGCGGGCCTCGAAGCGCCTGTCGGATCGAGCCACACGCGCCGCACGGCGTCGTGGACCTCGGACCAGTCGTCCTCAGGGCAGCCGTTCGATGCCCAGCTCCAGTAGCCCGACCTTCTCACCCCCAGCACCCCGGCCATCATGGTCAGCGCGAAGCTACCTTTCTCCGGCAACACGAGCCCGCACTTGGCTAGAGTGCTTCTCTTTGGCGAAGAAGGCAGCGGCTTTTTTAGGAACGCATTCTCCATCTTGAGCTCGCATATTCGCTTCTTGGCCTCGCGCAGCTCGCGGTCCTCGGCTCTCGGGTCGGGCTCGCCGGAGAGCTCGCGCCGGCGCTTGAGCGCCCAGTCGTTAACCGTCTTGGCGTTGAGCCCGAGCTCGTCGCAGGCCTGGGCTATGGGCACCCTGTCGAGATGACGTAGTCGGCGGTCTCCCGCCTGATCCCGTCGGTGTACTTCTTCTGATTGGCGACCATTCGGCAATCCTTTCGTTTATCAGCCCACATGCAGTCTAAGGCACCGCGGTGTCGCGGTCCTTCCAGCCTGCGTGTCCGAAAAAAACGATACAGGTCAAACGAGCTACTCAGGTAGGGCTTCGAACGGGCCGGCAGCTGGCCGCCCGCCGGCCGCGGCGCTGACATACCCGTGTGCGAAGGGCCGGGGCGCGGGCATACCGATGACGTGAGGGTCACTACAGGCCGGGTGACGGCACTCGGCGCGGACTACCGAGGCCCGCAGCGCTCGGGTGCGCCAACGCCACGTGCGGCGGGCGACCTAAATATTATTCTGGAACACTCAAGCGCTCTCTCAAGATTGGGTCGAAGTCTTTCAGGCGTTCGGACTTGATGACGATGCCCAAGTTCAACATGTCTTGAACGTTTACGTGAGCAATCGTAGATACGGTGATATCACCGAGAACGTTTCTAATGGGAACAGCGCGTAGAATGCCCAACAGATAGAGTCTGCTTCCCACGACGACCGCGCCATTCTCGAGATAGGTTCCCTCGTTGTACAGGAAGACAGGGGAACCGCTTGAACCCGGGTAGCAAGCCATGTCCACTAAGAATTCCTTCTCGCCCCGATAATCGTATCTGTAGGGAGTCGCCGTGATTCTCCTGCGCACGATTGGCAAGTTGTTGGCCTCGTCCCAGATGCCGTTGGGGTACCCGATCATGGTCACTTCTTCCATGCAGCCCATGTCTTTAATCAGCGTCTTCGTCGGAAGCAGCTCCAGACTGAGCGGTATAGTGAGCAGATGCTTACCCGCCTGGATAAAACCGTTGAGAGCAGGGCCAATAGGCAGTACACACAAGTCCACGTTCTCGTCTGGATGCGAAATCCAATCGCTGTCCGAGCCACGCATGGTCAGCCGCTCGTTTATATTGAGCAAGTTGCCGTTCTCGTCGGCTCGCGAGAAGATGACCCGGTATTCATATCCGCCCTTGACCACATGTTTGTTGGTCACGACGGCAGGAACAAATGTCTTGCCGTCATCGCAGAATTTGAAAAAGAAACCAGTTCCAACCGAGCACTCTCCTGAGGGAAGCGATGCTTCACTTCGTATCGTCGTATGAAGAAGCTGCTCAGAAAGCTGCATAGATACCCTTCCTGTTTGTATAAAGGCTCTTCGATTGTACCCGATGACGATAATCCATAATCAATAAACAGTACCGTCTCGGGAACATCTTCGCGCAGGATCACGCAGAGAGCGTAGCCACGGACGCCGAGCATGGCGGCCATGGTGTCGCAGCGCGGAGTCGGCCCGCGCGAGATCAAGTTGTTGATGTAGTTGGGGACCTTGCCCAGGGCCGGCCCGATGTGGGTTATGGGAACCCAGACGGTCGCGACCGTCTGTATGAGGGCATCGCTGGCGTGCACGGATGAATCCTATCGAGTCCGCTTACAGGGACATGATACACGGCGACGGAATAGTTAGGCGATCGCAGAAGATTCCCGTCCCTCGAACGTTACGCAGTTGCAGAGCGCGGGTACAAGGGTCGCAACGACGATGACCCCCGACGCGACGGAAGACGACATGAGTAAGTGGATCGAGCCGTCAGCGGACACCAAGTACGTCTGCAACGACGGCGTGGTGATGACGTGGGTGAGTATCTGGGGCAAGGAGCGAATGTTCCAGTTCCCGGGCGCGTTCGAGCAGAGGTTTTTGAGTTTATAGGGAGCACACCATGTCTGACAACGCGATGAATATACCGGATGACGCACCCTCCGATGTGCAGGAGGAATCCCCCACGTCCCTTTTTATCTTGCAGAGGGGTGCAACAAGGCGTGAGGTAAACGCCTCGGAAGCCCGACATTTTGTCCAAGGCATTCTTTCCAGGTCGATCAACCTGGCCACGCTTATCGGCTCAGGCGCATCTACTCCGGCTATTCCCCTGATGGGTGAAACCTTCAGGAACATGCGAGCGGACCTCAAGCTCAAAGATCCCGAGCTATCTACCCTTCTGGAAAGTCGAATAACCAAAATTGCACGTCGAGATAACGAAGACCCTGCGAAGTACTCGAACATCGAGAACCTCCTTTCGTGGCTGAGTCAGCGCATCGAGGGCTCTCTAGATAGCGCCGATGAAGACAAGGTTGATTTCCGATCTCAGCCGAACACATTGAGCAAATAGGCCATTCCCGCACCTAGCCGAACGCCCCCGCGGCC
>NZ_JBCPDN010000087.1:0-7273 GCF_040915425.1 Collinsella aerofaciens | reverse complement strand
CCGTACCCGTTCTGGCTGGATTAATGGATGGAAACGGGTGTTCTATCGGGACACACATTTTGTCCTATAAGCCCAATCGGCTGGTGCGTTGGGTTCAGGTTGCTTTGTACCAAAAGATGGAACTGCGGTGGCAATGTGTCCGCTTGGGCGGGTAGGATGGATGCATTGATTATTGCGAACGGTTTGAGCGGAGGACCATGCCTGTTCGAATCTATACCACCAATGCCGGCACGGATTTGAGCGATGCCGAGTCGGCGCTGCTTGCCGACCTTATTGCCCGTCACGGGCGTGCCGTGCTGCTGGCGCCAACGTTCGCCGAGCTCGACCTGTGCCGTCATGATGCGGCGGAAGCCGGGGCTTCGCTGGGTATCGACTACAAGACACCTTCGTCATGGCTTCGCTCGCTTTGGGAGCTTTTGGGCGACGGGCGCGATTTCGTCGACAACCTGCAACGCCAGATGCTGTTTTCGGATATGATTGCCCGCCGCGACGATGCCGACCTGCAGCCGCTTTCGCGTAGCCAGGGCACGGTGCGCATGCTCGCGCGCATGGCTCGCGATGTGCTTCCGGGTGTGGCGGGGACAGGTGCCGAGCGTTGCTGCGACAACGTTTGCCGGCCCGATCCCAAGAGCGACGCCGAGGCTCGCGTATTCGAGCTGTTGAGTGCCTATGCGAGCGGCTTGGACCGTCGAGATATGGTCGAGCCCTGCGAGGCAGCTGACATTATGGCCGGCGCTTTGACCGACAGCCTGCCGGCGTACGCCCGCGCCGTTTGCGTGCGCGGCGTCACGTCATTTACGTATAGCCTGCTCGAGCTGCTGTCCGCCGTGGCAAACAACGGGGGAGAGGTTGTCGTGCTGCTCGCCCGCGAGCAAGCGGCGATGCGTGAGGAGCTGGCCACGGCCCTTGATACCCGCGGTGTGCTGTTTGAGGTTGCACCGCTGGACGAGGATGCTGGCGCTCCCGCGACTGCTCCAAAGTCCGTCGCACGTCCTGCCTTTGTGGAAGTCGCCGGCCCCCATGCTCGCGCCCGTGTCTATGCGGACGTCATCGATAAGATGGTGAAAGCGCACAAGGAGTCCAAGGTCAACGATGCCGCCTCCGCGCCCGCCGATCCCGTGCGCGTGCTCGTTGTTTCTGCCCGGGCACCCCAGTTGTTCGGTGAGCTCGCCGCTCGTTTGGCGGCGCGCCACGTTGCTGCCGAGACGACCGAGTTCACGGCGTTTTCTCAATCCATTGTGGGCAGGCAGTTCACGGCGCTCGCCAACCTGATCGAGCGTATGAAGGCCGCCGACGAAGGGGCAGCTTCCAAGACTGAGTGGTGGCCCGCTCCGGAGCTTACCGACTGGATTTACAGCCCGCTTTCGGGTACTGACGCCGCGAGCGCCCGCGGCTTCGACAAGAACATGCGCCTGTCGCGCAGCAAGACCACTGCGGGCGTCAAGAGCCTGCTGCAGAGTGTGCAGGGCCAGGTGAGGGGCGCCCGCAAGGCCGCCAACGACGATAACTGGTTTAAGAATGTGCCGTGCGTGGTCTCGGACGTGTTTCAGGCGCTGTGGCGCGACAAACCCGTGACGGCGCTCAAGGCCATGCTCGCCGTTGCAGAGGCGCTGCCCGATCGCGCTCTAGGCGGTCTCGACGGTCAGGCCCGTCGCCAGGCGGAGACCGCCCTGCTGCGCCACGCCATCGACATCCTTATGAACGATGCTCGCGCGCTCGACGTGTCGCAGGCCGCGACCGTGCCGGTTCTCGACGGCGTTCGAACCAAGGTGGACAAGCGCAGTACCGCCTACGATTACGAGACCTATGAGGTCGATCGCACACCACGAGCACAAGTGCGCTTCGCGTCGCTTGCCGATGCGTCGGTTCTTCGCCCTGGCAGCTACGATGCCGTGCTGTTTGCCGATGTCGACCTGGACAGCTATCCGCTTTCGCACGAAGAGGGCCCGCTTGCCACGTTGACAGCCGAGCTGCGCCGCGACGGCGTGTCTTTGGAGCCCGCTGCCCTGCTGCGCGTGCGCTTTGGCCGTGCGATGCAGGCGGCGAGCGGTCCGGTCGCGCTCGCCCGTGTGACGCACGATCGCCAGGCACGCGAGTGCTACCCGGCAGCCGTATGGACCGAGCTGTGGGCACATGCCGAGGCCGCTGGCGCTGCCAAGCCCATGCGCGTGGGCGAGGGCGATATCATCGCCGACTTCGATCCCGCGGCAGGTGAAGGCCTCAAGCGCGAGCGCGTGACCTGTGAAGCCCCTCAGCATCTGAGTGCCGAGGCCGTGCCGTATTTGGTCCTGCGCCGTCGCGATGGCGAGGGTGAGGACGCGCCGCTCGTGCCGCGTCTGACGTCCGCCTCGCAGATCGAGGCCTATTCGACCTGCCCGCTATGCTGGTTCGTCTCGTACCGCGTGAAGCCCCAGTCGATCGACGCGGGCTTTGGCAACATGGAAAAGGGCAACTTTGTCCACGACGTGCTGGAGCATCTGCATGCCCGTCTGCCCCAAGAGAGCATGGAGCGCGTGACGCCCGAGAATCTGCCGCGCGCACAGGAGCTGCTGCACGAGGTCTTTGACGAGACGTTGGCCGAGCACGCCGGCAAGCGCGGCACGGAGGGCCCGCTGGTGCCGCTCTCTGCGGTGGAGGAACGCCAGGTGGCCGAGATCTTGCCGCAGCTGGAGGGTGTGCTTGCCTACGAGTCCGAGGCACTTGCCCCCTTTGCCCCGCGCTACCTGGAGTTCGCCTTCAACGAGCTCAAGGTCGAGTATGCCGGTTGGCCGCTTGGCGGGCGCATCGACCGCGTGGACGTGGACGCCGAGAATCGTGCCGTGGTGATCGACTACAAGCATCGCACGGGCGTTGAGGAGTTTAAGCTCGCCGACCCCACGGTGCGCGACGAGGAATCGGGCACGGCGCCCATCGACGATCCGCGCTGGTTGCCACCACATACCCAAACGCTCATCTACGCCCAGGCCATGCGCCGGGCGCTGGATTTGGACACCCGCGCGGCGCTCTACTTTTCGACCAAGGGCGGCAAGCCGGCGTTGCGCGGTGCCGCGAGCGCCGAGCTGCTCGAGGAAGAGCGCGGCGACGGTCGCATCCCGGGCCTTAAGAAAGGTTTCCCCGGCGAGGGTGGCAGCATGGACTTCGACGCCCTGCTCGATCGCGTTGAGGCCGGCATCGCCGAGCGCCTGCGCGAGCTCGAGGCAGGCAACGTTGCCGCCGTCGACCCGACGTCGGCTCAGGCCGCGCATGCGCGCTGCTCGTATAACCACGAAGGAACGTTTGTAAGGAGGGACGTGTAGACCATGGATCTTTCGACTTTGATGCCGCAACAGCTGCAGATTGTCAAAACGCTCGACCGTCCGCTGTTTGTCTCGGCGGGCGCCGGTTCGGGCAAGACCTTTACCCTCACGCGTCGCATCGTCTACGCGCTCTCGCCTGAATCCGGTCCGTTCGTTGAACATCTTGACCAGGTGCTCGCCATTACCTTTACCAAAGATGCCGCGGCCGAGATCCGTGACCGCGTGCGCCGTGCGCTTATCGACGAGGGCATGGACGAGGAAGCACTGACCGTCGACGACGCGTGGATCTCGACCATTCACGGCATGTGCTCGCGTATCCTGCGCGCGCATGCGCTGGAGCTGGGCATCGACCCCGAGTTCACGGTGCTCACCGATACCGACGAGCTTATGGACCAGGCTGTTGAGCATGTGTTGGCCCGCGCGACGGCGCCCGATGCCGCCCCCGAGCTCGCGGCATCGCTCAAGGCCCTCTATGCCTGGTATCCCATGGCGGGCGAGGGCGGTTCCTTTGGCGCTGGCGCGACCATCAAGGGCCTGGTGCGCGACCTGCTGGAGCTGTCGAGCCAGTTGCCGGGCGGTATGGACGACGTGTGCGTGGCGCGCGGGCAGGCCGATACCTCGGCACTCGCCGATGCCTATCGCGCGGCGCTGGGCGCAAGCAAGGCCGCGACCGAGAAGGCGCAGATGGCACTCGACGCCATTGACGCGTTCGAGGCGAGCGGCAAGACCATGGCCGATGCAGCGCGACTCATGATGTCGTGCACCATGCCGCGCGCGAGCAAGGCATTCCCTAAGGAGCAGGTCGAGCTGCTCAAGGCCGAGGCCGCCGATGCGTTTATCAATATCGTGCTTGCCTGCGGTGGCCCGGCGCTCGATGCGCTGGTGGGCCTGGCCCGTTCCGTGGAGGCTGAGTATCGCGCGCTGAAGGCTGCCCAGTCCGCCCTCGATAATAACGACCTGCTGCGTATGGCCTACGAGGCCCTGCGCGATTACCCTGCCATCCGTGCTGCGTACGAGGGCCGCTTTAAGATGGTCATGATCGATGAGTTTCAGGATACCGACCAGATGCAGGTCGATCTGATACGCTACCTGACGGGTGCGGGGGAGCGCGCGCTGTGCACCGTGGGCGATGCGCAGCAGTCCATCTATCGCTTCCGTGGCGCCGAGGTCGAGGTGTTCCGTCGTCAGGAGCGCAAGGTGGGCTCGTCTGCCGCGCCCGAGGCGACTGCCGTGGCCGATGCCCCTGCCGGCGAACTCGTCAAACTCGTGCGCAACTTCCGCAGCCATGACGAGGTGCTGCGTTACGTGGCACGCGTCTTCGACGGCGATGACGGCGGCCTGATGCAGGGCTTTTTGGATCTTGAGGCGAGCGACGGCCGCAAGGACACGCTGGTGGCGGACGCCTCGCGCCGCCAGGCCCTCTTTGTTGCCGGCGGCAGTATGCAGGAGCGCACACAGGCCAAGGCCCGCGCGATCGCCGAGCGCTTCCGCGCGCTTGCCGATGCCGGCCAGCCCCAGGGCGGCATGGTACTGCTGCTGGGCCGCATGACCAACGCCGATGTCTACGCCCAGGCCTTCCGCGATCAGGGGCTCGACTGCGTCATCGCAGGCGGCTCGGTCTTTGCCCAGGCAGCCGAGGTGCAGACGGTGCGTGCCCTGGTCTGCGCGCTCGCCAATCCGGCCGATACGGCGCAGGGCCTTATGCCGCTGCTCGCCTCGCCGATGTTTGCGCTCGGCGCCCAGGAGTTCCTGGCGCTGGCGACCAAGCTCGATGGCGAGACGGGGGAGACCTCGCGCCGGAATATCGACATGGGCATCATGAGCGATTCCGATGTGCCGGGCTTGCAGGGCTTGCCGCTTGTGACGCGTGCCCGCGAGGTGCTGCGCTACGCACTGCGTCGCGTGGGGCGTGATTCGTTCGCCGCCATCGCGCGCGACGCGGTCAATGCCTCCGGCTGGTTCGTGCGCCTGGCGCAGCGCGGCCCCGAGGGCAAGGCCATCGCCGCCAACGTGCTCAAGGCGCTCGACGCCGTGGCCGAGGAGGAGGCCGAGTTCGGCAACTCGCCGCGTTCCATCGCGCTGGCCTTCGACCGCTTCTTGGCGGGCAAGGAGGCCCCGGGTGCCCTCAACGAGGAGGGCGACGGCGCGGTGCGCATCATGACCGTGCATGCGTCCAAGGGTCTGGAGTATCCGGTCGTAGCGGTTGCCGAGTGTTTTGGCGTGCGCAAGCCGTCCGGTGCGGCTCAGATGGGGCGTGTCGAGGGCGGAGCGCAGGTCGTGGCACTGCCAGCTCGTTTTGATGGCGTTAAGCTTGCCGATGGGACCTTTGTGAAGGGCGATGACGTCAAAAAGCAGTTTGAGCATGCGTTTAAGGGCAAGGGCACGTCGCTGTGGCTGCCGCCGGAGCTCATGGAGGACGTCTGTGCGACGGGTTCTCCCGCCGAGGCATTTGCTCGCCTGCGCAACGACGACCTGCAGCTTTCGCTCGAGGAGCGGGCTCGTCTGCTCTATGTCGCCATGACGCGAGCGCGTGAGCTGGTCATTCTGGCGATGGATGCCGGCGTGAGCCGCGGCAAGGTGACGGCGCCGACCTTTGATGTCGAGACCGATCTGACCTACGATGTGCTGCGCCGTATTTTGCCGACCGATGCTCTGGATATGCCGCAGCTCGATGCCGACCGCTTGGTGTTCGACAACTCCCAGCTGGGCGACTACGAGCTCATTTCGCTCGCGGGCTTTACCTTTGGCGAGCAGACGTTTGAGGCCAACGCTTCGCTGGATGCCGAGGGCAGGCTTGTTCGTGGCGATGCCGATACGGATGCTGCCGACGATTCGGCCAGTACAATCGTCCCCGGTCCTGTCGACCCCAAGCCCGATTCGTTCGAGCTTGTGTATCCCCAGGCAGTGGGCGTGCGCATGGGCATCTGTCCGTATCCGATGCGTGACTCGTATAGCTACTCGTCAATCGCCGCGGCACTCCATGCCGAGACGGAAGACCGTGCCGCCGAGGCTCGTGTTCCCATGGACGAGACCGGCGATGATGCGGAGTCGGATGGTTCCGAGATGACGGACGCAGACGTGGCCGCTGTCGAGCCCGCCGGCAATCCCATGGCGCTGGGCTCGGCCTTCCACGCCGCCTGCCAGTGGCTCATCGAGATGGGTGCCGATGCGCTGCCCGCTGAGCGTGCCGACGCCCTGGCTCGCCTGTGGCACCTGACGCCAGAACAGCGCGAGCGCTTCGATGTCGCTCTGGAGCGCTGGCTCAAGTCGTCGGTTCGTGCCGAGCTGTTCGCGTGGCCGTGCGTTCGCGCCGAGGTGCCGTTCTTCTCGCTGGGCTGCGAGGACGAGGACATCGCCCGCTACGGTGCATATGCCGAAGGCGCCATCGACGCTTTGGCGACCGACCCGGCCGATCCGTCACGCGCACTGGTCATCGATTACAAGACGGGTGGCACGCCGGATGAGACGCCGGACCAGCTGCTCGAGAAGCACGCCCTGCAGGCGCGCGTCTACGCCGACGTGTTGCACAAGGCGGGCTTTGAGACGGTGACGGTCAAGTTCGTTCGCGTGGAGCAGGCGAATCCAGCCATCTTCGTCGAACCCGCCGAGCCTCAGGTGGTCACCTACAACCTCTAGTCCTCAGATAACTTGCGGTGGAATAGTTCCTGTATTGCGGCCCAGGTGGCCCAAGCGGGAACTATTTCACCGCAACTGCAAGAGGAGCCGTGTGGGTTTGGCTAGGTTCGGGTGCCGTCCGTGCCGTGCGGTAGAATCGTAACCCTAAGATCACGAACCCGCATCGGAGCTCATTACATGGCATTCGTCCATCTGCACAATCACACTGTTTTCTCCATGCTCGACGGCGCAACCCGTATCCAGGATATGGTCAATCGTGCCGTAGAGCTGGGCATGCCCGCCGTCGCCATTACCGACCACGGCTACATGTATGGCGTGCCCGACCTGGCGCTGGCCTGCGA
>NZ_JBCPDN010000086.1:0-7279 GCF_040915425.1 Collinsella aerofaciens | reverse complement strand
AGACCGCCTATAACCTGGTGGGCTTCCAGACCAACTTGACCTTTGGCGAGCAGAAGCGCGTCTTCCATATGGTGCCGGGCCTGGAGAACGCTGAGTTCTTCCGCTACGGTGTCATGCACCGCAATACCTTTGTCGACGCCCCGCACGTGCTCGATGGCACCTTTGCCGTGCCCGGTACCGGCGTGCGTCTGGCCGGTCAGATCACCGGTACCGAGGGATACATGGAAGCCGTGGCGACAGGTCTTCTCGCGGCGCTCAACACCTATGCCGAGGCTATCGGTGCCGCGGGCGTCGAGTTGCCGCGTGTGGGTGCCCTGGGTGCGCTCGTGGGCTACGCGACCGATCCTGCCACCGTGGGCTATCAGCCTATGCATGTCAACTTTGGCCTGGTGCCGCCGCTCGAGGACGGTAAGCGCCGCAGCAAGCGCGACCGCTATCAGGCCTATGCGGACCGTGCGCTCGAGGCCCTCGATGCCTACTTGGCCACGCGTTCCGACTTGTTTGGAGGCGACCGGTCATAGCCTTTGACCTGTACGACACCGTCGACTCGTTTATCGCCTATATCGCACGCGTCGAGGGACTTTCTCCCAACACGGTGACGGCCTATGGCTCGAGGCTGGAGCGCTTCGCTGCCTGGTGCGAGCGCGAGGATATCGATGCTTTCGCTGCCGACGTGCGCACCATTCGTCGCTATCTTGCCGAGCTTTCGCGTGAGCAGGTGGCTCCCCGAACGCTTGCGGCGCACCTGTCGGCCATTCGATCTCTCTATCGCTGGATGGCTGCCGAGGGGATTGTCGAGGGCGATGCGGTCTCGGCGATCGCATCGCCCAAGCTGCCGCGTGACCTGCCGGGTGTCCTTACGACCCAGCAGGTCGAGGCGCTGCTCAAGACGCCTGATACCTCGACGCCCGCGGGACTGCGCGATGCGGCGATGCTTGAGTTGCTCTATGCCTCCGGCGCGCGAATCTCGGAGCTCGCGGCGCTCAACGTGGAGTCTATTGGTTGGTCCGAGCGAACGCTGCGACTTTGGGGCAAGGGGAGCAAGGAGCGTATCGTCCCTCTGTATCGTCGTGCGCTCGAGGTGACGCATCTCTATATTGAGGAGGGGAGGCCGGAGTTGCTCGCTCGGGCAAAGCGCCGCGACCTCGCTACCGGGCCGCATCCGCTGCTTATATCGGCGCGCGGCAATCGCATGAGCGCCGCGATGCTCCGGCGGCGGTTCCATACGCTGGCGACGCTCGCCGGCATTCCGGCCGACATCGCCCCGCATGCGATGCGCCATACCTTTGCGACCGACTTGCTCGAGGGCGGTGCGGACCTGCGCTCGGTTCAAGAGCTGCTAGGTCATGCGAGCCTGTCCACGACGCAGATCTACACGCATCTCACACCCGATCGGCTTAAGCGGGCTGTGGCTCAAGCCCATCCCCGCGGCGAATAGTGGCTGGGACGTCCCGCGCCGCACTCAGGTGTGTGGTTTTGATTGCGGGTTGGCAGGAAGAGGCATTCCTGCTATCATTCATCGGGTTGCTTCACGGCAACATGTTTTTATCACGCACGCGCGGCTACTTCATACCGTGGTGCCCGGGCTTTGGTAGCACATGTCCGGGTTGGTTTTGGAGGATGACCCCGCGCGGAGGCAAACCACAGGAGGTTTAACATGGCTACCAAGATTAATATCCGCACCCTGCTCGAGGCCGGCTGCCACTTCGGTCACCAGACCCGTCGCTGGAACCCCAAGATGAAGCCGTTCATCTTCGGTGAGCGCAACGGCATCTACATCCTCGACCTCAAGCAGACCATCCTCGACGCCGACCAGGCCTACACCTTCGTCAAGAACGTCGCCAAGGGTGGCAACGTGCTGTTCGTCGGCACCAAGAAGCAGGCTCAGGAGGCCGTCAAGAACGCTGCTGAGCGCGCCAACATGCCTTACATCAACCAGCGTTGGCTTGGCGGTATGCTGACCAACTTCGTCACCATCCGCTCCCGCATCAACCGCATGGAGGAGCTCGAGGCCATGGTCGAGGACGGCCGCATGGCAGTGCTCCCCAAGAAGGAGCAGGCTGTGCTCGGTAAGGAGCTCACCAAGCTCCAGACCAACCTCGGTGGCGCCCGCGACATGAAGGGTCTGCCCCAGGCTCTCTTCGTCATCGACACCAAGCGCGAGGAGAACGCCATCAAGGAGGCCCAGCGCCTGAACATCCCCGTCGTCGCTCTGATCGACACCAACTCCGATCCCGACGAGGTCGAGTACGGCATCCCCTGCAACGATGACGCTATCTCCGCTGTCACCCTTATGTGCGAGCTCATGGCTGACGCCTGCCTCGCTGGCTCCGGCAAGGAGCAGGTCTCCGAGGCCGAGATGGCCGCTGAGCCCAAGGCCGAGTAAATCAGTCTTAGTTAATTCTTTTTCATCTCTTTGAAAGGAACCACAATGGCCCAGATTACCGCCGCTATGGTCAAGCAGCTCCGCGAGATGACCGACTCCCCGATGATGGAGTGCAAGAAGGCTCTCGTCGAGGCTGACGGCGACATGGACGCCGCTGTCGACGTTCTGCGTAAGAACGGCCTTGCCAAGGCTGCCAAGAAGGCTGGCCGTGAGACCAACGAGGGCGCTGTCGCCGCGTTCGTCTCCGAGGATGGCAAGACCGGCGCTCTGCTCGAGCTCTCCTGCGAGACCGACTTCGTTGGCTCCAACGCCAAGTTCACCGGCTTTGCTTCAAAGGTCGCTGAGGTTGTCGCTACCACCGAGCCTGCTGACGTCGACGCTCTGCTCGAGAAGCCGATGGGCGAGGAGACCGTTTCCTCCGAGCTCACCGAGATGATTCACATCATGGGCGAGAACATGAAGATCTCCCGCTTCGCTGCCCGCAAGGCTGAGAACGGCGCGCTCGCTTCTTACATCCACATGGGTGGTAAGATCGGCGTCCTCGTCGAGTTTGCTTTCGAGAAGGCCGAGACCGCTCAGGCTGAGTCCTTCAAGACCTTCGCTCACGACGTTGCCCTTCAGGTTGCCGCCGTCGCCCCGATCTGCGCTACCCGCGATCAGGTTCCGGCCGAGACCGTCGAGCACGAGAAGCAGATCTACATGGCTCAGGCTGCCGAGTCCGGCAAGCCCGAGGCCATTCAGGAGAAGATGGCTGTCGGCCGTCTGGAGAAGTTCTACAAGCAGTCCGTGCTCACCGAGCAGGAGTTCATCAAGGACAGCTCCCTCACCATCAAGAAGTACGCTGAGCAGGTCTCCAAGGAGCTCGGCGACACCATTACCGTCGTTGCCTTTGACCGTCTGGTCCGTGGCGAGTAAATAAGCTCTTGTAGCTGTTAATGAGCAGGCTGTGGGTTTTACTCACAGCCTGCTTTTTCATGGCTCTTCTTAGAGCCTTTGATAGAATGTTGAGAGTTCAATCTAAAGGAGGATCGCTTTGTCCGACATCCGATATAAACGCGTGCTTCTTAAGCTTTCTGGCGAAGCACTGATGGGCGACGGCCAATATGGCATCGACCCCAAGGTTACCGACCATCTTGCCAAGCAGGTCAAGGAGCTGCTCGCCGTTGGTCATGAGGTCGGCGTCGTTGTCGGCGGCGGCAATATTTTCCGCGGCATGGCCGGCGCTGCCGGTGGCATGGAGCGTGCTCAGGCCGACTACATGGGCATGCTGGCAACCGTTATGAACGCGCTCGCCCTGCAGGATGCCTTCGAGCATAACGATGTTCCCTGCCGCGTGATGAGCGCTATCCAGATGAACGAGATCTGCGAGCCCTATATTCGCCGTCGCGCCATCAACCACCTTTCCAAGGGCAACGTCGTTATTTTTGCCGCCGGTTCGGGCAATCCGTACTTTACGACCGACACCGCCGCGGCTCTTCGTGCGTGCGAGATCGGCGCCGAGATTCTGATTAAAGCCACCAAGGTTGACGGCATCTACGACAAGGATCCCGTCAAGTGCGCCGATGCCGTCCGTTTTGACAAGATTGCCTATCACGAGGTTCTCGTCCGCGGCCTGCAGGTTATGGATTCCACGGCTACGGCTCTGTGCCAGGATAACCGTATGCCGATTTTGGTCCTCAACATCGATGGCGAGGACACCGTCAAGCGCGCGCTTTCGGGTGAGCCCGTCGGCACGCTCGTCTATCAGGAGGATTAAGCATGGCAGAGAACATCACCGCCCATATGGACAAGTCGCTCGAGTCCCTCAAGCATAACTTCTCCAAGGTTCGTACCGGCCGCGCCAATGCCAACATTCTTTCCGACATCACCGTCGATTATTACGGTGTTCCCACGCCGGTCACGCAGGTTGCCGCCGTCAAGACCCCCGAGGCCCACATGCTGCTCATCGAGCCGTGGGACAAGGCACTCATCAATGCTATCGTCAAGGCCATCGGCGCTTCCGATCTGGGTATTACCCCCAACTCCGATGGCACCGTCGTTCGTCTGCCGTTCCCGGCTCCCACCGAGGAGCGCCGTCGCGAGCTCGTCAAGGAGTGCCGCGAGTACGCCGAGCAGGCCAAGGTGTCTATCCGTAACATCCGTCGCGACTTCAACAACAAGCTCGAGCGCGATGAGGAGCTCACCGAGGACGATGTCCGTCGCGAGCAGGCCAAGGTCCAGAAGCACACCGATGAGTATGTCGCCAAGGTCGAGGAGCTTCTGAAGGAAAAAGAAGCCGAGGTCATGGAGATCTAAGGTGCAATACGACGAGCATAAACTGGTCGAGTACTTTGCCGACGCCCCTGCGGGCGTCGGTTTTTCCGACCTTGACCTCAATAACATTCCGCACCATATCTCGTGCATCATGGACGGCAACGGTCGTTGGGCCACGTCGCGCGGTCTTGCACGCACCGAGGGCCACAAGGCGGGTATTGTCTCCCTTCGCGAGATTATTACTGCCTGCGTGCGCCTGGGCGTCGACGTGCTTTCGGCCTATGCGTTTTCTACCGAAAACTGGAACCGCCCGCAGCATGAGGTCAACGTCTTGATGCATCTGTTTGCCAAGACGTTTATCGACGAGTTGCCGCTTCTGAAGCGCGAAAACGTGCGTGTTGTCTTTTTGGGTGACATTTCAGCGTTGCCCAAGAAGACGCGCGACGTTTTTGAACGCGGTCTTGCCGAGTGCGCCGATCACACTGGCATGACGCTGGCGCTTGCCGTCAACTACGGCGCGCGTGCCGAGATTACCCGCGCTGTCCGTCAGATCGCATTCGACGCTGCCGCCGGCAAGATCGATCCTGCCGCAATTGATGACGACATGGTGGCTTCCCACCTCTATACCGCCGGCCTTCCCGATCCTGAGCTTGTGATTCGCACTTCTGGTGAGCTGCGCCTTTCGAACTATCTGCTGTGGCAGGTGGCTTATTCTGAGTTCTACGTCACCGATACCTATTGGCCCGACTTTGATCGTTGGGGCCTTGTCGACGCCATTTTGGCCTATCAGGGCCGTGACCGTAGGTTTGGTGGACTGAGCAAGACCGAGGAGGCTTAATCGTGTCCGATCGTCCCAAGGCATCTGCTCCCAAGACGCCTGCGCGCAAAGCTGCCACTGCTGGCGCGCCTGCAGCGAAGAGCGGCACCGGTACGTGGCTGGCGGGCTTTATTACCCGTGCCGCCGCCGGTATCGTCTACGCCGTTGTCTTTATCCTGTGCCTGGTTTTGGGTATCGTGCCCACGGCCATCTTTGTTTCTGTCATGAGCGGTCTGTGCTGCTATGAGTTTTTCCGTATGACAAGGCTCGATGGCAAGATGGCTAACGAGCGCATGGGTATCGCTGCCGCCGTACTCTTTCCGCTTTCGGCGTTGGGCGATTCGATGTTGCTGAATGCCCTGCTTTTTGCTCTGATGCTCGCTGTGGGCATTTGGTATGTCTGGTCGCCGCGTACCCGCATCTCTGATGTGGCCGTGACGCTCATGGGTCCCATTTACACTGGCTTTATGCTGTCGGCTATCGTGCTGCTGCGCGATGCCGTGCCCGGTTTTGCCGGCGCCCTGCTTTCGGTGGGCGTTTGCGCGTCCCTTTGGGTCTCCGATTCGTTTGCCTACATCGTGGGCAGCCGTATCGGCAAGCATAAGATGGTTCCCAAGATCTCTCCCAAAAAGAGCTGGGAGGGGTTTGTCGGCGGCATCCTGGGCTCGGTTTTGATTTGGCTCATCCTGTGGGCGACGCACCTCTACAAGCTCAGCCTGCCCTATGCGCTGCTGTGCGGCGTGGTCGTGTCCATTCTGGGCGTTATCGGCGACCTTATCGAGTCGCGCATCAAGCGCGGTGTGGGCGTCAAGGATTCCGGTAACCTTATCCCGGGCCACGGCGGCATGCTCGATCGAAGCGATTCGCTTATCTTCGGCTGCATCACCGCGCAGCTGATGCTGATGATCGGAGGCGTGCTGTAATGTCCTTCCAGACGACGTATGGCCCCGATGGACGTCTCCGTGTTGCCATCCTGGGCTGTACGGGCTCTATCGGCACTCAGGCGCTCGATGTGTGCCGCCAGCATGCCGATCTCCTGCAGGTGACGGCGCTGTCCGTTAACTCCAGTACCTCCGAGCTCGTTGCCGCTGCCCGCGAGTTCTCGGTTCCGGCGGTTGCCGTGGCCGATGTCGCTCATGGCGATGACGCCGTGCTGCAGGAGTTGCCCGAGGGAACGAAGATTGGCGTTGGCGCGCAAGCGGTTTGCGAGCTCGCGCGTCGCGACGATGTCGACTGCGTGCTCGTCGCTATTGTGGGCGCCGCCGGTCTCGAGGCGAGCCATGCGGCCTTGACCTCAAATAAGCGCCTTGCCCTTGCCAACAAGGAGTCCCTCGTCGTCGGTGGCGACTTGCTTATGCCGTTGGCGCAACCGGGCCAGCTTATTCCAGTCGATTCTGAGCACTCCGCCATCTACCAGTGCTATCTGGGGGAGAACCCACGCGAGGCTCATTGTATTTGGCTCACCTGCTCGGGCGGTCCGTTCTTTGGCCGCACGCGCGGCGAGCTCGACCGCGTGACGCGTGCCGATGCCCTCGCACATCCCACGTGGGCCATGGGTGCCAAGATCACCGTCGACTCCGCCACCCTCATGAACAAGGGCCTGGAGCGCATTGAGGCCATGCATCTGTTCAACTGCGATCTCGATTTCATTAACGTGGTCGTGCAGCGTCAGTCCAAGATTCACTCTATGGTCGAGTTCGCCGACGGCTCTGTGATGGCGCATCTCGGTGCTTCCGACATGCGTATTCCCATCCAGTTCGCGTTCTCGTATCCCGAGCGTTGGGATACTCCGGCGCCTCGTATCGATTTTCGCGAGCTAGGAC
>NZ_JBCPDN010000085.1:0-7390 GCF_040915425.1 Collinsella aerofaciens | reverse complement strand
GCCCTTGGAGTGGGCAAGCTCAACGAGCTCCTTGGTGCGGTCGAGGTTAAGCTGGAAGGTCTCCTCGTGAGAGCCGTCATACATGATGGACGTAAAGCCGGCCTCGATGCACTTGAAGCAGTCCTCGTAAGAACCGTGATCGAGGTGAAGGGCGACGGGAACGGTAACGCCCGTGGCCTCGACGGCAGCCTTGACCATGTCGGCGCAGACCTTGAAACCGCCCATCCACTTAGCGGCACCAGCGGTGCACTGAAGGATCAGCGGAGACTTGGCCTCCTCGGCGGCCTGGAGAATAGCCAGGGTCCACTCGAGGTTGTTGGTGTTGAAGGCACCGAGACCGTACTTGCCGGCCTCGGCCTTCTTGAGCATGTCTGCTGCGTTGACGAGCATAAAAGAAACCTCCTGTAAGGTTGCTCCGATAACGCCTGTGATTTTACCACGGCGTATCCGAGCATAAACGTTCGTTTGTTCACGAATATCGTCCAAACAGACTTTTTTTGACCGTTTGCCCTACGGAATCGACCCGTTGGGGAAAATATCTTGACGTTTGGACGCTTCTCATGCTTCAGAAGCTGACTGCAAAGCTACATCTGCATGAAAGGGTTCTGCATAAGCTCGCGTGCCACAGTGGTCGAATCGCCATGGCCGGTTAGGCAAACGGTATCGGGCGGGAGAAGCCGGGCGAGCTTGGAGAGCGAGCGCAGAATCGCCGCCTCGTCACCGCCGGAAAGATCGGTACGACCGTGGCTGCCCGGGAAAAGCGTGTCGCCCACAAAGGCGATGTTCCCCTGCTCGGTCGCGGCGAACAGGACAATGCCGCCCGGCGTATGCCCCGGCGTCTCGATCACCTGCAGGCAGACGTCGCCCACCTCGATTGTATCGCCCTCGGCAAGCAAGCGCGTCGGCTCACCCGGATCGGGCGTCTCGATGTCCCACATGGCGCGCTGCTCCTCGATATTTGCGCGAGGTACCGTCACGTCCTTAGCGCACAACTCATATAGTGCGCTGTCGCCAACGACAGCTCGAACCCCGGCAACCCCGCCAACATGGTCGGCATGACCGTGCGTGCAGACAGAGCCGAGTACGCGCACCTCGGGATGCGCGGTGTGGATATGCTCCACAAGACGCTCGCCCTCCCACGCCGGATCGACGATTAAGCACTCGTCATTCGAAATCACGGCGTAGCTGTTGGTCTGAATCGGGCCGTTGACGAGCGCCTCAATCGAAGCCGCGCCTCGGGGTGTCAGGTCCAAAGTCATATCGCCCATGCGCATACCCTCCTTCTAAAATACGTTCGAGGCACCAAACGATGCCTCGAACGTAACCAATATCTATGATGCTGAGAGGCTCTCGCACCTACACACGGCGCTTGAGTTGCGCTCCGCCCTCGCCGGGCATAAGACGGCGAGCGTCGTAGACCGAATCGACACTGCTGATGGAAGCCAGCAGCGGATCCAGGCCGCTCGCATCCGAAATTTCGACCATAAAGCGCAGGGTTGCAATACCCTCGCGGTTGGTCGACGTGGCGGCGGAAAGGATATTGCCGCCCGCATCGCCAATGGCAATGGTGACATCCTTGAGCAGGCCCATGCGGTCCAGGCACTCGACCACGATCTCGACCTGGAAGAGGGTATCGGCAGCGCCGTCCCACTCCACATCAATCATGCGCTCGGGATGTTCCATAAGACCCTTGACGTTAGGGCAGTTGGCGCGATGCACCGAAACGCCACGACCACGCGTGATGAAGCCGACGATGTCGTCGCCCGTCACGGGGTTGCAGCAATGAGCCAGACGGACCAGCAGGCCGCTGTTGCTCTCGCCCTTGACGATAATGCCGTTACTGGCGCTCTTGCCGCGCTTTTGCGGCTTGCGGTTGGAGCCGCGAGCGGGCTGCTTCACGACCTCGGCGATAGCCTCGGCCTTGGTGAGCTGTTCCTCGGGCTTGGGGTCCAAGATTTGCTCGACCTTATTGCCCACAGCGCGCGGGGCAACCTTGCCGGCGCCGACGGCGGCAAACAGGTCCTCGAGCTGCTTGAAGTTAAACTGCTCCGCCACGGCGTTGAGCGCACGCGTCGAACGCGGCGTAGAAATGCCATAGCCACGCTTACGCAGGTCCTTGGCCAGCATATCGCGACCAGCAGCAGCGTCGTCGTCCTTGGTCGCAGCGGCAAAATAGCGGCGGATCTTTGACTTGGCGGAAGGTGTCTTAACGATCTTGAGCCAATCACGCGACGGCTTGGAACTCTTGTTGGTCAGGATCTCGACACGGTCACCCGTCTTAATCTCGTGCGTGAGCGGAGCCACCGCACCGTTGATTTTGGCGCCGACGCAATGGTTTCCCACCTCGGTGTGAACGGCATAGGCAAAGTCGAGCGGCGTGGATCCGGCACGAAGCGCCATGACCTCGCCTTTGGGCGTGAAGACAAAGATCTCCTGATCGAACAGATCGACCTTCAGCGAGTGCAGGTATTCCTTGGCATCGGTGATCTCGTCGGAAGCCGCCCAATCGAGCGAATGCTTGAGCCAGTTGATCTGGTCGTCCAAACGTTGAGCGTCATTGGTCTTGGAAGCAGACGATCCGCCCGACTTCTTGTATAGCCAGTGGGCGGCAATGCCGTACTCGGCCTGCTCATGCATCTCGTAGGTTCGAATCTGAATCTCGAGCGGACGAGCCGTAGGGCCGATGACCGTCGTGTGGAGCGACTGGTAGTTATTGACCTTGGGCATGGCGATATAGTCTTTAAAGCGACCAGGCATGGGGTGCCACAGCGTATGCACCGCACCGAGCGTGGAGTAGCAATCGCGCACCGAATGGGTAATAACGCGCAGCGCCACCAGGTCGTAGATCTCGGAGAACTCCTTGCCCTTGCGCTTCATCTTTTGGTAGATGGACCAATAGTGCTTGGAGCGGCCGTTGATCTGGAAGTCCTCCAGACCAATGCGGTTGAGCTCATCGGTAAGCGTCTTGATGGTCTCGGCAAGGTAGCGCTCGCGGACCTCGCGCGACTCAGCCACCATGCGCGCGATGCGCTGGTAGGCATCGGGCTCCAGGTAGAAGAAAGACAGGTCCTCGAGCTCCCACTTAATAGAGCTCATGCCCAGACGGTCGGCCAAGGGCGCGTACACGTCCATGGTCTCGCGAGCCTTAAACAGGCGACGATCCTCGCGCAGGGCTGCCAGCGTTCGCATGTTGTGCAGACGGTCGGCAAGTTTAACGATGATGACGCGAATGTCCTTGGACATGGCGAGGAACATCTTGCGCAGCGTGAGCGCCTGCTTCTCGTCCATGCTGTCGACTTCGATGTTGGTGAGCTTGGTCACGCCATCGACGAGCTCGGCCACCGTATCGCCAAACAGGCCGGAAACATCGGTGAGCGAGGTCTCGGTATCCTCGACGGTATCGTGCAGCAGCGCGGCACACACCACATCGCAGTCCATCTTGAGATCGGCCAAAATGATGGCAACCTCGACGGGATGGTTAATGTACATCTCGCCCGAGCGGCGCTTTTGGTTGCAGTGCTTCTCGGCGGCAAAGCAGTAGGCCTGCTCAACCTTAGAAAAGTCGTCCTCATTCATATATTTGAAGCACAGGCGCTCCAGCTTGTCGTAGCTGTCCGCCATAATCTCGGGCGGCAGCTCATCGGCATGCTTATAGTGCTCCATCTCCGAAAACGGCTGGAGGGTGGAATCATGGGCGGTACGGGCTGCGGCATCCATCGAGGTCCCCTTCCCCTAGGCCCGCGGTACGATCGGGCGGTTAACTTTGGCTAGCATATCAGAAGCGCACGAATCGAGCGCCCAGCTCCGGAAAGCCGAAAACTCCATGCGCGAGCGCAAGCCCTCCAAATAGCGAATTGACCTGCTCAATTGCACGCGGCCAGGGTTTTCGGCCATCGCGATGCGACGGGTGTCGTCAAACCCCGAAACTCGACAGAAACCAAGCTCTTCGAAGATTCCCAGGCCGCTTTCCACCGAACGCTCGTCGACCGGCGTGCGAGCATCGATGGCAAGGCACATCTGCGCGATGTCGATATCGCTCGCGCTAAAGGAATCGTCCCCGGTTTTGCCGCGGTTGGAGCGCCACATGGTCTGCAGCGCGCGATAGAGCGTGACGAGCTCGTCGCGCTCGGGCGCATAGCAGTCGAGCAGGCGCTCGTTAATGCGGGCGTCGCGCGACGAATAGAGCAGATGGATCACGGCGGGCTGGCCATCGCGGCCGGCACGTCCGCTCATCTGGTTGAACTCGATGGCGCCAAACGGCATGTGGTAGAGCACGACATGGCGGATATCGGGCAGGTTGACACCCTCGCCAAAGGCGGAGGTCGAAACGATGCAGCTGAGGCTGCCGTCTCGGAATGCCTCCTCCACGCGACGGCGATCGGAACGCGCAAGCCCCGCGTTATAGAACGCGATATGGGTTGCGCAATCGGGCACACGCTTGCGCAACGTCTTGGCGAGCGCCACGGACTGGTCGCGCGAATTGACGTAAATGACGGTCTTCTCCCCCGTCGCCACGATCGACACCAAACGGTTCTCGCGGCTCGCAAGGTCGCGGTCGTCCTCGAGCTGCAGGTTCTCGCGCACCGTCTCGTCGACCACCGTGCGGGTAATCGGTAGTACGCGGGCGAGCTCGGCCACAACCGGAGCCGTTGCGGTGGCCGTCGCAGCCATAACGACCGGGTCGCCCAAGGCTTTGAGGATATCGGGCATGTCGAGATAGGCGCTGCGGTCGCCGCCCTTGGCAAGACCGGCATGATGCGCCTCATCGATAACGACAAAGCCGATGCGACCCGAACGCGCGAAGCGGTCACGGTGGATAGATAGGAACTCGGGCGTCGTGAGCACGATACCGGTGCGGCCCGAAGCTAGGCCGGCGAACACGTCATCGCGTGCGGCCTCCACGGTCTCGCCGGTCAGCACGCCAACGCCAATGCCAAGCGCTGCCATCGTCGACGAGAGGTGATAGGCCTGGTCGGCAACAAGCGCACGCAGCGGATAGACAAAGATGCTCGAACGTCCGCGAAGCACCGCCTCACGCGCGGCATGCACATGGAAGATGAGCGACTTGCCGCGCCCCGTTCCCATAACGGCCAGAACACTTTGGTGATCGGCCAGGGCATCGAGCGCCTCGACCTGCGCGCGGTGCGGCTGGTTCGAGCCGATAAAGCTATGGATAAGCGAGCGCGTGAGCTCGGTATAGGAAAGCTGGGCGAGCGTCTCGCGCTTACGCGACTCCAGGCGCAGGCCGGAATCCGCCGGCTGCACGCCACGACGAAGCTCGCATGCCGGATCGTCGACGCTGGGCAGCGTGGTATCGCGGACCAGAACATCCTTGATCATGAGCTTGGGCTTCACACGACCCTGCCAATGCTCGGCAACGGCCTCGAACACCAAGTCGACAGCGCTATCGCAGTTGATGAGCTTATCGATTTGCGGTACACGAAACATGATGGCCGGCACACTCGCGGCGCCATCCGTCGCCACGAAGCGCATGTGCTCGCCGGTCTTACCCACCACGGCGCGATCACACATCGTCACGCCCTCGGCAGCCAGCAGCGGCACCTTATTACCCTGGCCAAACGGCTCAAGGCGGGAAATCTGCTCGATGGTCTCGATATTTAGCTCGGAGAGGTCAACGGTGGCGGCAACCTCGTCAGTGTCCTCAAAGTCCTCGGCGGGAAGCTCCGATAGCACGGCCGAAAGGCGACGGCGGAACTCGTCGAGCTTGGATGCCTCGATAGTCACACCCACCGCACCGGCATGTCCGCCGCGACGAATCATCAGGTCGGAACAGCGCTCGATGGCGTCAAACAGGTTAACTTTGCCCACCGAGCGACCAGAGCCGCGCGCGATACCGTCCTCGATCGAGAACAGCAGCGCCGGCACGTGGTAGCGGTTGGTCAGACGGCTTGCCACGATGCCCTTGACGCCCTCGTGCCAGCCTTCGCCGCCCACGACGATCGCGCGTCCGCCGTCATAGGTCTCCTCGACCTTTGCCATGGCATCGCGCGTGAGCTCCGCCTCGATCTCACGGCGCTGGCGGTTGATTTCCTCGAGCTCAGCCGCCAGTGCGCTTGCTTCGATGGGATCGCGGGCAAGCAGCAGGTCGAGCGCCAGCTTGGGATCGGCCATGCGACCGGCAGCGTTTAAGCGGGGAATGAGCGAGAATGACAGGCCATCCGCCGTAATGCTCGAAAGGTCCGCCTTGGCGAGCGCGGCAAGCGCGATATAGCCGGGGCGAGCGGTTACGCGCATCTGCTGGATGCCCTCGGCAACCAGCGCGCGGTTCTCGGGCGTGAGCGGCATCATGTCGGACACGGTGCCCAGCGCCGCGACCTCGATTAGCGAACGCCAATACGACGGCTTGCCCAGGCGCTCACCCAGGACTTGCACCAGCTTGAGCGCCACACCAGCACCGGCAAGCTCACGCGAGGGTCCCTCGTCCTCGAGCTTGGGGTCAGTCAGGGGCACACCCTGCGGCACCTGGTCGGAGGGCTCGTGATGGTCCGTGACCACCAAATCGATCCCCAGGCTCTCCAGATAGGAAACCTCTTCCTTGGCGGCAATGCCGTTATCGACGGTTACGATCAGCTGGGGGCGAGCGAGCTCGTTAACGCGGTCGAGCGCCGCGCGCGAAAGACCGTAGCCCTCATCAAAGCGATGCGGAATAAACGGCGTGACATCGGCGCCAAACGTGCGCAGCGCCTCGGTCAACAGGCAGGTCGACGTAATACCGTCAACGTCAAAATCGCCAAAGACTGCAATGTGCTCGTGGTTGCGAATAGCACGCTCGACGCGGTCGGCAACGACCGACATGCCCGGGATAATGAGTGGGTCGGCCCAGTCGCGATCGAGCGAAGGCGTCAAAAACAATTGGCCCTCTTTGATGGAGCCAATGCCGTGCGCGACCATAATGCGCGCCACCAGCCCGGGAATGCCCAGACCAGCCGAAAGCTCCTTTTCGAGCTCGGGGTTTTGCTGAGCGACCGCCCAGCGATGCGTCGTCTTAAGCGATGACATAGGCACCCACCCCCGATAGGGGCAGGTCGCCGCGATACCTCTCACGGTTCATAGCGATGAGTCCTCTGTGTATGCCCGCTTCGGCAGGCAGATCTGCTGAACGGATTTATTATACCGTGCGGCGCGGACGCAAATCGCCGCAGCACGCCGCGGTTTCGGTAAACGATGCCGGTAATACCCTCGAAATAATCGAGCGTTTCTGACGCACGGACACATGTGAGCGTCTAGCATATTCAGTCAAAACGGATTCACGAGCAAAGGGAGTCACAAGAGCATATGAAGCAATGGGTTGGACTGGGCAAGTTTCTCGCGGGGCACATGCAAATCATCGTTCCGATTTGCGTGGCGCTCGGCGTGCTCTTTCCTCAAC
>NZ_JBCPDN010000084.1:0-7491 GCF_040915425.1 Collinsella aerofaciens | reverse complement strand
GCGTCGAGCAGCTCCTGGACGCCCTTGTTCTTGTAGGCGGAGCCCACGAAGACGAGGTTGAGCTCGTTGGCCAGAACGCCCTTGCGCAGAGCAGCCTTGAGCTCCTCGACGGTGAAGTCCTCCTCCATGAGGATCTTCTCCATGAGCTCGTCGTCAAAGCTGGCAGCAGCGTCGAGGAGCTCCTCGCGCTTGGTGGCAGCGATGTCGGCAAACTCAGCCGGGATCTCGTCCATCGGCTCGGGGTAGGTCATGCCCTTCTCGTCGGCCTTGAAGTCCCATGCAGTCATGGTAACGAGGTCGATGACGCCCCAGAAGTTGTCCTCGGCGCCCATCGGGACCTGAGCGGCCACGGCGTTAGCGTCGAGACGATCCTTCATGGTCTCGATAGCGTTGAAGAAGTCAGCGCCCACGCGGTCATACTTGTTGATGAAGGCGATACGGGGGACGTTGAAGGTAGAAGCCTGACGCCAAACGGTCTCAGACTGGGGCTGAACGCCGGCAACGGCGTCGAAGACGGCGACAGCGCCATCGAGGACGCGCAGGCAGCGCTCGACCTCAGCGGTGAAGTCAACGTGGCCCGGGGTGTCGATGATCTGGATGCGGTAGTCCTTACCGTCCTTGTTCCAGAAGCACGTGGTAGCAGCGGAGGTAATGGTTACGCCGCGCTCCTGCTCCTGAACCATCCAGTCCATGGTGGCAGCGCCCTCATGGACCTCACCGATCTTGTGGGTCTTACCGGTGTAGTAAAGAATACGCTCGGTCGTGGTGGTCTTACCGGCATCGATGTGGGCCATGATGCCGATGTTACGGGTATCGGAAAGCTTGTACTTAGGCTTAGCCATGTTAGTTCCTTACCTTAACTTACCAACGATAGTGAGAGAACGCGCGGTTGGCCTCGGCCATCTTGAAGACGTCCTCACGCTTCTTGACGGAAGCGCCCAGGCCGTTGGAAGCGTCGAGGATCTCGTTGGCGAGACGCTCGGCCATGGTCTTCTCCTTGCGAGCGCGGGAGAAGTTGACGATCCAGCGGATACCCAGAGCGGTGGAACGACGGGAGTTGACCTCCATCGGGACCTGATAGGTAGCGCCACCGACACGCTTGGGCTTAACCTCGAGCGTGGGCTTGACGTTGTCCATAGCCTTCTTGAAGGTAGCGAGAGCGTCGCCACCCTCGGACTTCTCGGCAACGATCTCGAAAGCGGTGTAAACGATGCGCTCAGCGGTGGCCTTCTTGCCGTCAAGAAGGACCTTGTTGATGAGCTGAGTCACCAGGCGGTTGTTGTAAACGGCGTCAGGCTGAACCTCACGACGATTAGCTGCTGCACGACGCGGCATGTGAAATCTCCTTAAGTGTCTACCGTGCGGCGCTTAGGCGGCACACGGCGAAAGTATCAAAACGTTATCTGGCTTATTTGGCCTTGGGGCGCTTAGCACCGTACTTGGAACGGGCCTGCATACGGTTCTGGACCGGAGCAGCGTCGTAGGCGCCACGGATGACGTGATAACGGACACCAGGGAGGTCACGGACACGACCGCCGCGGACGAGCACGATGGAGTGCTCCTGCAGGTTGTGGCCCTCACCCGGGATGTAAGCAGTAACTTCGATGCCGTTGACAAGGCGAACACGGGCAACCTTACGAAGAGCCGAGTTCGGCTTCTTGGGGCTCGTGGTGAAGACGCGGGTGCACACGCCGCGCTTCTGGGAGTTGTGCTGCAGAGCAGCGTTCTTGGACTTCTTGGGCACGGAACGACGGCCCTGGCGAACCAGCTGGTTAATAGTAGGCAAAGCGTACTCCTTCTCGAATGATTCCAGCTTTCTGTAAAGTGCAACGGCTTGAATCGAGGGGTCAGCATCCCCCTACGAAACACGCAGTTCGATAGGATACGTGGCGTTAGCTGTGCCGTCAACAGACCACGCCGCCGGGCGTATCCCAAAATAGGCACATTTCCGCAAACCCTACACAAAAGGGATCCCCTCCTGTGCGCGGGGACGGATTCCCGGCCCGGGCGGCCCGTTCCGGGAATCCGACGTGCTCGTCGGGGCAACGTTCCTCATCAAAAAAGACCCGCTTCCCTGTTGGGAAACGGGTCTTTGGAAGGGCGGTTAACGTACTAGGAAATTACTCCTCGTCGTTGTCCTTGGCCTCTTCGGCGTCGTCGGTGTCCACGAGCTGGTTGAGCAGCTCGTCGAGGGAAGCCATGTCCTCGTTGATCGCGCCGTTGGCGGGCGCCTTCTTGTCGTCGATCGGGGCGCCCAGGAGCTCCTCGTCGGCGTCGGCGTGATGCGTCGGAGCGGAGGTACCCAGCAGGATATCGTCCGGACCGTCGGGGCTAAAGACCATCTGCAGCAGCTGCGAGAGGTCTTCCTCGTCGGCAACGTCGTCGTTGTTCTCGAGGATGTAGAGCAGATCGTGGGCCTCGAGGCCGTCGCGGAGCTCCTCAATCGCCTTGGCACCGATGCCGTCGATGCGCAGCAGATCCTCCTCGGACTTGCCAACCAGGTCGCCGACCGTCTCGATGCCGACCTCGCTGAACTTGTTGGTCCAGCGCTGCGACACGCCCAGGTCGTCGAACAGGTACAGGCGAGCCTTCTCGGCGGAGATGGTGTGGCCGTTGCGGGTGAACGAACCGTCAGCACCGCCGAACTCGTCGTAGCCGGCCCAGTCGAGCTGCTGTGGGAGCTGCTCGTCCAGGTCCTTGAGCTCCACAGGAGCCCACTCGGGCAGCGACTTGGCGTTGGGCGAAGCCGGGCCGTCGATGTCCACGTAGCCGTCGGCCGTGCGATACGTCAGCTTGGCGTTGGCGTACGGCTTGAGGCCGGTACCAGCCGGGATCTTCTTACCGACGATGACGTTGGACTTAAGGTCGAGCAGGTGGTCGACCTTGCCCTCGATGGCAGCCTCGGTAAGGACACCGGCGGTACGGATGAACGAAGCGCTCGACAGCCAGGAGTCGATGTTGGACGCGACCTTGAGCGTACCCAGGATGACGGGTTCGGCCACAGGAGCCTGACCGCCCAGACGGGCAACGCGCTCGACCTCGTCGGCGAACTCGTAGCGGTCGACGTACTGACCAAGCAGGTACTTGGAGTCGCCGGGGTTGGTGATCTGAACGCGACGCAGCATCTGACGTGCGAGCACCTCGATGTGCTTGTCGTTCAGGTCGACGCCCTGGCTGGTGTAGACGTCCTTAACGCTCTCGACGAAGGTGTGCATCGTCGACTCGATGTCGGTCAGCTTGCGCAGGTTGCGGAAGTTGACGAAGCCCTTGGTGATCTGGTCGCCGGCGCGAACCTCGCAGCCGTCCTCGATCTCAGGCATGAAGCGCACCGAAGCGGGGACGCGACGCTCGTCGAGGACACGGGTGTGATCCTCGGAGTCGGTGAGCGTCAGCACGTACTCGGACTTCTCGGGCTTAATCGAGAGGTGACCGGAGTACGGAGCCAGCTCGGCCTCGCGACCCAGAATCTTCTCGTTGACGTTGCCGACGATATCGAACATACGGCTGACCGTAGGCAGACCCTGCGTAATATCGTCGACGCCAGCGACGCCGCCGGAGTGAATGGTACGCATCGTAAGCTGCGTACCGGGCTCGCCGATGGACTGGGCAGCAATAATGCCGACGGCAGTACCGATAGCGACCGGGCGACGGGTGGAAAGATCCCAGCCGTAGCACTTCTGGCACACGCCGTACTTGGAGCGGCAGGTGAGCAGCGCGCGAAGCTTGACCTTCTTAAGGCCGGCATCGACCATCTTCTGGATGTCGGCGACCTTCTCGATGTAGCCGTCCTGCTCAAAGAGCACGGTGCCATCGGGGGCCACGACGTCCTCAATGAAGCAACGGCCGACGAGGTCGGTGTTGAGGTCGGTGGTGCCGGGGATGATGAGGTTGTAGGTGACGCCCTCGTGCGTACCGCAGTCCTCCTCGCGGACAATGACGTCCTGGGCCACATCGACCAGACGACGGGTCAGATAACCAGAGTCCGAGGTGTGGGATGCGGTATCGACCAGGCCCTTACGGGCGCCGTAGGTCGAAATGAAGTACTCGAGCGGCAGCAGACCCTCGCGGAAGTTCGCCTTAATGGGAAGGTCGATCGTCTCGCCGGACATGTCTGCCATCAGGCCACGCATGCCGCCGAGCTGACGCAGCTGGGTCTTAGAACCACGGGCGCCGGAGTCGGCCATCATGTACAGCGGGTTCTCCTCGTCGAACATGTCGAGCATGAGCGCTGCGACCTTATCGGTACAAGCGGTCCACTCGTTAACGACTTCGATGTGGCGCTCCGTCTCGTTGATGAAGCCCTCCTCGAAGTACTCATTGATCTGGTCGACGTTGGCCTGGGCGCGATCGAGCAGCTCCTGCTTCTCGGCAGGGATGAGAGCGTCCCACACCGAGATGGTGAGGCCGGCGCGGGTAGCGTAGTGGAAGCCGGAGTACTTGATGGCGTCGAGGATCGGGCCGACCTTGGCCTCGGGGTAACGATCGCAGCAGTCCGCAACCAGCTTGGCCACGTCGCCCTTGACCATCTTGTAGTTCATGAACTCATAGTCTTCGGGCAGGCACTGGCGGTTGAAGATGATGCGGCCGATAGAGGTCTCGAAGCGCGCGGTCTTGTTGCCGGTAACGTCGTAGTCGACAAACTCGTTCTTGCCGTTCTTGACGCGGAAGATACGGGTGCCGTCCTCGTTGATGACGTTGGCATCGGCAGCGGACACGCGGACCTGGATCTTGGCCTGCATGTCGACCTCGGAGCGGCAGTCATAGGCGTGCAGCGCGTCGTCGAAGCTCGAGAACACGTGGTTCTCGCCCGGCAGACCCTCGCGAACCTGGGTGAGGTAGTACACACCGATGATCATGTCCTGCGAGGGGATGTTGACCGGCTTGCCGGATGCCGGCGAGCGCAGGTTGTTCGCAGAGAGCATGAGCACACGGGCCTCGGCCTGAGCCTGGCTGGACAGCGGCACGTGGACAGACATCTGGTCGCCGTCGAAGTCGGCGTTGAAGGGCGAGCAGACCAGCGGGTGCAGGTGGATAGCCTTGCCCTCGACCAGCACCGGCTCAAAGGCCTGGATGGACAGACGGTGCAGGGTCGGTGCACGGTTGAGCAGCACGACGCGGCCGTCGATGACCTCTTCGAGGATATCCCACACAAAGGTGGCACCGCGGTCGATAGCGCGCTTGGCGCCCTTGATGTTCTCGACCTTGCCAAGCTCGACCAGGCGCTTCATGACGAAGGGCTTGAAGAGCTCCAGCGCCATGGTCTTGGGCAGACCGCACTGGTGCAGCAGCAGCTTGGGGTCGGTAACGATAACCGAACGGCCGGAGTAGTCGACACGCTTACCCAGCAGGTTCTGAC
This sequence comes from Collinsella aerofaciens, assembly GCF_040915425.1. Classification (GTDB taxonomy): domain Bacteria; phylum Actinomycetota; class Coriobacteriia; order Coriobacteriales; family Coriobacteriaceae; genus Collinsella; species Collinsella aerofaciens_BW. Next base: position 2,135 of record NZ_JBCPDN010000084.1, on the reverse strand, counting down.
GGAAACGGCCCTGCTTGCCCTTGAGGGCCTCGGCGAGCGACTTGAGCGGGCGACCGCCACGGCCAGAGACCGGGCGACCACGACGGCCGTTGTCGAACAGGGCGTCCACGGACTCCTGGAGCATGCGCTTCTCGTTGTTCACGATGATCGCGGGGGCGTCCAGGTCGAGCAGGCGCTTGAGTCGGTTGTTACGGTTGATCACGCGACGGTACAGGTCGTTGAGGTCGGACGCGGCGAAGCGGCCACCGTCGAGCTGGACCATCGGGCGCAGATCGGGCGGAATGACCGGAATGACGTCCAGAATCATATTCGCGGGGCTGTTACCGCCCTTCAGGAAGGCGTCAACGACCTCGAGGCGCTTAACGGCCTTCTCGCGCTTCTGCTTCTGGGAGTCCTCGTCGGCGATGATGGCCTTGAGCTTCTCGGCCTCGGAGGGGAGGTCGATGGCAGCGAGCAGGTCGCGGACGGCCTCGGCACCCATGCCACCCTTGAAGTACATGGAGTAGTAGCGGGTCATCTCGCGGAACAGCGGCTCATCGGAAATGAGGTCGCGCTCGCTGAGCTTCATGAAGGCGTTGAAGGCGTCCGTGCGGAGCTGCTTCTCGTCCTTGCACTCTTCCTCGATGTCGACGATGCCAGAGGCGATCTCCTCGGGGGTCAGCGGCTCCTCGTCGGAGAACTCGTCGAAGTTCTCGGGGTTGCCCTGCTCCTTGAGGGACTCGATCTGGCGGGCGCACTCGGCATCGATCTCTTCCAGATCGGCGGCGAGCTCCTCGCGCAGGTCGTCAGCGTCGGCCTCGCGAGCCTCGTAGTCGACCTCGGTGATGATGTAGCTGGCAAAGTACAGAACCTTCTCGAGGTCCTTGGACTTGATGTCGAGCATACGGCTCATCGGGAAGCTCGTGGGGCTCTTGAAGTACCAGATGTGGGACACGGGAGCGGCGAGCTCGATGTGGCCCATGCGGTCGCGACGCACCTTGGCCGAGGTGACCTCGACGCCGCAGCGCTCGCAGACGATGCCCTTAAAGCGGATGCCCTTGTACTTGCCGCAGGAGCACTCCCAGTCCTTGGCGGGACCGAAGATCTTCTCGCAGAACAGGCCGTCCTTCTCGGGCTTGAGGGTACGGTAATTGATGGTCTCCGGCTTCTTGACCTCACCGTGCGACCAGGAACGGATCTGGTCGGCGGAGGCAAGGGAGATCTTTACCGAGTCAAAATCAGTAGCTTCGAAATCTGCCACAGTCAACTACTCCTTATCAGTGGTCGTGGCGGCGACAGCCTCGGGTGCCTCGGCGGTCTCGGCATCCTCGGCCTCGACGTCGGCGTCAACGCCGGCGAGCGCAGCCAGGTCGTCGAGAGCAGAGGTCTCCTCGGCGGTCACAGGGGCGGAGGCGTCCTCGTCGGCATCGTGCATGGGCTCGATGTCCAGTGCGAGGGAGCGAATCTCCTTGACGAGAACCTTGAAGGACTCGGGGATACCCGGGACAGGAACGTTCTCGCCCTTGACGATGGACTCGTAGGTCTTGACGCGGCCCACGGTATCGTCGGACTTGACGGTCAGGATCTCCTGCAGGACGTTGGAAGCACCGTAAGCGTACAGTGCCCAAACTTCCATCTCGCCGAAGCGCTGGCCGCCGAATTGAGCCTTGCCGCCCAGAGGCTGCTGGGTAACCAGGCTGTAAGGGCCGGTCGAACGGGCGTGGATCTTGTCGTCGACCATGTGGCCGAGCTTGAGGATGTAGGACGTACCCACGGTAATGGGCTCGCGGAACTCCTCGCCGGTGCGGCCGTCGAACAGGCGGGTCTTGCCGCGCTCGTCAAGCTGGGTGACGAACTCGGGACGCATGTGATCGCCAAAGGCAGCGGTGGCCTTGTTGAGCATGTTCTTGTTGGCACGACGGATGACCTCGGCGATCTCGTCCTCCTTGGCGCCGTCGAAGACGGGCGTCGCGGTGAAGAACGGACCGGGGACGTACTTGTCGGAGTCGGCCTGCTCGGTATCCCAACCGCAGGCAGCAGCCCAGCCAAGGTGGCACTCGAGCAGCTGGCCGACGTTCATACGCGAAGGAACGCCCAGCGGGTTGAGGATAACGTCGATCGGGGTACCGTCAGCCATGTAGGGCATGTCCTCGACC
>NZ_JBCPDN010000083.1:0-7469 GCF_040915425.1 Collinsella aerofaciens | reverse complement strand
GTGGACAGAGTGCGTGGGTGCGTTGGACATGGCTGCTCCTTATCCCTCGTGCGCCGCACGGGGAGGCTGCGACGCGTAGGATGAGGCTACCCCCGAGGTTCATGCGGGTAAGTACCGGAGCCTGACCAAAAGCTTGCCCAATTCCTGACAAATTGAGCTCAAATACAACAATCAAGCAAAAGTGCAGGTAGAAGATAGGGAGAACAGGAAGTCAAAGGTCCTCGTCTCCACAATTGACGTGATTTTCAAACGAATCTCCACAGCTAAAACAAGCATCACCACCCTTGTATCGAACAAGACAACCGCGTTATACTAGCCAACACACAAGCGGGCATCGCCAAGTGGTAAGGCATCAGCTTCCCAAGCTGACACTCGCGGGTTCGAGTCCCGTTGCCCGCTCCAGTAAAAAGCACAAGCACGGCAGCGTTACGTTGCCGTGCTTTTTACTATCAAGCGCCGGGACTCGAACCCGCCAGGGTGCGAGCGTTAAGCAAACGCGAAGCGTTTGTAGCGAGCAGGCGAAGGCGCCGACAGGCGCCTGAAGCCGGTGAGGTTTTGCGAAGCAAATACGCGGACGTCCCGTTGCCCGCTCCATGGAGCAAGGAAGATTTCGGGAATGGTAGATTCAGCCCGCTTTGCTCCCACACTTCCCCGGATCTCGGTATGCCACTGAAGCCGGTGCGGTTTTGCGAAGCAAATGCGCAGACGTCCCGTTGCCCGCTCCAATTCCAAAATGTTAGGTTAATGCCTACTGCCCATACTTGCACCTGCGCACGGTACAATGGTTGGGTTACGACCAACGTGCCAATAACCAAAAAGGAGCCGCTATGATCGATCGCTATACCCGCCCGGAGATGGGACACATCTTCTCCCTCGAGAACAAGTACGCCATTTGGCAGGAGATCGAGGTTCTGGCCTGCGAGGCCCAGGCGGAGCTCGGCAAGATCGGTATTTCCAAAGACGAGGCCCAGTGGATCCGCGACCATGCCAACTTTGAGAAGGCGAAGGTCGATGAGATCGAGGAAGTCACGCGCCACGACGTCATTGCCTTCCTGACCAACATGAAGGAATACATCGATGCCGATGTTCCCGAGGGCAACCCCAAGCCCAGCCGCTGGGTTCACTATGGCATGACCAGCTCGGATCTGGGCGACACGGCCCTGTGCTACCAGCTCACCCAGGCCTGCGACCTGATCATCGAGGACGTCAAGAAGCTCGGCGAGATTTGCAAGCGTCGCGCCTTTGAGGAGCGCAACACGCTCTGTGCCGGCCGCACTCATGGCATCCACGCCGAGCCGATGACCTTCGGTATGAAGTTTGGCTCTTGGGCCTGGGAGCTCAAGCGCGATCTGGATCGTCTTGAGGACGCCCGCAAGAATGTTGCCTTCGGTGCTATCTCGGGCGCTGTCGGCACGTACAGCTCCATCGAGCCGTTCGTCGAGGAGTACGTCTGCGAGCACCTGGGCCTGGTCCACGATCCTCTGTCCACGCAGGTCATCAGCCGCGATCACCATGCCTACCTTGCCGGCGTGCTTGCCACTACAGCGGCCACCTGTGAGCGCATCGCTACCGAGGTTCGCAATCTACAGAAGACCGATACGCTCGAGGCCGAGGAGCCGTTCCGTAAGGGCCAAAAGGGCAGCTCAGCCATGCCGCACAAGCGCAACCCCATCACCATGGAGAAAGTCTGCGGTCTGTCGCGCGTCGTGAAGTCCAACGCCCAGGTTGCCTTCGATAACGTCGCCCTGTGGCACGAGCGTGACATTTCGCACTCCTCTGCCGAGCGCGTCGCCCAGGCCGATAGCTTCATCGCCCTCGACCACATGTTCCAGTGCCTCATCCGCGTTATCGACGGCCTGCAGCTGTATCCCGCCCGCATGATGGCCAACCTCAATAAGACCCGCGGCCTCATCTTCTCTTCCAAGGTACTGCTCGCCCTCGTCGACACGGGCATCACCCGCGAGGACGCGTACGCCATTGTGCAGGAGAACGCTATGGCAACCTGGCACGAGGTACAGGATTGTGTCTCCGGCCCCACCTTTAAGGAGCGTCTCGAGGCCGACCCGCGCTGCACCGTCAGTCAGGAGAAGCTCGACGAGATCTTTGATCCGTGGGACTTCCTCACCCGTATCGACACGGTCTTTGATCGTCTGGAGCAGCTGAGCTTCGAGTAGGTTCGGGCATAACGTTAGCTTTTTAGGGCGCTTTGCTGGTAATGTGTGTTGCCGGCAAAGCGCCTCGTTGCATTTAGGGAAAGACGGGGATAATAGTCGTTTCGAATAACATTCTGAGAGGGGATCGCATGATTTCGTTTGATTACAAGCCTCAGGGCGTGTGTGCTCGCAATATTCACCTTGACCTTTCCGATGACGGCAACAAGGTGATGGGCGTTGAGTTTACCGGCGGCTGCGACGGCAATCTCAAGGCTATCTCCAAGCTGGTCGAGGGCGCTCCTGCCGATCGCGTAATCGAGGTTCTCGCCGGTAATACCTGCGGTATGAAAAAGACCTCCTGCGCCGACCAGCTTACACGCGCTATCGAGGCCGCTCGCGCCGAGATCGCCTAATGGGTATCGCCGATCACATCAAGAACGGAATATCGCGTCGCGGCTTTGTACTCGGTGGGGCTGCCGCGGGCGCTGCCACGGTGCTTGCCGGATGCTCGAAAAAAACGGGTACCAGCGATGATGCCGCCGGCGAGCCGCAGGTTATCAAGGACGATTCCAAAATCATCTCGATTACGGATGAGTATGAGGCAGTCGACATCGATCTTGAGCCGGCGGCGTCGTGGACGCTGCCTCTGGGTACGCTGCTGTACTACTGCGACGGCGATTACGCCGCGGCGATGATGGCGCCCGCATCGGCACTGCACGCCAACACACTCGGCGTGCTCAACCTGGGCGACGGTTCGCTCACGACGCTTATCGAGGACCCCATCGAGGGCACGGGATATGCATTCTACGATGTCCGTGCCGGCGACGGCGTATTCGCGTGGGTTGAGATGAACTTTGCCAATTCATCGTGGAAGCTCTACGCTCAAAATCTGTCGGGCGCCTCGCTCTCTGGCGACGTGGTTGAGCTCGATCGAGGTGGCAAGGACTACGATCCGCCGCTGTTTACGGCGTTCGGGTCATCAGTCATCTGGTATAAAATGCCCTCGGCAGGTGGCAATAAAACGAGTAGCGATTCGTTTTGCTATCGTCGCTCGCTTGATGAATCCAAGGCCGAGATAATTTGGAAATCGACGGGTCGCTTTGCATCGGCCCCGCGCGCGAGCGACGGCATTTTGACCATCTCGCCGCGTGTCCGCAACGACGAGGGCGTCTACTACGGCATAACGGCAATCGATTTGACCGACGGCAACAACACCAAACGTGCCCAGCTAGTCCTTCCCTCGTCAGTCTCGCCTTTCGAGGCCGTATATATGGGCGATACCTTCGTGTTTTCTATCGAGGCGGCCTATAGTGGCGTGGGCAGCCTGGGCAACATGGGCACGTATATCGGTAATGAGGGAGGGCCGTATCTCTTCCTGTCCCGTGAGCCGCTCGCATGTGCGGCTGGCAAGAAGAATAAATACCTTGTTAAGGTACAGGCGTCGCATTTCCTGATCGACACCTCTGCCAAGACCTATGGCTCGCTGCTGTCGCCCGACCGCGCTTTGGAGTATGGCGATTATCCAGCTACGGCGGGAAAATCGGACTCATTCCTTACGTACGCCACGGTGCGCAACAGCCAGGGTATACCAGAGACGGTCACTGCACGCCTATTCTCTCTTTAAGCTTAGAGGGGTTAAAAAGGCGCCAACAGGGGAATAAACGCGTTGTAATTGTGAGTACCGCCCGCCGAGCTGCCGCGTCATAGCGGCATCCGGCGGGCTCAGGTGCGTTAAAATGGGCTTGTTCTTAGCTAATTGAGACAGGGGGGCCGTGTTATGGCTTCAGATGCAAAAAAGATTCTGCTGGTCGAGGATGAGAAGGCAATCCGTGACGCCGTCGCTGCCTATCTCGAGCGCGAAGGCTACTGGGTTGTGGGCGTCGGCGACGGCCAGTCCGCGATCGAGGAGTTCGAGAAGCATCAGTTCGACCTGGTCGTGCTCGACCTTATGCTCCCCAAGATTCCCGGCGAGCGCGTTTGCCGCACCATTCGCGATACCTCGGATGTCCCCATCATCATGCTGACGGCTAAGGGCGAGATCGAGGACCGTATTATCGGTCTTGAGCTCGGCGCCGACGACTATCTGATTAAGCCGTTCTCGCCGCGCGAGCTCGTCGCCCGCGTTCGCGCTCTGTTCCGCCGTGCCCATCAGGCCGATGAGCCCGCCGTCGAGGTACTCGACTTCGGCGATCTGGTCATCGATATCTCGGGCCACAAGATCTTGGTCGAGGGCAAGGAAGTCGATCTGACGGCTTCCGAGTTTAAGCTGCTCACCACGCTTGCCCGCCATCCCGGCCGTGTGTATAACCGCATGGAGCTGGTCGAGAAAGTGCTCGGGTATGACTTTGAGGGCTATGAGCGCACCATCGATAGCCACGTGAAGAATCTTCGCGCCAAGCTGGGCGATGATCCCAAGAAGCCCAAGTGGCTCTACACCGTCCATGGTGTCGGCTATCGCTTCGAGGCTCCGGCCAAGACCGATAAGTCGGACGAGAAATAGGGAAATCACATATGACACCTGCGCGCTTTGAAATCGGACAAAAGCACAAGCAGGAGAGCGAGGCGGGTTCCAAGGCTAGTTGGAACACGCCTCGTTCCGATTCACGGCCAACGATGAGCTATCCCTCGCGCATGGCACTTGCTTTTGCTCTGACATCGCTCATGACGGTATTGGTGCTGGTGGGCGTTGTCTCTGTTGTGTGGGGCACGGTCTTTTCGGATTACACACGCTCCAATATCGTCGAAATCGCAAATTCCGCTGCCGAGAAGTTGGCAACCTCATATGAGGAAAACGGCTCTTGGACCGCGGGAGAACTGCGCACGGTCGCAACGTCGAGTTTGGTTTCCGACGATCTGGGCATGCAGGTCGTCAATAAAAAGGGCGTGATCGTTTATGACGATTCCTGGCCCTCGGCAAGCGCCACCGCCGATGTACGCGAAAACCAGGCTACGACCGACGACACGAGCGGCAAGAGGGCATCGCATAGCCCGGTCTCGTCTGCTCCAACCGACTCCGATAGCGTTGCTAACGTCGAGATTGTAACGTCTTCCGGCGAGCATGTCGGACAGGTAAAGCTGTGGGCCATCGGCTCCGACGCTCTGCTCACCAAGGCGGACTCTGCGTTTAGGGAGAAGACCTTTAACGCCATGGCCCTCGCCGCGGTTGTTGCAATCTGCATTTCGGTCGTTATCGGATCGCTCGTGTCGCGCATGCTCACCAAGCCGATTCATCGCATCACCAGTACCGCAAAGCAAATCCGTGACGGCGACCTGTCGGCTCGCACGGGACTGCGCGGTGATGACGAGATCGATCAGCTGGGTGAGACCTTCGATGAGATGGCCACTTCGCTCGAGAAGGATATGAAACACGAGAAGCGCCTGACCTCAGACGTTGCACACGAGCTTCGCACGCCGCTTATGGCCATGCTCGCAACGGTCGAGGCCATGCAGGATGGCGTGTATCCCACCGACGATGAGCATTTGGAGACCGTTGCTTCCGAGACGCGTCGCCTGGCTCGTCTGGTGCAGCAGATGCTCGACCTGTCGCGCATGGAAAACAGCACGGCTCCGCTCAACCTTGAGCCGGTGGACATGGTTCCTTTTGTGCGTTCCATCGTCAATGCCCAGGAGCGCCTGTTTGTCGACCGCGATCTGCGCCTGCGTTTTGCGGACGAGACCCAGGGTCACGACGATGTCGTCGAGGCCGATCCCGACATGATCACGCAATGTGTTATCAACCTCATGAGCAACGCCATGCGCTACACCCCCGAGGGCGGTTGGGTCGTGGTGTCGGTGCTCAGTGACCGCAAGCACGTCAGCATTGCCGTTTCTGATACCGGCATCGGTATTGCCAAGGACGATTTGTCGCGCATCTTCGGGCGGTTTTGGCGCGCCGATGCCAGCCGCGCCCGCGAAGCTGGCGGCCTGGGCGTTGGCCTCGCCGTGACCAAGCAGATCGTCGAGCGTCACCATGGCTACATATCCGTGGAGTCGGAGCTTGGAAAGGGTACGACTTTTACAATTCATCTGCCCCGCGAGCACACGGCAGACGCGGCATCTACTACAATGGAGCACTAGCTTTTCGCTATTCGGTGAAGGAGGGGCCGCGTCCCTGCCGCTCCGAGTTTGCGAAAACATGCGGGAAAGAACCCGCATTTCTGTCGTATTTAGGTAAGGAGTGACTCACGTGACAACGATGGAGCGTCGTCCGGATTCCCGTGGCAAGGTTCGTGATATTTACGATGCCGGTGAAAACCTGCTGATGGTCGCCACCGACCGCATTTCTGCGTTCGACTTCATTCTTCCCGACGAGATTCCGTTTAAGGGAGAGGTACTCAATCGCATCTCGGCATTCTGGTTCGATAAGTTTGCCGACATCGTCCCCAACCATCTCGTTTCCATCGACCCGGCGGATTTCCCCGAGGAGTTTGCTGAGTATCGTGACTACCTCGCTGGCCGCGCCATGCTGGTTAAGAAGGCCCAGACGATTCCTATCGAGTGCATCGTCCGCGGCTATCTGACCGGTTCGGGCAAGAAGACCTACGACGAGAACGGCACCGTCTGCGGCATCCAGCTGCCTGAGGGCCTGACCGAGGCTTCCAAGCTTCCTGAGCCGCTGTTCACGCCGTCCACGAAGGCCGAGATCGGTGACCACGACGAGAACATCTCGTTCGAGCGTTGCTGCGAGATCGTGGGCGAGGACATCGCCACGCAGATTCGTGACCTTTCCCTCAAGATCTACAAGGCTGCCGCCGAGTACGCCGCGACCCGTGGCATCATCATTGCCGACACCAAGTTCGAGTTTGGTGTTATTGATGGCAAGGTCACGCTGATCGACGAGTGTCTCACGCCCGACTCCAGCCGTTTCTGGCCTGCTGCCAGCTACGAGGAGGGCAAGATCCAGCCTAGCTACGACAAGCAATTCGTCCGCAATTGGCTCAAGGCCAACTGGGATATGACGGGGGAGACCCCGCACCTGCCCGCCGAGGTCATCGATGGCACGTCCGAGCGCTATCGCGAGGCCTTCCAGATCATCACGGGCTCCCAGTTCACAAGCATGAAGGAGAACGCATAAGTGAGTACCCGTAGCGCCACGAACAAGCGCACGCAATCCCACGAAGTTACCGGGGTTGCGCGCAAGTCTGCCGCATCTGCTAAGCCCGCCCGCCAAGCAGCGAGCTCCGTTCGCGTCGTGCCGGCTTCGTCTAAGGCACGCCGCAAAGAGCTCGAGAAGGGCGAGAACCTCGAGGGCCTCTCTAAAGAGGAGAAGCGCGCCCGCAAGGCTAAGCAGCGCGCCAAGGAGGACCGCATCTATAC
>NZ_JBCPDN010000082.1:0-7670 GCF_040915425.1 Collinsella aerofaciens | reverse complement strand
AGCGGCAAGTCCGTGCTCCTGGTCGAGGCCGATATGCGCCGCAGGTCCCTTGCCGATATGCTCGGCGTCCGCTCCCGCGGCGGACTCTATGCAGTCCTTTCCGAGCAGGTTTCTATTGACCAGGCGATTGTCGAGACGGGTCAGAAGAACTTCTACTTCCTCGATGCCGAGCCGCATATTCCCAATCCTGCCGACATCATCGTCTCTCACCGCTTTGCCAAGCTGGTAAAGGCACTGTCCGCCAAGTTCCAGTACGTCATCTTTGATGCTCCCCCGGTCGGTACCTTCATCGATGCTGCCGAGATCGCAAGTCTGACCGACGGTGCGCTTTTTGTCGTGCGTGAGGATTTCACCAAGCGCGAGGAGGCGCTCAACGCCATCGGTCAGCTTAAGAAGTCCGAGAAGGTCAAGCTCATCGGTACCGTTATGAACTACTGCGAGACTGAGACCAGCGAGTACTACTACTCCTACTACACCAAGGACGGTAAGAAGGTGAAGAAGGGCTCCGACGATCAGGGGACTTCCAAAAAGGGCATCTTCACCAACCGAGCAAACGTTTAGTTGATTAAGGCTGACCTATGCGTGACATTCATTGCCATATCTTGCCGGGTGTAGACGACGGCGCCGCCGATCTCGATGAGAGCTTGGCGATGCTCGAGGCTGCCAAGCGGGCCGGTGTAACCAGAATCGTTTGCACTCCTCACTGCCGTGATCCCTATTTTGATTACGACAAGATGTGGGATGCCTTTGAGCTGCTGCGTGATAACGCTGACGGTTTTCCGCTCCAGATGGGCTTCGAGGTCAACCATCGAAAGCTCGTTGAGCTTGGTATCGATGCCGCGGAGCACTTGCATTTCGATGGGACCAACGAGTTTCTGCTCGAGCTTTCGACGCATGCCGATGCGTATGCGTTTAGAGAGTACGAGAACACGATTTACGATTTGCAGTGCCGTGGCTACCAGGTGATCATCGCTCATCCTGAGCGCTATCGTGCGGTTCAAAAGGATGTAAGCGTGGCGGAGCGCCTGGTCGATATGGGCTGCAAGCTGCAGGCTTCGGCGGACTTTATTGCCGGCGGTCGCTTTGGTCGCGAGAAAAAGCCGGCACAGCGCCTGTTCGATCAGAACCTGTACAGCTTCATCGCGAGCGATGCCCATAACGTGGGTCATTACGACTGCCTGGCGAAGGCTCGCGCGAAGTTTAGCGTGCGCGGAGCCCATTTTCGCTAAAATCTGTCCCTAACGTTCGCATTGAATGAAGGGGCAGCCATGGATATCCAACTTAAGACGGGATGCTTTGATGACGCGGCGCTGGTGCGCCGCGTCGTTTTTATGGACGAGCAGGGCTACGAGAATGAGTTCGACGCTATCGACGAGGATCCGAACTGCATTCATGTGACGCTCTATGCAGACGGCGAGCTTGCCGGTTGCTCGCGCGTGTTTCCCGAAGAGCTTGAGCGCGCGGCTGACGCAGAGGCTCCGGTGTCGCCGGCGTGCGACTTGGACGAAGGTGTCGCGGCGGGGGAGACCTACATTATGGGGCGCGTGGCCGTGCTGCCGAGCATGCGCCGTCGCGGTCTGGCGAGCAAGATTGTCGAGGCCAGTGATGCCACTGCGCGTGATGCCGGTGCCAAGCTCATTAAGCTGCATGCTCAGGAATACGTGCTACCGCTCTATGTCAAGGCGGGCTACACGCAGATTGCCCCGGTGGACTATGAGGATGAAGGCCAGCCTCATGCCTGGATGGCCAAGCGCGTAGATGGCAGATAGGGACGTTCCTTTTCTGCCGGCGGTTGGGGACACTCCTTGGTAGTTGGTGCATCGGAGCGCTTAGACATACAGTTTTTCGATTCCGTATGTATATATGCGCGCTAATGGGTTATAAAATCTAAGTCTGAACATAGCAGGTCTGCGATGCGGCTCGGGCGACCGGGCCGTTTTTGCGGGCGGGGGTAGCGCGAAAGGACTGCACATGCGTCAATTTAAGACCGAGAGCAAAAAACTGCTCGACCTCATGATCAACTCCATCTACACCAATAAGGAAATCTTCCTGCGCGAGCTTATCTCTAACGCGAGCGATGCCGTCGACAAGCTCAACTTTAAGAGCCTGCAGGACCCGAGCGTTAAGATCGACCAGGGCGACCTGGCCATTCGCGTCTCCTTCGATAAGGATGCCCGCACCATCACGATTTCGGATAACGGTATCGGCATGACCGCCGAGGAGCTCGAGCGCAACCTGGGCACCATCGCCCACTCCGGCTCCGAGGAGTTTAAGACCGAGAACGCCGAGCAGCAGGGTTCGGATGTCGACATCATCGGTCAGTTTGGCGTGGGCTTCTACTCGGCTTTTATGGTCGCCAGCCATGTGAAGGTCGTCAGCCGCGCCTATGGCGAGGATGTCGCCCATGTGTGGGAATCCGACGGTCTTGAGGGCTACACCATCGAGGACGGCGAGCGCGCCGAGCACGGTACAGATGTCATCCTGACGCTGCGCGAGAACGAGAAGCTCGATGCCGACGGCGAGGCCGAGACCTATGATCGCTTCCTGACCGAGTGGGGCCTCAAGAGCCTGATTCAGCAGTACAGCAACTATGTGCGCTACCCGATCCAGATGATGGTGTCCAAGAGCCGCCAGAAACCCAAGCCCGAGGATGCTGGCGACGATTACAAGCCCGAGTACGAGGACTACCAGGAGCTCGAAACCGTCAACTCCATGACACCGATCTGGAAGAAGCGCAGCTCCGACGTTGAGCAGAAGGACTACGACGAGTTCTACAAGTCCACGTTCCACGACTTTGACGATCCTGCGCGCACCATCAGCTTCCATGCCGAGGGCACGCTCGAGTATGACGCCCTGTTGTTTGTGCCGGGCCGCGCGCCGTTCGATCTGTACAGCAAGGATTACGAGAAGGGCCTGGCGCTCTACAGCTCCAACGTGCTGATTATGGAGAAGTGCGACGACCTGCTGCCCGACTACTACAACTTTGTCCGCGGCGTCGTGGATTCCGCCGACGTGTCGCTCAACATCTCGCGCGAGACGCTGCAGCAGAACCGTCAGCTCAAGGCCATCGCCAAGCGCGTGGAGAAGAAGATCACCGCTGACCTTGAGGATATGCGTGACAACGACCGCGAGGCCTACGAGAAGTTCTTTGAGAACTTTGGCCGCGGTCTTAAGTACGGCATCTACTCGAGCTATGGCATGAAGGCCGATGAGCTCGCCGACCTGTTGCTGTTCTGGTCTGCCAAGGAGCAGAAGATGATTACCCTGGCCGAGTATGCCAAGGGCATGCCCGAGGATCAGAAGGCCATCTACTACGCCGCCGGTGACTCGCGTGAGCGCTTGGCCAAGATGCCCGTGGTAAAGGGCGTGCTCGACCGCGGCTATGACGTGCTGCTGCTGACGCAGGATGTGGATGAGTTCACGTTCCAGGCTATGCGTGAATACGTTGCCGCCGATATGCCCAAGATCTACGAGGACGATGCTGCCCGCGAGGCTGCCGAGAAGGCTGTGGCCGACGGTGCCGAGCCCGAGGTCGAGGATCGTCATCTGGAGCTCAAGAACGTTGCGACCGGTGATCTTGACCTGGCGACCGAGGACGAGAAGAAGGAGGCCGAGGACGCCACCAAGGAGAACGAGGACCTCTTTAGCGCTATGAAGGAGGCGCTCGGTGACAAGGTCGAGAAAGTTGCCGTCTCCGCGCGCCTGACCGATGCCCCCGCTTGCATCACCACCGAGGGCCCGCTTTCGCTCGAGATGGAGAAGGTGCTCCAGAAGGGACCCGAGAGCGCGCCCGACGGCATGCCCAAGAGCCAGCGCGTGCTCGAGCTCAACGCCAAGCACCCGGTTTTCGACAAGCTTGTCGCTGCCCAGAAGGCAGGCGACGCCGATAAGATCAAGCAGTACTCCGGCTTGCTCTACGATCAGGCCCTGCTGGTCGAGGGCATCCTCCCCGAGGACCCCGTTGCCTTCGCAGCAGCTGTCTGCAACTTGATGTAGTTAGGTAGTTACGCGGTTCTACCAAACCGCGTAACGGCTCGACGCTGCCCTTCGTTCCGCCGTTCTAACGAACGGCGGACCAGCCGACGCTGCGCGGGCACCAGAGCGACAACTTGTCATTCAAAGAGGACGGCATGACCAGAAGGTCTATGCCGTCCTCTTTTCATGCCAATTTGTTCGCTCTGGTGCTCGCTCGCTGGCATTACCAAAACATCGGCGGTCCAATAATGATCCCTTGGGGACGGAGGAAAAAGCGGTCATTGGGGACGTTTTTGTTTGACTAGTCGTTTAAGAACGTCCCCAATGACTAGTCGGATTGATAATTTGTGCGGGTTGTGGTTTTGTGACCTGCTGAAATTTAGGATACTGTACATCTGTACGTTAACTCATCTTCGTAGTATATTGCTACCCGCAAAACTCAGCACCATTGTGCCGTGAGGCACTAAAGCGCCTACGTACAATGGTTGTCGATAGTACGATTCGATTCAACGACAGGATGGATGGTCCAAGCGTGAGTCTCGGCAGCAAACTATCCGACGCAAAGGTATCCTTTGCGATCTTTAAACGTGACATCAAGCGATTGCTCGTGAACCCCGTCGCCCTGGTGGTTACTTTGGGCGTGTGCGTTATCCCCTCGCTGTACGCTTGGTACAACATCGTGGCTAACTGGGATCCGTATGGAAACACCCAGGGCATCAAGATTGCTATCGCCAACAACGACCAGGGAACCCAAAACGACCTGGTGGGCGAGCTCAATGCGGGCGACAAGGTCGTCGATCAGCTCAAAGAAAACGATCAGCTGGGCTGGACCTTCGTCGACTCGGCGGCCGATGCCAAAGAGGGCGTCGAGAGTGGGGAGTACTACGCCGCCATCGTGATCCCCAAGAACTTCTCCGACAATCTTGTCTCGATGCTCGATGGCAATTACCGCCAGCCCAAGCTTACATATTACGTTAACGAGAAGAAGAGCGCCATTGCGCCCAAGGTGACCGATACCGGCGCCAATACTATCGAGGAGCAGATCAATTCGGAGTTTGTCTCCACGGTGGGCGAGACCGTGGCGGGCATCGCCAAGGATGCCGGGGTCGATTTAAAGGACAAGGCAACCCAGACTCAGAATTCGTTGGCTGGTTCGGTATCAGAGGCATCCGGTACCTTGGGTGAGGTGCGCGATTCGATTGGCGACATGAATGCCGCCATCGATAAGACGAGTGGCGCTATCGCCTCGGCTGATGCCGCGTTGGCGGGCCTGCAGGGTCAGACGCCCTCTCTAACGCAGGCAATCGCTCAGGGCAATGACCTGCTGGGCGAGGCGCGCGCTACGGCGGGCAACTCTGTCGCCTCGCTCTCCAAGGCACTCTCGGAAGGCAGCCTTGCGCTCACCAAGACGTCAGCCTCCGCGAACGCTGCGATTGGCAAGCTGACGGGCGCGGTCACATCTACGACCACCCGCATCGACAACTCGCTTGAGTCTCTCCAAGCGACGATCGACCACAATAAGGCCGTTATCGGGCACTTGGAAATTCTCGTTAATGACACGTCGACAGGTTCCAAGGAAATTGACGCGCGCATTGTATCGACCATCGATTTGCTCCGCGAGCAGAATGAAAAGCTTCAGAGCATCAAGGACGGTCTGTCTGCGCAGTCGAGCGCCATGGCGAATGACGCCGCGGCTGTCTCGGGCGCCAGCGACGCTATCAATAACGCAATCCAGACCGGTGCGACCAACCTTGGCCAGGCCCAGACGGACCTGGGTCAAAACGCGCTGCCGAAGGCCTCGAGCGCGCTTGATTCATTTGCCGCCGTCTCGGGTGATCTGACGGGAATCGTGTCTGGCCTCACGCCTACTATTGCAAGTGCGCGCGGTACGCTTTCGCAGCTTAACGCTACGCTCGGCCAGGCCAAGACCACGCTGTCCCAGACCGATTCCTCGCTTGCCAAGGTCCAGGACAAGCTTGCGACCGCAGCCAATGACATCGCGGCGCTGCAGACCTCTGAGTCTATGGGCGAGCTCGCCGACCTTATGGGCGTCGATGTCAATGACGTGGCAGATTTCATGGCCTCTCCGGTCGAGCTGACGTCCAAGTCGATCTATCCGGTCAAGAGCTTTGGCTCGGGCATCGCTCCCTTCTACACCAATCTGGCGCTTTGGGTGGGCGGTTACGTACTCATCGCCATCTACAAGCTCGAGGTCGATCGCGAGGGCATTGGCAGCTTTACGGCGCGCCAGGGCTACTTCGGCCGTTGGATGCTCCTGGTGATCCTGGGCGCGCTCCAGGCCACCATCGTTACGGTAGGCGATCTGGTGATTGGCGTGCAGTGCATCAACCCGCTGCTGTTCGTGCTGGGCGGCATCGCCATCTCGTTCACCTACGTCAATATCATCTATGCGCTGTCCACTACGTTTAAGCACATCGGCAAGGCAATCGGCGTCATTCTCGTCATCGTGCAGATTCCGGGTTCGTCGGGCATGTATCCCATCGAGATGATGCCCGGCTTCTTCCAGTGGCTGCACCCGCTGCTGCCCTTTACCTACGGCATCAATCTGCTGCGCGAGACGGTCGGCGGCATGTACTCGTTTAACTACCTGTTTAACCTGTGCATTCTGGGCGTGTTCTTGATCGTGGCGCTCTTTATCGGTCTGCAGCTGCGTCCGCTGCTGCTCAACCTTAACCTGCTCTTTGATAAACAGCTTTCCACGACGGGTATGATGATCTGCGAGTCCAACGACCTGCCGCGCCAGCGCTACTCGCTGCGCACGGCCATGCGTGTCATGCTCGATTCCGATTCGTACCGTCGCGAACTGCTCGATCATGCGGTCGCCTTTGAACATCGCTACCCGTACTACATCAAGGGCGGTTTTGCCGCCGTGGTGGGCGTTCAGGTCCTGCTCTTTGTCCTGTCGACGGTTCTCGATATCGACAATAACGGCAAGATCATCCTGCTTGTCATTTGGATCATCTCGGTTATTGCCATCTGCGGCTGGCTTATCAATATCGAGTACATCCGCTCGAGCCTCAACACCCAGATGCGCATCTCGGCGCTTTCGGATGAGGACCTGCGCCGCGAGATGCGCGAGCACACGGCCGCCATTCCGGCCGCTCGTCGCATGTTCGGCTTGAATGCGAGCGAGCGGGGGTCTGAACCCAAGACTCAGGCTGTCAACCAATGTGGTCATTGCGATGCGGCCCATGTGCCCGAGAACGGGGATGACACGTTTGTGATGAATGAAAAGAACGCCCCGCTCGGCAAGCACTCCAAAGGAGGTGAGGCATAAATGAAGAACATCCTGCATCTGTTTAAGCGCGATGTCCAAAACGTGTCTCGCTCCGTAATCGGCTTGGTTGTCGTGATGGGCCTCATTATCGTACCGTGCCTGTACGCGTGGTTTAACATCGCCGGCAGCTGGGATCCGTACGGCAACACCGGCAATCTTAAGATCGCCGTGGTCAACACCGATGAGGGTTACGAGAGCGATCTGATCCCCGTCGAGGTCAACGTGGGCGAAAACGTGACCGCCACCCTGCGCGGCAACGAGAACTTCGACTGGGTTGTGCTCAACGATCGAGAAAAGGCCATCGAGGGCGTCAAATCGGGCGCATACTATGCGGCTGTCGTTATCCCTAAGACGTTTAGTGCCGATATGATGACGCTCTTTTCGACCGACGTTAAGC
>NZ_JBCPDN010000081.1:0-7777 GCF_040915425.1 Collinsella aerofaciens | reverse complement strand
CCTCAACTCCATCCAGGAGACCTGCGGCCTGCCCAAGACCATCCTGTACAGCCTGAACCCCATCGATAACACCATGATCGATACCGTCATGGGCTGCTTCCAGGAGGCTCCGACCGCCGGTAAGATCCAGAACGGCTCCGCCTGGTGGTTCAACGACAACGAGGTCGGCATGCGCGAGCAACTCACGGCTCTGGCTAACGAGGGCGTGCTGGGCAACTTTGTGGGCATGCTTACCGACTCCCGCTCTTTCCTGTCCTATCCGCGCCACGAGTACTTCCGTCGCGTGCTGTGCAGCGTGATCGGCGAGTGGGTCGAGCAGGGCAAGTACCCGGCCGACATGGAGCTGCTGGGCAGTATCGTGCGCGACATCAGCTACAACAACGCGGTCCGCTACTTTGGCTTTGATTTGGACACCGTCGAGGCATAAGCCTGCATCGAATCACATCGAACTCGGGAGCGCCGTCGCCACACGCGGCGCCCCCGTTTTGCTTACACGCTAACGGCTATCTAAGGAGACACATAGATGGAGAACATCAGCTACGATACGCTCGAGAAGATCGGCTACGAGGGCTACCTGCTGCCCAAGGACGCGCCGGAGAAGGTCCTGCAGTTTGGCGAGGGCAACTTCCTACGCGCTTTCGTTGACCGCTTCTTTGACATGGGTAACGAGGCGACCGGCTGGAATGGCAAGATCGTCATGGTCCAGCCCATCAGCGGCGCCTTTGGCTTTGCCGACGGTATCAATGCCCAGGACGACCTGTATACCGTGCTGGTGCGCGGCAAGGAGGACGGCAACACGGTCGACGAGTCCCGCGTGATTAGCGCTTGCAGCCGCTGCATCAACCCGTACCGCGAGGACGACTACCGCGCCATGATGGAGGTCGCCGTCTCTGACGACCTGGAGATTATCGTCTCCAACACCACCGAGGCCGGTATCGCCTACGACCCGTCCTGCAAGGCCGACGACATGCCGCCCGCGAGTTTCCCCGCCAAGCTTGCTCAGGTCCTTCACGCCCGCTGGGCCGCCGGCAAGCCGGGCGTCATTGTGCTCGCCTGCGAGCTCATCGATCACAACGGCGATGAGCTGCTGCGCATCATGAACCAGTACGTGAGCGACTGGGGCTGGGAGGACGAGTTTGCGCAGTGGATGGCCAACGACTGCACCGTCTGCACCACGCTCGTCGACACTATCGTCCCCGGCCGCATCCGCGACCCCAAGGAGGCCGCTGCCGTGGCCGAGCGCCTGGGCTACGAGGATCCCTTCCTGGCCGTGCGCGAGCCCTTCCAGATGTGGGGCATCCAGGGCGATGAGTCGCTTGCCGAGAAGCTCCCCTTCGTGAAGGCCGGCCTGCCGGGCGTCTTTGTGACCCCCGATGTCACCCCGTACAAGAAGCGCAAGGTCCGCATCCTCAACGGCGCCCACACTGCCTTTGTTCCGGGCTCCTGGGTTGCCGGCTTTGACATCGTGCGCGATTGCATGCACGACGAGACCGTCCGCGGCTTCATGAACACCATGCTCTACCACGAGGTCATCCCGACGCTTGCCGCCGATTTGGATGTCGAAGACTGCAAGGCCTTTGCCGCCGCCGTCGAGAACCGATTCGACAACCCGTTTATCGACCACGCGCTGCTCTCCATTTGCCTCAACTCCACGGCCAAGTGGCGCGCTCGCGACCTGCCCACGCTCAAGGACTATGTTGCCGAGACCGGCAGCCTGCCCAAGTGCCTGGCCACGAGCCTAGCTACGCTCATCGCCTTCTACACGCAGGAGCTTGTGTCCCGCGAGGGCGATGGCCTGCACCTGCGCCGTGCCGACGGCACCGAGTACACCGCTCAGGACGACGCCTTCGTGCTCGACTTCTACGCCGCCCACGCCGGTGCAGACGATGCCGAACTGGTGCACGACGTGCTCACCAATGAGCAGATGTGGGGCGAGGACCTTACGCAGATCGCCGGCCTTGAGGAATTTGTCGTCAACGCGCTCACCGTCGTGCGCGCCGAGGGCGTCAAGCAGGCCTTCGCCAACGCCCAGGCGTAAATTCCCGATGCGGGCGCCAGACGGCTTGCCCGCGCCTCGACTTCTGCTCAACCTGTAGGGTTAGGACCATTTGTAATGAACACTATCCAGATCAATCCGGCCGATAACGTGATCGTCGCGCTGTCGCCGCTTGCCAAGGGCGCCGCCGTCGCGGTTCCCGGGGTGGGCGAGGTCGTTGCCGCGGAGGATATTCCGCAGGGCCACAAGATGGCCGTGCGTGCTATTGCGGCGGGGGAGGACGTCGTCAAGTACGGTCTTCCTATCGGCCACGTGACGGGCGACATCCAGCCCGGTCAGTGGCTTCATACGCATAACGTCAAGACCAACCTTTCGGGCGAGGTCGAGTACGTTTACAATCCGACGCATCCGGTCGTTGAGCCGGTTGAGCCCGAGACCTTTATGGGCTTCCGTCGTGCCGACGGCCGCGCCGCCACGCGCAACGAGCTGTGGATCATCCCCACGGTCGGCTGCGTCAACGAGGTCGCACGTGCCATGTGCGAGCAGGCACAGGATCTGGTCGAGGGTTCGCTGGAGGGCGTTTACTATTTCCCGCATCCCTTTGGCTGCTCCCAGACCGGCGCCGACCACGCTCAGACACGCCGTCTGCTGGTGGCGCTCTCGCGTCACGCAAACGCTGCGGGTGTGCTGTTCCTGTCCCTTGGTTGCGAAAACTGCACGCACCAGCAGGTGCTCGACGAGCTCGGTGACTTCGATCACGAGCGCGTTCGCTTCCTCACCTGCCAGGATGTAGCCGACGAGCAGGTCGAGGGCCACAAGATTCTGTCTGAGCTGGCCGACCTGGCCAAGCAGGCCAAGCGTGAGCCCATTCCCGCCTCCGAGCTGGTCATTGGCCTTAAGTGCGGTGGATCTGACGGTCTTTCGGGCATTACCGCCAACCCCACGATCGGTCGCGTGAGCGATATGGTCGTAGCCCGCGGTGGCACATCGGTGCTCACCGAGGTGCCCGAGATGTTTGGCGCGGAGAGCATTCTGCTCGATCGTTGCGAGAGCCAAGAGGTCTTTAACGCGGCGGCCGACATGCTCAACGGCTTTAAGGACTACTTTATCAGCCACGGCGAGGTCGTCTATGAGAACCCGAGCCCCGGCAACAAGGACGGCGGCATTACCACGCTCGAGGACAAGAGCTGCGGCTGCGTGCAAAAGGGCGGATCTGCCCCCATCGTCGACGTGCTGCCGTACGCCGGTCAGGCTACCAAGCATGGTCTGAACATGTTGTGCGGTCCGGGCAACGACATGGTATCCACCACGGCCCTGACGGCTGCCGGCTGCCACGTGATCCTGTTCTCGACCGGCCGCGGCACGCCGTTTGGTGCGCCGGCGCCTACGCTCAAGGTGTTCACCAACCAGCGTCTGTGCGACCACAAGGCCAACTGGATGGACTTTAACGCCGGTGTGGTCGCCACCGGCGAGCGCACGCTCGACGAGGCTGCCCATGACCTGTACCAGCTGGTGCTGGACACGGCGAGCGGCAAGCTTACCAGCGCCGAGCGTCGCGGCTGTCACGAGATCAGCATCTGGAAGGACGGCGTCTGCCTGTAGTGATGACACGTTGAGCGCGTGATCGGGCAAGCTGTTGCAAAGACCGGACGACCCCGCTGAGGACATTCTCGGCGGGGTCGTTTTTTCGTTTCTCGTTGCGTTGTCGTGCACGGCTTTTTTGGGGAAGGGTGCCCGGCACCTCCCTCATCTCCAGAGAACAATGAACGTTCACCTAGTGGTTGCGTGGTGCTGAATCGACTTAATAATCAAAAATGCAGGGATATTTTCATTTTCAGGTCCGTTCAACGGCAAAAAACGACCGTTCAAGGATAATATACAAGTGAACGTTCACCTATTATAAGCAAATCGCGCATAATCTAGCTAAACGTTCACCCTGAACGGCATGCAGACAGACGTCGGTATGGACTCCAATGTCTTGTTCCAAGACAATCGAGAAAAGAGAGGGAGCTCGATGACTAACAAGATCGGTAAAAAGCGCAAGATCACATTCTGGACGCGCTTGGGCTTTGGTATGGGCGGCATGCTCAACTCTGGTGCCCTGACCTTTACGCACAGCTACATGGTGCTGTTCCTGTCCACGGAGTGCGGTCTGTCCGCAGGCGAGGCTGCGTTGATCAGCTCGTTCGCCATCTATCTCAACGCCATTCTGTGCCCGCTCATGGGCTTTGTGGCCGATAACTTTTACGCTACCAAGATCGGCCGTATCTTTGGCCGCCGCCGTTTCTGGATCTTGCTGGCAATCCCGATGATGGTCGCCGAGCCGCTCATCTTTGTGGCTACGCCGTTTGGTTTCCCGTACTACTTTGTGCTGTACCTGATCTACAACGTCGCGTATACGTTCTGCACTGCCAACCTGTCGCCGCTTACCATCGAGATGACCGACGACTTCAAGGAGCGTACGTACCTCACCGGCTACAAGCACCTCTTTGGTAACGCCGCCGGCTTCCTGATGGCAGCACTCGTCGGCTTTGGCTTTGGCACCTTCGGCGAGACCAACCCGTTCAGCTACTTCATCATCGCTACGGTCAACGCTTCGGTCATGGCAATCTCGCTGCTGTGCGTGTACCTGTCCACGTGGGAGCACACCCCCGAGGAGGTGGCTCAGGAGAAGATCGAGAGCGTCGGCGAGGGTATCAAGAAGTTCTTCATCGACGTTGTCTCTACCTTCCGCAATAAGTCCTTCCGCAAGGTCCTGTATGCACAGGTCTCCACGAAGCTCGCTGCTGCCTGCTGGTCTGCCTGCCTGTCCTTCTTCATCGTCTACTGCCTGCAGATTCCTAAGTCCTATGAGTCCGTGATGGAGATGCCCGGCAAGGTCGTCGCTATCGTCTGCACCGCCATCTGGGTTGCCCTCATGGCCAAGAAGGGCTTCCACAAGTCTTGGTACCTGGCCAACGTCGGTTGCGCTGCGTGCATCATCGCCTACAACTACTTCGCCTTTGGTCAGATTAACGGCACCTCCACGGTCGCCATCGCCATGATTGCCTACCCCATCATCTTCGCCATCTGGAAGTTCTTCTACGTTGGTTTCCAGTACCTGCCCGATGTTCTGCTCAACTACATCCCCGATGTCGATGAGCTCATCACCCTGCGTCGTCGCGAGGGCATCTACAGCTCCGCTCAGCAGCTCTGCCAGCAGATCGCCCAGGCTATCGCCGTCAACGCATGGGCTATCGTCCTTGCTGCCTCCGGCTTCATTCAGACCGCCGGCAACAGCGACGCCGTAACCCAGCCCGCCACCGTGCCTCTGTACATCTGCGGCTACATGCTCATCGGCTGCGCCGGCTTCTTCCTGCTCGCGGCTGTCCTTGCCCGCGGCATCAAGATCGACAAGGAGCAGTGCGACGTCCTTTGCGACGAGATTCACCGAGTCAAGGAGGGTGGCAAGATGGCCGACGTCAAGCCCGAGGTCAAGGCGCTTTGCGAGGAGCTCTCCGGCTTTAAGTACGAGGATTGCTTTGCCCACAACAACGTTGGCTTCCAGGACGGTAGCGTAACTCCCGCCGAGTAAGGCCGACATATCGTCCAAATCACAGGGCCGTGCCACCGGAATTCCGCCGGCAGGCACGGCCCTTTTTCAACAGCGTACAATTTGCCTTTAGAGCATCTTTTTGAGGGAGAAACCCATGGAGACGAACGTTATCTGGCGCAACGCGCGCGCGGCGGTTATCGAGCTTGACGACGGCGGTTACTTTACCTGCGCCGATACGTGGGAGATCTTTGTCAACGACGAGCCCGCCGGTACCACGAATACGGTCGAGACCTATGTCGACGGCCTGACCCCCGGCAAGCGCAACCTGGTTCGTTTTGTTTGTGGCGAGCGTGAGCTGAGCGTAGGTGTCACCACGCCGGCTGAGCCCTTTACCATCAACGTTCGCGACTGTGGCGCCAAGGGCGATGCCGAGCATGATGACACCACCAACATCCAGGCTGCCATCATGGCCTGCCCCAAGGACGGGCGCGTGCTGATTCCCGCCGGCAGCTATCGTATCAAGTCCCTCTTCCTTAAGAGCAATATCAACATCGAGCTCGCCGAGGGAGCGGTGCTGCTGGCTCGCCACGATCGTGCGGCGCTTGCCTACATCCCCGGTACGGTCACGGGCAACGAGGGTGCCGGGTATGCCGGCACCGATATGCTGCCCCTGGGCCGCTGGGAGGGCGAGAGCTTCTCGACCTACTGCTCTACCTTTACGGGTCTGAGCGTGCACGACGTGTGCATCTATGGTCGCGGCGCGATCGACGGTCAGACTGATTTTGCCGAGGACAACTGGTGGAACAAGGACTTTAAGAACATCTTCCGTCCTGAGGAGGGCCGCGAGGTCGCCCGCCCGCGCATGATTTTCCTGTCCGAGTGCCAAAACGTGAGCTTGGCCGGCTTCACCGTCCGCAACAGCCCGGCGTGGAACATTCACCCCATCCTGTGCGAGCACGTCGATGCGCTCTGCCTGTCCATCGAGGGCCCCAAGAACTCCCACAACACCGACGGTTTCGATCCCGAGAGCTGCGGCTTTGTCCGCATCCTTGGCTGTCAGTTCTCGGTGGGCGACGACTGCATCGCCATCAAGAGCGGCAAGCTGGGCATTGAGCCCGAGCTTCGTCCCGCCACGCACGACGTGCTGATCTCTCACTGCTACATGCACGATGGTCACGGCGCCGTGGTCCTGGGTTCAGAGGCTGCCGGCGGCATCAAGGACCTTACCGTGAGCAAGTGCCTCTTTGAGCGCACCGACCGCGGCCTGCGCGTCAAGACCCGCCGCGGGCGCGGCAAGGATGCCGTCAACGAGGGCATTACCTTTGAGCACATTCGCATGGATGAGGTGCTCACGCCCTTCGTGGTCAACTCCTTCTACTTCTGCGACAAGGACGGCAAGACCGATTACGTGCAGTCTCGCGAGACGCTGCCTGTCGACGACCGCACGCCCGGCTTTGGTGCCACGACGTTTTGCGATATCGAGGCCACTAACTGCCACGCGGCCGCTGCCTACATCACGGGCCTGCCCGAGAGTAAAGTAACGCGCCTGACATTCCAGGATGTCCACGTGACCTTCGCGCCGGATGCCGAGCCCTTTGTTCCGGCCATGGCCTGTGGCGTTGAGCCCATGGTGCGCCAGGGCATCATCGCGCAAAACGTCAAGGTACTCGACCTGCAAAATGTGGTGATCGAGGGCCAGGACGGCGAGGAACTGCAGCTCCAGAACGTCGACAAGGTTGTCCGTTCCTAACTCGGGTTGATGACCAGGGCTGCATTGTCGGATAAATCGGCAATGCAGCCCTTGTGCGATACGGCCGTGTGCGCTGCGCTACGCATCATGGTGAAAGGGAATACATGCTCAATAAAACGATTCCTGTCGGGGTCGATGGCTCGTCTGCCACGATTACGTCTTATGTTTTTGCCCCGACCGAAGATGCTTATGCTTTAAAACCGCTGCCTGCAGTTGTGGTCGTGCCAGGAGGCGGCTACGATCACGTTTCGCCGCGCGAAGGCGAGCCGGTAGCGCTCCGTTTGTTGGCGATGGGCTACCAAGCGTTTGTACTGAACTATTCGGTTGCTCCGGCTGTCTATCCGCTGGCATTGCAAGAACTCGCGCGGGCGGTCGATACCGTCCGAAGCCATGCGGCAGAGTACTGTGTCGATCCTGATCGGATTACGGTCATGGGTTTTTCGGCCGGTGGGCATCTAGTTGGCTTGCTCGGGGCGCTTTGGGACCAACCCTGGCT
>NZ_JBCPDN010000080.1:0-7851 GCF_040915425.1 Collinsella aerofaciens | reverse complement strand
ATTTAGTGGTACGCATTAAATGTCGGATTCCGGCTCTACAAGATTTAGCTTTAAATATTATGCAGATGCGAATTATTCAACTTTGCATAATCTATGGGTGCGGCTTGCGCTCCAGGACATGTATATCGACTGAGGTAACACGTCCGCCCCGCTCGCTGGCCTCGTGCCGTGGTACGATTTTTGAGTTTGAAAGCCCCGCCGCGCTCCGGCTGCCCTTGCAGCTTGGCGTGCGGCCGCACGTAAAGGAGCCATCATGGCCGGTATGAACATGCAGCAGATGATGAAGCAGGCCCGCAAGATGCAGGAGCAGCTTGCCGCCGCGCAGGAGAACCTCAAGTCCCAGACCGTCGACGCCTCTGCCGGCGGCGGCATGGTCAAGGTGACCGTCAACGGCGAGATGGAGCTCGTCAACCTCACCATCGACCCCGATGCGCTCGATCCCGAGGACGTCGATATGCTGCAGGACATGATCATGGCTGCTGTCAACGAGGCCGTCCGCGGCGTCAACGAGCTCGCCAACAAGCAGATGGGCGCCATCACCGGAGGCCTCAACATCCCGGGCATGCCGTTCTAAGACACGCATATATATGAGTGCGAATCACAGTCTGCAAAAACTGCTCGATGAGCTGGGTCGTCTGCCGGGCATTGGTCCCAAGTCGGCCCAGCGCATCGCCTACTACCTGCTTGAGGCCGATGCCGAGGAGGCCCGTCGCCTGGCCGAGGCCATCCTGGAGGTCAAGCAGGAGGTCCACTTTTGCAGCCGTTGCTTTAACTACGCCACGGCCGACGAGTGCTCCATCTGCCAGGACCCGATGCGCGATACCACTCGCATTTGCGTGGTGGGCGAGCCGCGCGACGTCCAGGCAATCGAGCGCACGGGCAGCTACCATGGCCTGTACCATGTGCTGGGCGGCGTGATCAGCCCCATGGACAAGATCGGTCCCGAGCAGCTGCACATTCGCGAGCTGCTGGCGCGCCTGGGCCACGAGGACATCCACGAGGTCATTATCGCTACCAACCCCAACATTGAGGGCGAGACCACGGCGAGTTACCTTGCTCGCACCATCAAGCCATTGGGCGTTGAGGTATCGCGTCTTGCGAGCGGACTTCCCGTGGGCGGCGACTTGGAGTATGCCGACGAGCTTACGCTTGGCCGTGCTATCGAGGCCCGCCGCGCGATCTAGGCGGCGTCAGCTCCGCGGCATCTCCCGTCGGCCTGCCGCACGGGGCGCTCATAATTGGGTGCGCGTTCATACATTTGTTGTGCAACAAACCTGCTTTTCATCCGCTTATCGCGTGGATGGGTCCGGTCGCACCTCGTATTTGCCCATTCGTTGCGCAACCTTTTGGGTTCGCTGATACACTCAAATGTGGATTCGAATGAATGCGCCGCTCCCGAGCGGCGTGTTTTTGTTGGAGGAGAGCGCATGCGGCCCGGTGGCACTCAGACAAAGCGCGGCGCCGCGGTGCGCATGCGACGCCGGCTAGGCCTGGCGCCTCGGGCGTACGCGCTGCTATCGTGCTCGCTGGTGCTGGTTATAGCTGGCGTTTCTGCCTATGGCATGACCGTGCCGTCCATGATGCAGGCGCATGCCGCACGCGAACCGCGCGTGGGGCATGAGGTCAAAAGTGACCTGGGCACCACGACTGGATATGCTTGGGCAAGTGTGGTCGCGCATATTGTGTTTGGCACCGACGATGCGGACGGCGCCGAGGCCCCGGACAACGAAGTCACGCTTGCCAATGGCAAAACCATCGTGCTCACCAACACCAAGATCATCGATCGGTTGTCCAACAATAGCGTGGCGGCAACGGTGAATAAGGTCGAGCAGCAGAAGGGGCAGGACGCCCAGCAGTCCGGAAAGCCCGGTAGCTCGGATACTTCTGGCTCCGGCTCGGATTCGTCGAGTTCGGGCGGCGGCTCTGGGTCGGGTTCCTCTACCGGAGGGTCTGGAAACGGTGGTTCGACGGGCGGCAACACTGACAACGATGCAAACTCCGGTGGCCTTTCCGCTGCTGAGGAAGAGGGCATTCACAGTTGGCTTGTGACCAAGTACAACATGCTCGACAGTTACGTTTCTCGTGCCAATGACGTGGTCTCGACCTATAACTCTACGGGAGATCCCAGGCCGTGCGACAGCCTGGTCGGGGAGATGTTTGTCATTCGAGCCGAGTTTGGTCGTCAGACATTCTCGCCCCGGTCAAAGTGGTATCAGCAGTATGCCAATCTGTGGGGCTGTTATACCAACCTATGTCAATGGGTCGGCCATTACGGCGATGATGACGTCGCGCTCGGTAACTTCAACAATAACGTGGCGGCGCTTGCCCTATGATGACCGATCTTGCATCCACCACACCACAATCGCTCGGTCGCAATCCCATGGTCGGCCTGCGCCTGGCGCGTGTCGACGAGTTTGAGCCGGCCATTGCGCTCGGTCAGGACGAACTGCCTGCCTATCTGCGTCGTTTTACGATGCTGTTTGCCGACGATGCCACCATGCGCCGTGGCGGTATCGGCCGCGTGACGCGTGCCGTCAACGCCCAAGGCGAGGCCGTGGCACTCAAGCAGCTCATCTTGCCGGCGCGCGATGAGTTCGACGACGATGCAGATCACGAGGCGCTGGTCGCTAAGTTCAAGGCGGCGTTTCGCGAGGAATATGAATGTCACCGCGCCCTTTCGGGCCTTAAGGGCTTTCCCCGTCTCTATGGCTGGGGCGAGGTCGACGGTGTGCCTGCAATTGTCATGGAATGGGTCGAGGGCGAGACGCTTGCCCGCTTGCGTTCGCGACTTGCCGTGGACGATGCCGGACGCCTGTCGCCGCTTGTGGCGGCGCGTCTGGGTCGCGACCTGTTCGATCTGCTCTGCCGTATGAGCCTGGTGGGCGAGGGCTTTGTCCATCGCGATATCTCGCCCGCTAATATTATGGTGCGCACGGCGCGTCTACCGCTTGACCGGCAGCTTGCCGAGGGCACCTTTGACCTGTGCCTGATTGACTTTGGCTCATCGCTGGCGCTTGAGCCTGCGTCGGCCGTGGCCGGTACCGGCGGCAAGGCATCCTTTACCGAGCGTTATGCCACGCTGCGTCGCGCGACGGTTGCCTATGCCCCGCCCGAGATGCTCACCGACGATATTCCCGACCTGCGTGCTTTGCGTATGTCGCCGGCGATTGACGTCTATGCCGCGGCAAGCACGGTTTACGAGCTCATTGCCGGCGTCGCGCCATACGAAGCCGCGCCGAGCACTTCGGGCGCCTCGGGTTCGCGCAAAAGGACGCGCGACATCGCGAGCCCCTACCGTCTTAAGATGGACACGCGGCCCGACTATCCCATTGGTGCCCATGCGCCCGGTTGCGATTTGACTCAGCTGCTTCGTCGTGAGCCCGATGTGGCGCTCGCCGCGGTCGAGCAGGCCCAGCAGCTAGGGCTTGAGCCGGATTCCGAAGAGCTACGCGATGCGCTGGCGTTTGTCGATGCCCAGCTGTTCGACGTGGTGATGGCCTGTCTGTCCAGCCATCAAAAAAATCGTCCCGAGCCGGCGGCGGTCGAGGCGGCGCTCTCGGCGTTTTGTGACCACTATGCGCAAAATGTCGGTCGTTCGCTCCGCGGCGAGCCGCTCACGCCGTGCCCCATGGATGCGTCCGGCCGCGCGGTTCGTCGCGCGCTGATGGTCGGCGCGACGGTCGCCTGTGGCGTGGTTTGGGCTGTGGTCGTGGTTTCGGCCGCGCTGCTGGCGTCGGGCGCTCGCGTGACGGCGACTTTGGGATCGCTCGTGTGGTCTGGGTCGCTACCGGGTATTATTGCCGCACTGGCGTTGGCGCTGCCAGGCATAGCCGGCGTTGCCGCGGGGGCACTTGCGCGCGATCGGCGCTCGGGCTTCCTGCAGGGTGTGCTTGCGCTTTCTGCCTGCGAGGTTCCGGTGCTGGTTGTGGCTGCATGTAGCGTATTTTCCCAACGCGCCGTGATGGGCGGCCTTGTTGCCGCTCTGGTTGCAACCTATACGCTTACGTGGTTTTTGCTTGCGATGGGCTTTGCCTTTGAACTTCCCGTTTCGGCACCGCGACGCACAAAAGCCCAGATGGCGACTCCGCTTGCCGGTGGAGCCGCAGCTGCCCGTACTTTTGGCGGACCTGTCGAAGTATCGTCCGATTCTATTTCTACGACCAAGGAGGCCTAGGTCATGGCATCTCAAGTTGAGCTCACCCCATGCGGGGCCATGTTTGACATCTTTAAGCGCGCGGCGCATCTGAGCCATATCGAGCTGTGCGGCTTGGTGCTTTCGTCCCGTCCGCTCGCCGACGGCCGCAGCCCGCAGAGCCGAGCCGCCGATCGCTCTTGGGTTTCCCGCTTTATCGTTCGCGCGCCGGTCGGCACGCTTCAGCAGCGCTACTTTGCCGAATACGGTACCTCGGCTGCGCGTATTATGTCGCAACTGGCCCTGCGCCAGCGCAATCCCATGGACTCCACGGCTGTGATCAATATGGTGTGCGGTCCTGCAGGTGAACCGATGGTACGCGCGCTCGAAGAGTGCCACCAGGACACGAATCTCTATCGCAACGCGCTCGATCGCCTGTCCCAGGCGGCGGAACTCATGCCCGCCGAGCGCGCCGAGGCCGTGCTGGTGCTGTTTGTCGCCGTCGGTTGTTCGGCGGATGTGCGGTCCTCGGTGAACTATGCCATCGACTACGCGCACGCGACCTGTGGCGGAGGCACATCCACGCCGCGTTCGCTTGGCATGTCGATGACCGCGGGCGAACGCGAACCCGCCCCGGCGCACCCCTTGGGCTTGCTGCGCGTGCAAAACAGTTTTGTCGTGAGCGCCCCGCGCTGGATTCAGCCGAGTGAGCAGGGTGTTGAGATTGGCGCGCTGGCCACTGGTGAGGGCGATATTACCGACGTCGGCGACGATGTCTCGGCCCGCCATGCCCATATCTGGTGCGATGCTCAAAATATCTGGCACGTCGAGGACTTGTCGTCCACCAACGGAACCGTGGTGGTAAACGGGGCCACGCGCGTCTGCATTCAGGTCGAGCCCGGCCGTTCCGCCCAACTCAATCCCGGCGACGAGCTCAAGCTCGGCGAATCCACTACCTACGCCATTCTCTTCGGTGCCCTCTGGCCAACCCCTCGATAAGTTGCGGTGAAATAGTTCTTGTTTAAGGCTACGAACAGCAAAAAGGCGACAAAAGGCAAAGGATTTGGTGGGTGTAAAACGAGGTCGTTTGCGGGCGGACGCTCCAATCTATTGTGGCAATCGGGCGGTTGAAAAAGATATTTCAACCGCCCGATTGCCAGATTCGTCGGAGGAGATGTCCGATTCCGACTCTCTTGCAGGAAGAGCTTGAGATCGTATTGGCCCAAGGCAATCTAAAGCAGTCTCATTGGCAAATCTTCGCTCCTGTTGTGTTGAGGTGTAAGGTATCAGTGATTGATGTTTTGTGGCGGGTAGATTGGGGCCTTCCTTGATTCGATGCGTTCTCTCGAGGTTCATCAGAGCAAAAGGGGCTTTCGTCTTCATTGCTATCACGGTGATTGGAACCGCTCTCTCCTATGCCATGCCATACGTGAACGGGAAATTCTTAGATTTTCTTCTTGGTAACCGCAGCGAAAGAGACGCCGTACTCTTCGCACTCCTGGTTGCGTCAATAGGAGTTTTCTCCACCCTCTTTACTTATTTTGCAGGAACACTTTCCATTCGCATAACCACGAGACTTTCCTTTGATCTTCTCAGGGAGGCCGTCTTGCGTTTTGAAAGAGACGATTACTTGGTGAGCCGGACCATCGATCCGGCCTATACAACGCAACGGATTATTTCCGACTCCAGCGTGGTCTCATCCTTCGTTTTGGCGAATTTTATCAGTGCGCCGCTGTCCATTGTAGCCATTCCCATCGTATTGCTTATCATATGGTCAATTGATTCAACTCTCGCGGTGTTTTCCATCATTCTCCTCATCGTGTATTTCTGTGTAATTACTGGGTTGAGGAAACTTTTGTATAGGGTCACGTATGAGAAGAAAGAGGCGGACAGCGCCTTTTACGCCGCAATTGCATCGCAGCTTAATCAGATTCTCAACATTCAACTGACATCTTCGTACGGCAAGAGCGAACAAGCGCTCGACGCTGGGTTTAAGAGCTATTTTCCCAAAGTTTTGCGCTCCGGAAAGCTATCATATTCTCTGACATCGCTCGATGGTCTTTTCGCAGCGTTGTTTCAAGCGGTGATACTTGTTGTTTCCGGAGTACGAATCATTAACGGAACTATGTCAATAGGCGAGTACACTATCATCGGTACATACTTCGCGGTTCTCTTTAAGACTTTGAAAAGTATGATGTCATTGTTCAAATCCTATCAGGACGCCAAAGCATCATGGGATAGGACGGCTATCGCGACGAGGGAAAAGGCGAGATCGGGGTGGAATCGGACCGATTTGGCGAAACTTGATGGAATAAATGACATTTCGGTATCTGATTTGGAATTCTCGGTTGTCCTTCCAGACGGATCTGTCCGAGAGGTCCTCGGCGGGTTTTCTTTCAAGTTTTCCGGTCCTGGTACATATTGCATAGTTGGGGAGAACGGAAGAGGCAAGACGTCACTTCTTTACTTGATGCTCGGGCTATACTCATCGAAAGGCAAAGTAAAATACAACGGTGTGCCAATCGAAGAATGCGACTTGGATTACATACGTGCGAGAGAGATATCGTGCTGCCCACAGTCGTGCTTCGCGCCGGACGAAACGGTGAAAGAGCTGTTAGAGTATTTCGACACGCCCTTTTCTCCCTATCACCGGGGTGTAGATGACCTACCTTCGCTGGAAAACAGCGTGAAGGAGTTGCTCGGGAAACGTTGCTCCGCGCTTTCGGGCGGTGAGCTGCGCCGCGTGTACTTATGGTCGGCGATTTCACGCAAGTCGTCAGTTTTGATGCTCGACGAGCCCACGACTGGGTTAGACGCTGTAAGCCGCGCCGAGCTTGCGGCCTATGTTAAGCGCAACAAGCAAAGCCAGCTGATCATCGTTGTCTCTCACGATGACGAGATGGTCGGCGCGGTAGAAGGGGTAGTGGATTTAAGCAGCATGTACCAGGGTAAATGCTGACAAGTGTAGTGCTACCCAACTGGCAGAGATAACAAAAAAGCGATGCAGATGCACGTAGCATTCAGGCGGTTCGGACTCGGTGCCTTCACGCCATCGCAACGCTTTCAGATATAGTTCTCGTTCTCTTACTAAAGGAAACTTTAGTCTACGTCGTCTTGTCGAGACAGAGGTGAAGTGAAGTGTTGTCGCGACGTATCTTATTCCAGGTGGCTCAGTATCAGCGCGAGAATCGCACCAAAGTGTACTTACGATTCTCGTGTCCCACGGACAATATGAGCTGAGCATTGAGGTTCCGCCCTTTGCTGCAACTACACGGGGTTGGACGGCAATAAATATGCCGGGCCACATGCCACGCGCAGCGGGGGTCCATGCCCCAGTATGTTGCCTACAGCAGCCTCGATGTCCACGCACGCATCATCTCTGCCTTCGCGTTCAATCCGTTTGCCGGAGAGTGCGAGGGTTGCAAGGCCGTAGAATTCGAGCCGAACAAATGAAATGCGGTATCAACGCATAGGATTAAACTGACGATTGCTTTGCACCGAGAATACGCCTGGAAAGCCGCTATAGGTGGCGGCCCGGGTTAAATAGAGAAGCCCGTCCGATCACTTTCATGTGGCGAACGGTCGGGCTTCTTATTCCACTTGCCAATGCTCGGCTCATATTGGAAGAAAGCTACGCTAATGGGGGGTGCGGACGATTTCTTGGACCGCGCCTAGGCGTATCCAAGCTTCCTGCGGTACTCCATCGGGCTCAGCCACCC
>NZ_JBCPDN010000079.1:0-8282 GCF_040915425.1 Collinsella aerofaciens | reverse complement strand
CAACTGTTGAAAGTAATATAAGTAGGGACATTCACATCGAGATGATTTATACGCTAAAGCGAAACGCATAGCCTACTTTTCCTTCTCCCTACTTAACGCAACAGCCTGAACAAGCGAGTTTAAACGCTCTTCCTGTCGAGAGAGGCGAAGAGAATTGCAGAAATCACGGACCACAAGAACGGCAATAACGTAAAGGAACACGAAGTTAGAAGCCGACATGAAACCAAATAGACTTGAAAGCCACATTGCAACTTGTGGAAAAACGCCCAAAATTACAAAACTGACGCTGAATAGCAGCCAAAACAGAGAATCCAAAACTTGCATTTGGGATTTATTTAATTTGCGCAATACGAACACGAATACCAAAACAGCGCAAACAAGAAGCAAAATACGAAGAGAAACCGGCAAATGGATCACCTAAACCACTGAACGACAAGGAGCGTAACGAAAACACGAACCATATACTGCATAGACCTAACAGGGTTAAGATAGCTCTCGCCACCTTGACGCTCGCGCATCTTAACCTGTACCTCTGAAATGGAATACCCTTGCTTCAAAAAGAGAGCGAGAGATTCTGGTTCCGGATTTAAGGTATTGTCGTAATAGTATTTCTTAAGAATATCCCGCCCAAA
Organism: Collinsella aerofaciens; assembly: GCF_040915425.1. Classification (GTDB taxonomy): domain Bacteria; phylum Actinomycetota; class Coriobacteriia; order Coriobacteriales; family Coriobacteriaceae; genus Collinsella; species Collinsella aerofaciens_BW. The sequence continues at coordinate 7,650 of NZ_JBCPDN010000079.1, read as the reverse complement.
TAGCCTAAATCCAGACGTTGGGTCACTGATCCTCTTGCCTGTCAGAATCTTTATTAGCACCGTAATCATACGCGAGCCGATCATGCGAAGCGTCTTGTCTTTGCGTACGCTTACAAACCTAGAGCCAATGACAATATCTGATCCATCAGATTGAGCCCTATCAACAAGGACCTTTATATATTCCGGACAATGCTGGCCGTCAGCATCAAACTGAACCATATAGTCATATCCATGATCAACCGCATAACGCGCAGCCGTCTGAAACCCAACGGTCAAACCACAGTTAATGGGCATATCAATGATGTCACAACCAAGATCTTTGCAGATAGCTAGCGTTCGATCTCGAGACCCATCATTGATAACAACAAAATCAAACTCAGGTGCAATTTGCCTGAGCTCGCATATCGTCTTTTCTATGCATTCCTCCTCATTATAAGCAGGAATAGCGATAAGAGTTTTGGGTGTCATATACACATAAACCGATCTCTAGTTTTTCTCATTATTATAGCGAGAGATATACAAATGGTTAAATAGACACAACGAATGGTGCACCCTTGATTATCAACCTTGATTATCGACTTTATCCGAACACCTCCCACATTCATCCGTACATGTACGGATGAATGTGGGAACCCGATACCCTGAGGGCCGGATCGGCCGGCCCCGGGAGATCGGAGGACGGCATGTCCGGAAAGAAGAAAAAGGGTTCCGAGAAGGCGACCCCGAGTGTCTACGGCAGGCTCACCAGTCACGAAAGGGACACGGTCCAGAAGATGCTGGAGCTGGACGCCCGCGCGCCTCCAGGGCGATGCTCGGCGGCGATGCGGAGGCGCTGCTAGACGCCTACGACCTGGAGGACGTGCCCATCGGAAGACTCGACCTGACGCCGAGCCTCATCGAGAGGGCGCGCGCAGAGAGGCGCGACGCCCCGCTGGCCTAGCCTAAAGGCAAAACGGAATAGGCGGACCGACCGTCCGGCTGAGTCTGGAAAGAGGTGCCAAACTGAGGGCGGAGAATGGCCACCGGACCTATCGAACACATATCCACCGTTCCTTCAACTGGGGAAACGGCACCCCCGGGGTCCATGGGGGCCGCGGGGGCGTTCGGTTAGCCGCAGGTACGGACTATCTGCGCAGTGTGTTCGACTGAGATCGGAAATCAACCACGAATGGTGCACACGGCATCGAGAACCCCGCAACAAACCTCGCCCTAGATTTCAAAGCTAGCAATCTTCCGAGTGTCGAACGGCATGCTTACGCCATGTCTCTCTAAGCGTAGGTGCACAACTACGAGGTTTTCTCAAAAGATTTAATTGTAACCACACGCGCCATATTAATGACATTCATTAAATACGACTTAGAGCAAAATGGGATTTGAAGCAATTGCGAAATACCTTTTGCTCGATTACCAGAATGAATACTTCTCAACCCATTATTAAATAATGCATTTGCCTTTAGATAGTTCTCAGCTCGGCGCCGATCGAACCGCTCGGCGACGATTGTATCAATCTTATCGACATCCAGTGATCGACCCTCTTTGAAAGCTGAACGTAAACACTGAGAAACAACGAACTGTTTATACAAATTGCTACGCGAAATGCTATTAACAGTCATTCTGTATCGAATGAGCGGCTCTGGAACATTTCCAATAGTGAACCCTTCCAGCTCGGCACGCAACAGCAAGTCATAGTCTTCGGCTAGCGGAACAGGCCGATACCCCATTTCAAATACAGACCTTCTTCCAAACCAACTCGGATGAGGTACGCAATTTCTAATCATAAGAGAACGCCTAACGCCTTCACCCGAACTTGGAATTGAATCAACGAGATATAATTGACTACCGTCTTCGTCAATGGCGTTCAAATAAGAACCCACTAGGTCAAGCTCACGTTCTTCAAGATACGACAACTGCCGTTCAATGCGCTGCGCCTCAGAAATGTCATCTGAATCCATTCGGCAGATATACTGACCGCGTGAGACCTTGAACGCCTTTTCCAAAGATGCAGCAAGACCAAGATTGCGTTCATTTCTCACGAGGCAAATCCTGCTGTCATGAGAGCTATAGTTTTGAGCAATGTCGTAAAGTGTGTTGTCATCTGGATTATCAAAAACAACAACCACCTCGATTCGATGGTAGGTCTGCTTTAAAATAGACACTAGTGCCTCAGTAAAATCTTTGGCGCTCTCCCTATAACAAGGCATGAGCACTGAAACCAACTGTGAATCTGTCAACTAAAACCTCCAACACCGCTGCGGGAGCAAACGCTAATGAAAACTACCGATAGTTTAATAGTCCTTCATGTGGCATATATTACAAGTGATTTCGCTTCTGGCGTGTCTACAGTGGTGCCTCAATACCTAAATGAGCAGTCAGAAATAAAGGACATGAATATAGCTCTATTAAATCTTACAAACTACAGACCTAAAGATGCGAAATATCCCGTCTTCTATCAGTCATGCATAGAAAAACTTCCTGAACCGTTTTGCAATCCGTCACTCGTAATATTTCATGAGATATATAGGCCGGATCACATTAAACTAAGCCATTGGCTCAGAAGACATGCAATCCCATACATCATCACACCGCATGGGTCTCTAACATATGTGGCGCAAGCACAGCATCATTTAGCTAAACAATTGCTTAATGTTTTCTTCTATAACGCCTTTATTCGCAATGCTGATTGTATCCATTTTCTATCGGAAAAAGAAGCGATGAGTTCAAACGGCTTTAAACATAGGAAAGCAAGCATTATTCCAAATGGTGTTAGCATCCCAAAAGCCAAAGCCTCAAGCTTAGACAGCCGCATCGCGCTTTTTATTGGCCGCCTAGATATAGAGGTCAAAGGTCTTGATCTACTGATCAAAAGTCTGCCGCTAATTGCTGATGAGCTAAGAGGACTCGGAGCTAAAATCTACATCTACGGTCCAGATGAAGATGGGTCTATGGCCAAACTGGAACTACTTAGTGCCGACAATCAAGTATCCGATATTGTTTTATTAAATGGTCCAGTTAATGGTCAATCTAAAGCGGACGCTTTCCTCCAATCGCAGTTTTATATCCAACTTTCACGCACTGAAGGTTTCCCGACGTCTGTTTTGGAAGCACTAGCATATGGCCTCCCAATTATTGTTACCGAGGGAACCACATGGAAAGAAACAGCGAACAATAAAGGAATTGGAATCGGTGTAGAATCTGATCTCGAAGCCATTTCTAACGCAATTCTCACCCTGTTCAATGACGATGAACTTCGTTGTAAACTTGCAAATGCAGCTAGAAAGTATGCAATTGAACACTTTCAATGGAAGGCCATTGCCAAGCGTCAATTTATTTTATACAGGGACATTGTAAACGGGCTTTCTAACTAACCATCTTGTTCTTCCAATACGGAAAGGGACTAAATGCTGTTTTCAATTATTATCCCTGCATATAATGCGGCATCCAGCTTGCCGGAAACGTTATCATCCATCTACCAACAAACATATGACGGATATGAAATAATTCTCATCAATGATGGATCGGCAGACGCTACTGAAAGTGTCTGCAAAATGTTTTGTGAATCTCACAACAATACGCATTACGTTAGACAAAATAATATGGGCGTATATGAGGCCAGGCGAAAAGGCGCGGAGATAAGCGCCGGAGATTACCTGGTCTTTGTTGATGCGGATGATTCTTTGCGCTTCGATACCCTATCTATTCTTGCTCGCGAAATCGATAAGTACAATCCAGACATAATCTGTTTCAGCTATACAAGAAACCCAGACTATTCAAACGATCCGTTTATCAATCCCGCCCTTCCGTCTGGCATCTATGAAGGTGACGATCTCGCCGAAGTCAGAAAATGTTTGGCACGAGGGAAACTCAATTCAATTTGGGGAAAGGCAATCAAAAGAAACTGTCTGATTGACGATTTAAGCAATACCGATACAAAGAGAATCGATTTTGCAGAAGATTTTCTGCAAATGATACCCATAGTCGATTCAGCCAGATCGGTTTTACAAATAAGTGATGCGCTGTATTATTACAATTGTCAAAACGGACAAAGTGCAACACACAGCTATAAGGAAAAACAGCTTTCAGATTTAACCTTCGTCACCTCAAGCCTAGTGAAAATCGCTGCTCGTTGGGGAGAAGAAACAGAAAGGCTGGCATGGAAAACAAGAACGGAACAGTATCTTTATCTCCTATCGATCAACGAGCTCAGTGACAATAATGAGACCAAAAAACGTAACTTTGTTTCAATTTCAGAGGCCTTATTTAATCCCTCAATTAAAGCTGATGTCCCTTGCAGCACCTACAGACCTGACAGCTATTTACTGTTCCTTGCGGCAAAGAATAAGCACTATTTGTTATCTCGAATAGTAATACGCTGTTGTGAACAGCTAAAACTATTGATACTGAAAGTCTTGAGCTAATCGCCCTGTTGTCATCGCTCATTTTTCCTGGCACCGAGTAGTAAAACCAACCGACTTAGCCTTCGATAATCAAATGTCAGGCAAGCCGGTTGGTCATAAAAGTAATGAAAGTACATTAGGCTATTCTGCTTAATAAGCGTCGCAGATTATCGCTTGATAAATGCAGATATGCTCGTCTTTTCGGATTCGTTTAGCCCAAACATCAAAACCAAGAAGAAATAGATAAAGAAATAAATTATTGCTGACACCAAAACCACCACAAGGCCAGATAAAAGGCTTTTAATTAGGTTATAGAGCAGCAGCAAAGCCCCCGTACCGACAATAACCAAGACGGAAAGTTTGGCAATTTCAAGCCAAAATTTCTTTATGTTCAACCCAAGCTTTTCAGAATAATACCAATTCATACAGAAACCGTTACCTATAACCATAGCGATGGCTGTTGAAACTGCTGCGCCCACTATGCCCATAAGCTTGAGCAGTATAATCGTCACGACCACGTTGACAAGCGCAATCGCAAGATACATATACCCCCTATACAGGTAAACATTCGCAACCTGCATTATGGTAAGTCCCAGGTTCTGAATTAAGTCAATGGTAAATGGAACCATTACGATCAAGGCGATATAGAAAGCGTCTATATAGTCCTTACCAGCCCAAATAATGATGAAATCTTTTCCCAGAACAATAAATAAACTAAGAACAAATCCGCAGACGATAAAGGAAATGCGACCGACTTTAATGAAGAGATCCGAAATTTCAGACATATCCTTATTCTGGCAATACAGTTCTGAAACTCGAGGAAGAAAAACTGAAGAGGCTGCCGTACCGATTGTCATATAAATCGTGTAGATTTGAGATCCAACAGAATATACCGCAACGGCGGCAGCACCAAAATAATAGCCGACAATTAATTGATCGGTTTTCCAGAAAATCTGGTCAGCAATCGTCACCAATACAATCGCGCCGCTAAAAAATAGCAATCCTTTAGCCAGTTTCATGTCCCAGCCATGATATCTGAAACTAATATGCAGATTATATTTAGCAAACAAACGCTGACTCACCGCGCACAACACATTTGTAACAAGCACAACTAAACATACGGCTAATGCATTCTTAAAAATTGTCGTAAGTCCATACACAATGAAAGGCTGAGCTATTAGGGCGGCCAATTGCGAGCCCTTCAAAAAAACGAACCTTTCATTAGCAGTTATCGCCGCAACGCTAATAGTGTTGTTCATGATAACAATTGTGTTGATCCCTAATACAACAAGCATTGCGGAACACTCATCAAGCTGTGAGTTTGTAAAACTGGCTGAATATACAAACCGAACAACCACGGCGAGAACGCAACTTATTAGCATCACGAACACAGATAGGACCCAGTACAGACGCCTAGCTATTGCGAGAGTATTCTCCATTAAGTCATTTTTGCCCTCTGCCATATACTTGCAATAAAAACGCCCAACACCGGCAGACAAAATCCCATTAATGGAAACTATATAAGACATGATAGAACCTATCAATTGATAGAGTCCATATTCGTCTTGTCCAATGTTTTGCAACAACATCGGAACATATACAAAACCGACTAAAGCCTGAGCCAGTATATAACCATATGTAATTATTATGCCAGTAAGTCTTCTGCTTGCGCTACTTATCAGAATCACCGTTTCACAATTAGTTGCTTCAAATACCATTCAGAAATTAAAGCACTATTTAATCAGAACAACCGATTGCCGAACCTCTCCTTTGTTCGCATTGTTAAAGCAGAGTCCGATTAAATTCCCAGGCAGAATTTGATGCCACATTTTATTGTCATGCGGATTATCTCCCCAGAAGAACCCAATATGACAGTCGATTGATCCGTCAGTCTTAAAGAAGATAATATCTCCCTTTTGAGCATAACCACTATTTAGCATATCTTGGACAGTACGGAACTCATACATTTTGCATCCCAAATCTCGAGCATAGCCATACCATCTCCAAGCGTTAATATAGCCGCCACCGCCTGGCCCCCCAGCCCAAGGAGAGTGATTATTATTCTGCGCAATACGATTGACATCGCCACCAACCGCAGCATAAGCATGAGCCACGAAGCCAGTGCAATTCATGCCAGTATAGCCATCCCATCTCGGGGCACCTTTTGGGTAAAGGCAACTATCATAAGAGAAGCCACCGGAATATCTCGTTCCTAAATAATAGCCATCAAATTGATGCGACGTAAGCCAAGTGACGAGTCCAATACGACTAACCCCCAAAACCGTTGAGCTACCAAATGGGCTGTAGTAAATCTGAGTCGACTTCGACTGGAGAGTGCCATCTGGAAGCAAGACATCGCAGTAAAGATCGTAATAACCATCTTGCAATCCAAGTGCAGAGGGATTGAAGTAAGCGTCATTCACACTGGAAAATTCTTTTAGAACACCCCATTTACTCCAGTCGGACTTGGCCCAAACAAATTTAAACTGAAATTGCCCAGATTTTTCAGCTGCAAGCGTTCCCAAATCAGCTCGAACTCCCCAAGAATTATTGCCATCAGTCGAAATTGCAGTAATCCTCGAGAAATCCCAACAGCTAATGATTGTTCTTTTTGTTTGGACAACTCCATCTGACCCCGAAACGTCACAGATCAATTCATAGTCTCCGGCGTCTTTTGGAGCCCATTGCAAGTGTGAACTTGTGCCCTGCTGAGCAACGCCCCAGTCAGCCCAATTATTCTTATTCCAGACGAACTTATACTGTAAGTAATTAGTATCACCCGAGCATCTGGCATCGATCTCAGTGCTTTCATTAGGCCTGACAAGCGTTGCAGAAGAACTCAAGGACTCGTAATTCCACTTCTCGGAGCCAATCGAGCATTCAGTCTTCGAGGTCATCGTCTGATCGTTGGCCTCATCAATAACATCAACAAAAACGGTGACAGCGCCAGATTTATCGACTCTCCAGTCAATTGAGGATTTACCTCTGCCGGAGTCAATCACACCCCATTCAGCCCAGTTGTTCCGCATCCAAACATATTTGTATGAAATCTGATTATTCTTTCGGATGGTAATCCGAGGTGTAATTGAAAGCGTATCCCCTACGCACAAATTGGATGAATCAGATTTCAAATCTATTGAAGTGAAGTTAGATAGATTTCTCTCCACCCTGACGGGGAACCTCCAGGTCCTCACGTTGCCGGCCGAATCGACGGCGTCGACCAAGATGTTGACGTCGCCGGCGACCTCCGGCACCC
>NZ_JBCPDN010000078.1:0-8535 GCF_040915425.1 Collinsella aerofaciens | reverse complement strand
CAACACCGTGACGCCCGTCATTCGCCGCGTGGACTCCCGCGGCAACGCCGGCGGCGAAATCTACGAGGCCTACCTGGCGCTTCGCTGCAACATCACGACCGGCGAGCATCCGCTGGGCGTTTTCCACCCGCATGCCGAGTACCACCACATTAAGAAGGAGAACATCGGCCTGATTGAGGTCATGGGCCTGGCTATTCTGCCGCCGCGCTTGGTTCCCGAGCTCGGCGCTGTCCGCGAGCACCTGCTGGCAGCCAAGGTCGACGCCAGCTACGATCTTGCCGGCGCGCTCGAGAGCGATGATCTTTGCCGCAGCCATGCCGCGTGGGCCGAGGATGTCTATGCCCGCCGCGCCGACGAGCTTACGGCCGACAATGCCATCGATATCCTACACGAAGAGGTCGGCGTAGTGTTTGGCCACGTGCTCGACAACGCCGGCGTCTTTAAATGGGACGAAGCCGGCCGCGCCGCCCAGCAGCGCTTTATCGACTCACTGTAGCATGCGAGCTCGAACGCACGCACTCAACAAATAGCGTCTACACGACAACGGCGCCCGCCGGCAACATCACCGACGGGCGCCGTTTTTGAGTGTAGTCATTGGGGTCATTCTTAAGGGGCGTTCTTAAACGACTAGTCATTAAAGAGCGTCCCCAATGACTACTTGCGACCAAGGCAACGCCGGTGTCTTGGCAACGACAGCGAAAACGCCCCTAAGCGAGCAAGGTGACGTGAAAGAGGAGGGCATTGACCTTCTGGTCATGCCCGACGATTGAACGTCAGATTGCCGCTTAGGGGCGTTTGCAGCGTCGAGCCGTTAAGGCGTTTGGTAAAACGCCTTAACTCTACAGCTCCGTTACTTCAACACTGGTATAGACCTCGTCCCAGCGGTCCATGACCAGGTGGCCGGTCTTGGGATCCATGGCGTTGAGCTTGCCACAGGTATTGGCGGTCTTGAGCACCGTGACGTCGTCGGCACCAGCAGCAATGGCATGCGCAAAACCGGCAATGGTCGAGTCACCGGAACCCGTCGCGTTCACAGCCGCAATCGCGGGCGTCTTGGCGCGGAACGCGCGGCCCTCATGGAAGCGCACCGAACCGGCAGCGCCCATCGAAACGACAACCCAGGGGATACCGGCAAAACGGTCATCGGCGGCAAGCGCCTCGCGCAGGGCATCGACATCATCGGTCGTAAAGGACGTACCCAGCAGGCCGTTAATCTCGGTCAGGTTGGGCTTTACGAGCTCAGGCTTAGCGTCGGACTCCAGCGCGGCCTCCAGCGATGCACCCGAGGTGTCGAGCAGCACCTTGGCGCCCGCCTCCTCGGCAATCTTGACGAGCTCGGCATAGTAGCCGGCATCGACACCACGCGGCAGCGAGCCCGAAAGCGTCACAACGTCCGCCTTTGCTGCAAGCTCGGCGAATTTGGCCGTAAAGGCCTCGAGCTCGGCCGGGGCGATCTGCGGGCCGCTCTCCAAAAGCTCGGTCTGATTACCCTCGTGCAGAATATTCAGGCAAATGCGCGTCTCACCGGCGATGGGCACAAAGTCGTTCTTGACGCCGTCGGCATCCATAAGCTCGGCCATATAGGCACCCATGTGGCCGCCGAGCAGACCGGTCGCGAGCACATCGTCGCCCAACTGCAGCAGCACACGGCTCACGTTAAGGCCCTTGCCGCCAGCGGTCTTTTCGGGCGTCACGCGGTTTACATCGTCGATGATCAACTTGTCGAGCTGATAGCGCGTATCAATCGACGGGTTCATGGTAACGGTCAGAATCATATTGAACTCCTGTTTCCGGGGCACGACACGCGCGGCCCCAAGCATACGATAGCTCGTTAAAGGATCTCGATCTCAAAGCCGCGGGCGACGGTCTCCCCCGGCTTGGCCACCAGGCAGCCGCGCTTGTGCTCCAGAATATCGTCCTCGTCGGAGCAGGTGGACAGGCCGCCCCACGGTTCCACGGCCACAAAGTCACCCTCGGGCTTGCTCCACACAATCAGGTACGGCATATCGGGAAACGTCAGGCGCACGCCCTTGTCCTCGGTCTTCTTGGTCAGCGTAACCACGCGGCTCTCGAGCACGTCAAAGATGGTCTCCGCGAAGTCAAAGAGTTCGTGGGTCAGCGGCAGGTCATGGCCAACCATCGGGTTCTTGCTGCGATGCTCAACATCAATCAGGCCCGTCGAGGGAACGGCAGTACAGAGCTCGGCGGCCTCGCGCTGCTCAAAACGGAGCTCGTAGTCGTCATAGGACTCGCCCTCGTCAAGCGGGCACTTAAAGCCAGGGTGACCGCCCACAAAGAACGGCATGTCCTCGGTGCCCTCATTGGTCACCTCGTACGACACGGCCACCTTTTCCGCATCGATCGTGTAACGAGCAACGATCTTAAACGGATACGGGTACTGCTCGAGCAACTCGGCATGGTCGGCAGAGCTTAGGCTCAGCGCGACCATGTTGTCGCCCTGCTCCTCGAGCTTCCACTCCTGTTTGCGAGCAAAGCCGTGACGGGCAAGCTTGACCTCGCGGCCGCCCATGGTCATTGCGCGACCGTCACGAAGGCCGCCGCAAATCGGGAAACAAATGGGTGCCTGGCCCGACCAGACCGCCGGGTCACTCTGCCACAGGTACTCACGGCCGTTGGCCGCAATAGAAGTGAACGATCCGCCAGCCGTGCTCAACGCAATGCGGACAGAGCCGTTATCAAGAACAAACTCCATAGGAGCCTTCCCTTTCTTACGACAGCCCGCCAAGTCAGTGGGGCTGATAGCAAACCGGCCCGCGCCCCATCACAGAAACGCGAGCCGTCAACGGACTAGTTAATTACGCCGGATACCCGCTAATCATGGTATTCGCCGCGGTCCCACTTCTCGAGGAACTCGTCAAAGAAGTGCGGGTCAGCCTGAGCCTCGGCGTCGGCCTTATTGCAGGCATCGATCTTGGCAATCAGGGCATCGTGCTCGGGGGTCTTCTCGTAGGGCTCCTCCAGGAAGGCAAGCATGATGTCGGCCATCAGGAACTCGCCGGTGATCTTGCCGCCAAAGCCCACAATGTTGGCGTTGAGCTCGCGACGGGCATACAGGGCAGAGGTCATGTCGCGAACCAGGGCGCAGCGGGCGCCGGGAACCTTGTTGACGGCGTTGGTGATGCCAATGCCGGTGCCGCACAGGGCCACGCCAAAGTCGGCCTTGCCGCTGGCAACAGCCTCGCCCACGGCCTTACCGTAGATGGGATAGTGCGTACGGGTGTGGCTGTAGGTGCCGCAGTCGAGCACCTTGTAGCCAGCCTGCTCCAGGCGGTCGGCCAGATAGATCTTCTCGTCCGTAACGATATGGTCGCAACCGATTGCGATGGTCTTCTTCATCAGAACGTCCTTTCGTCTGAATTCACAAGTTGAGGTAGAAGTTCGAGTTCTCGGTGGCTCTCGTTAGGCCATCTTGTTGAGCATGTCGACACGGATCTGGTGACGGCCGCCGGCGTACTGGGCGCGCAGGAACTCGCGGGCGATCTTCTTGGCGACCTCGGTGCCCACAACGCCCGGGCCCATGGTGACCATGCGCGAGCCGTTGTGCTCGCGGGTCATGTAGGCGGAACGCTCGTCGGAAATGTTGGCGACGACCATGCCCTTAATCTTGACGGCGGCCATATAGGAGCCGACGCCGTACTTATCGAATGCGAAGCCCTGGGAATCCTTGTGCTCCAGCAGGTCCTTGGCAACGGCGGTCGCGGAATCGACAAAGTCCGCGGCAGGGGTCTCGGAATAGTCGACGACCTCGTGACCGTCGGCGATGAGCATCTCCTTGATGGACTCCTTCATCGACATACCGTCGGCATCGGAAGCGATTACAACCCTCATGACATCCTCCTTGAGAGATACGCAGGTGCGTAGTTTCTGTTTGGAAGTGTTGAATCGCGTTCAGGTCCGGACATCTGAATGTGCGGTTCTTCACTGTTCATGTTTATTTGAACACATTCGAACAGTAACTGCAACAACTATTTGTTTATCTTTGTTCTTTTTTGAACAAATACCGTTCGCGGATGATTGCTGACCGTCTGGACCCGGCGCGGACGTAGCGACCACGTGTTCAACAAACAAAAGGGCGGCCGAGAACGTGTCTCGGCCGCCCTTCGGCGGTATTCCCCGGTATATACAGCTGTTTTAGCTACTCGGACTGCCCGCCCTTTTTGACGCGCTTGGACGGAGCGCTCAGAAAGCGACCCGTCAAATAGTTCGCCGGGCCGGAAATATCAATCCCCAGTAGCGTGTGTCCCAGCCACAGAAACGCCGCGAGCACCAGCAGCGGGATAACGCACGAGGTCACGATCATCACAATGACGCCTTCGATGAGATCGGTCACTTGCTGCACAATTTCATCGGTCATCTGCTTGGCGCCGCTGGTCACCGACGTGACCAGGTTCGAGGCCCCATCAGTCAACTGCTCGAGCACGTTTTTGGACTCCGTGGCCTCGGATTTTTTCTTGTTCGATTTTGAGCTGGTCTCGGCTGACTTGTCCGTGGCGTCGGCCGCGTCCGCAGCGTCCGCAGCCTTTTGCTCAGCTTGCTCAATGCTTACGCGATACGTTTCATCGACCTTCTGCGACACCCATACGCTCGCGGGCACGAGCGCCATGCCGATCACGGCAACCACCAGCACGCGTGTCGCCACGCGGCGCAGGACGGCGCTCGTGCTCCAGCGCCCGTGGACGCCAAGCGACACCGCAAAGAGCACCAGCGCAAACGGGATCAGGATGCCCAAGCCAACCGACCACAAAATCGTGAGCAGATATTTCTCTAGGTATAGCACGGCAAGCACGATACCAAGGTTACCTGAAAGCTGCGCGAGCTGCTCGGCAACCGGCGTTCCTGTATCACCCGGCAGCGCGGTAATGCCCGCAGACAGTGCCACGCACGAGGTCGTGAGTGCCAGTACGTTACCTTTCTTTTGATCGATGACCTCGATGGTGGAGTCCCAAGTTTTGGTATCGGCGAAATGCGGACGAGCTACAAAGCCCGACAGCAGCGCCAGCACCACGAGCGCAACGATAAAGCCAATCTGCAGCTTTTTGTTTGCGCACACGACATCGGACAGGCTAGGCTGCAGCTCGGTTACTGTCGTGTGCTCGGTTATCTGGACAGGACGTCCATGAGCCATCTCGTGCGCGTCTCTTTTTTGAATCGATCCGTTGTCCGGCATTTGGATACCTCCTCATTCCGGCCTGTATTGCGGATGGAAGTATACCCACCGAGCAAAAAATCGAACGGGAGGACGAACGGAGCGCACCAAGACTGCCCCCAATGACTAGTCGTTTAAGAACGTCCCCAATGACTATCTCGGGATGAGTTGCGGGGAGGAGGACAGAAAAAAAGCCCTGTCGCGGGTAGCGGCAGAGCTTTTGGAAGGGGACTTGGTTGTGAGGGCTCGTTAGGCGAGCTTGGCCTCGAGCTCGGCGATACGCTTGTAGGCATCGATGGTAAAGCGGGTCTGCTTCTCCAGGATCATAGTGGTCATGAGGGTGTCCTGAGCGTGAGCCATGATGAAGGTCATCTCCATCTCGCCACCGCCGGCCTCCTGCGAAAGCAGTTTGGTCTGCGTGTCGTGGGCACCGATGAGCGCATCGCTGGCATCCTTGTGCAGCTGCTCGGCCTTCTCAAAGTCACCCTCGCGAGCAGCATCGAGCGCTGCAAGCAGATCGGTCTGGGCGTCACCTGCGTATGCGACGATCTCGAATCCAACCATCGAGATTTCTTCTTTGGTTGCCATGTTGCGTTCCTTTCACATATGAACCAATGGAGAGCATCGCGTCCGGGCATACGCGCTGCGTTGTGTATGACAGAAACAATAACATTCAAACAAAAAAGAACAGCGTAAAACGTAATTTCGAGCTATGAACGGTTACTTTTCGCCCGTGAACGGTTTTTAAACCAATTTGAACAATATCAAACACAATTAGCGGCAACCCAAACAGATCCGCGCCCTAGCGTACATCGCGCACCGTATCGCCCTCGACGAGCACGCCCGGAAACAGCATGTGCTCCACACCGGGTTCAACGCCCTCGGCGCCGGCAATCTTGTCGACCGCCCACATGCCGACGCGCTTGTTGTCAAAGCGCACCGTAGTCAGGCGACAATCGGGCACGATGTCGCCCAGACTGTCATCAACACCCACCACGCTCACGTCCTGGGGCACGCACTTTCCGCGCGACTCGAGCCCGCGAATGCAACCGTAGGCCATGGCATCGTTGGAGGCATAGATGGCAGTACAGGTCGGATCATCCGCCAGAGCCTGACCGGCAGCATACCCGCTCTGTGCCGTCCAATCGCCGCGCACGAGCTGCGGTGGCTCAATGCCATGCGCGCGCAATGTCTCGCGCCAGCCTTCCTCGCGCCGCATGCCCGAAAGCGAGCGCTCGGGACACGAGACAAAGTGCACGGTCTTGTGCCCCCGCTCCAGCAAGTACTCGACCACCTGGCGCGAGCAATCGAACTGGTCGTTATCGACCGTTGAACAGAGCGGGTGCTCCAACATCGTAACGAGCACCGTCTGCATGCCGGGCAGCGGCTCAAAAGTGCCAAAGTCTGCCGGCATGCGATTCATGATCACAACCATACCGTCCACTGGCAGTGCGCTCATGCGTGACGATGCGCTCTCGAGGGTATACGGATGCCCGTCTACTTTAGTGAGGGTGATGGCATAGCCGTGCTTATCGGCGGCGGCGGCAAAGCCCTCCATACGGTCGAGGTTGCCAGTACCGGTAATGTTAAACATGGCGACGCCGACGGTCTTAAACTTGCCACGGCGCAGCGATCGACCGGCAAAATTGGGGCGATACCCCAGCTCGCGCATGGCGGCACGCACGCGTTCCTTGGTCTCGGGGCGCACGCTGGGCGAATCGTGCACGGTGCGCGAGACCGTCTGCTCCGAGACGCCCGCGAGACGCGCCACGTCTTTGACGGATACCGATTTTTTAACAGCGGCCATAGGTCGATCTTTCTATGTCAACGATGCCATTGGTGGCACCCTACGCAGTCAAATGAAACGTCTTCAAGTATATCTAACGCCTCCCCCACCATACGCTCACCACCCAAAACCTACCGTTCACCGACATTTTTGCTTCCCCGAACGGCTTTTGTCGCCCAAATGTTAACGTTGCCATTGTGCAAACACAGAGCCACCGGGCGGCTCAAACGTTTACGCGTAAGGAATCGACGGTTCGCAGGCACAGGAACCACCGGTTCGCGTCTTTTTTTGTGTCACAAAATGGCAACGTCAACATTTTGGCAACCGAACGTCAAAAGCTACCATCGTTGCTAACCCACCGACTCTTAGGAGCATTGCATGGAGCAACTCATCGCCATCATCGAAAAGGGCCAGCCCTTTTTCAACGCGATCGCCCGCAACAAGTACCTCAAGGCGATCCGCGACGGCTTTATCTCCGTCATCCCCATCATCATCTTCTCGTCCATCTTCTGCCTGGTAGCCTCGGTCCCCAACATCTGGGGTTTCTACTGGCCCGATGACATCAACAACGCTCTGTGGAAGTGCTACAACTACTCCATGGGCATCCTGGCCATCGCCTGCGCCGCCACCACGGCCAAGCACTTCGCCGACGCTCAGAACCGCGACCTGCCCAAGAATAACCAGATTAACTTTATCTCATGCATGTGCGCGGCCATCATCGGCTTCTTGCTCCTTTCGAGCGACACGGTCGCCACGGACGCCGCCAGCGGCTTCAACACCACCTACCTTGGTTCCAAGGGCCTGCTGACCGCTTTCATCGCTGCGTTTGTGACTGGCATCATCTACAAGTTCTTCATTAAGCGCAACATCACCGTCAAGATGCCCGAGCAGGTTCCGCCCAACATCTCGCAGACCTTCAAGGACATCATCCCCTTCTCCGTCTGCATCACCGTCTTTTGGGTTTTTGACATCGTCTTCCGCGCTGCTTTTGGCTTCTGCTTTGCCCAGGGTGTCATCCAGGTGTTCCAGCCCCTGTTCACCGCTGCCGATGGCTACATCGGCCTCGCTGTGATCTACGGCGCCATGAGCCTGTTCTGGTTCGTCGGCGTCCACGGCCCCTCGATCGTCGAGCCCGCCATCGCCGCCGCTCTCGTTGCCAACATGACCGACAACCTGGCCGCGTTCCAGGCTGGCCAGCACGCTTCCGCTGTCCTGACCCAGGGTGCCCAGTACTTCGTCGTCTGCATGGGCGGCACCGGCGCCACGCTCGTCCTGGTCTTTATGTTCTGCTTCCTGGCCAAGTCCCAGGAGATGCGCGCCGTCGGTAAGGCCGCTATCGTTCCCGTGTGCTTTGCCGTCAACGAGCCGCTGCTGTTCGCCGCACCCATCGTGCTCAATCCCGTCTTCTTTGTCCCGTTTGTCTTTGCCCCGATCGCCAACATCTGGATCCTCAAGATCTTTATCGACTTCTTGGGCATGAACGGCTTTATGTACACCCTGCCTTGGACTGTCCCCGGCCCCATCGGCACCATCATGGGTCTGGGCTTCCAGCCGCTCGCCTTTGTGATGCTCGCCCTTATCC
>NZ_JBCPDN010000077.1:0-8601 GCF_040915425.1 Collinsella aerofaciens | reverse complement strand
GGCCCCGCCGACCGATTGCAGGCGGTCGGCGGGGCCATTGTGGCTCTTGACAGCGGATTGGGTCATATGAGCGAGCGCCTCCCAGAGCGAACAAGTTGGCATGAAAAAGGCAGGGCATAGACCTTCTGGTCATGCCCTGCCTTTTGAATGACAAATTGTCGCTCTGGGAGGCGCGCAGCGTCAACTAGTTACGCGGTTCGTAGAACCGCGTAACCCCTAGAAGCGGTTGCCGCGGAAGCCGCCGCCGTTGCGGCCGCCACGATCGCCGCCGCGACCGCCGCGGTCGTTACCGCGGTTGCCGCCGAAGCCGCCACGGTTGCCACCGCGATCGCCATAGCCACCACGGTTGCCACCAAAGCCGCCGCGACCGCCACGGTCGCCGCCACGGTCACCAAAGCCGCCACGGCCGCCACGATCGCCACCGCGACCGCCGCGGTCGCCACCACGGCCACCGCGTTCGCCAAAGCCGCCGCGACCGCCGCGGTCGCCGCCACGGCCACCGCGATCGTCACGACCGCCGCGAGGACCGCGGTCCTCGTCCAGGCCCATGGCGACGAGCGGAGCGATGACCTTATCGAGAGCGGCCATCAGCTCGGTGGCCTCCTCGTAAGAAAGCTCAGGCAGGAGCTTCTCCTTCTTGTTGGCAAGCTCGACCAGGCCCTCAGCGGCATCCTCGGCAGCGAAGACAACGATCTTGCGCATATCGCCCTCGGCGTCGTCGATGCGGCCAACCAGATCGGCAGCCTCGGCCTCGGCCATCAGGCCATCGAGCTCACGAAGGCGCATGCCCAACAGGTCGGACATTTCCTTCTGCTCCATCTTGGGCTTGAGGTCAAGGAGCTTGATGGCGCGCTCGATGTTCGCCATGCGCTCGGCCTTGGCCTCCTCCTCTTTGGAAATAGCAAAGCGACGGCTACGCAGCAGGCGGGCGGCCTTCTGCATCTTGTCCATCAGCTCTTCGTCATCGTAATCAGCGGCGGCCTCGACAACCTCGGCCTCCTCCTCGGCGGAAACCTCGTCAGCAGCCTCAACCTCGGCAGCTTCGGTCTCCACGGTCTCGACTGCCTCGACCTCGGCAGCCATGGTCTCGTTCTCGGTCTCGTTCATAATCTCTTCGTTCTCGGACATGAGACTCCTTCTTGGCCCTCTCGGGCATCATCGCCCCATTCGCGGGGCCCGTCGCGCACTCTTTGCGCTTTAAACATTCATGCCTCTCGGCAAAACGTCCATTAGTTTATGGTGTCGCCATCCAATCTAGCTGCAGAATCTATGTGCACACATTAATGCGACATGTGCGACTCGCGGCGAGCGTACACAACCGATACCACAAATCCGACCAAGGCAATTACAGCCGCCACACGCACGGCAGCTGCAAATCCAATCGCCTGGGCAACGTCCGTCGCAGCGCCAGCGACACCGGCAGTCGCCGCAGAACTCGAGAGCAGGCCGATAAACAGCGACGGGCCAAACGATGCGGCAATCATGTTCCACGTGTTGAGCAATGCCGTTCCGTGAGGATGCTCAGCGGCGGGCAGCGTCTCCAAGCCGGCCGTTTGCGAGGGGCTCAGCACCAAACCGACTCCGGCATACACCACAACGGTCAGCGCCACGACGACGCCGATGTTCATGCTTGCCGCCGTCATCGAGATGGCAGTCTGTCCCACGGCAATCAGGGCAAAGCCGACCGGCAGCAGCGGCCATGCGCCACGGGCGTCCATCACACGTCCTCCCACAATCGAGGTCACGGCGTTGCAGGCAATCGCCGGCAAAATGAGCAAGCCCGCAACAAGTGCTGTCATTCCGTATGCGCCCTCAAAATAGAGCGGCAACAAAACGCTCATCGAGAACGTCGTCATCATCGACACCACCACAAGCAGGCACGCAGGCCAAAAGCGAACGCTCGCCATGGGACGCACGTTAAGCACCGGATGTTCGAGCTTGAGCTGACGGGCGGCAAACAGGCCGAGCAGTACAATGGCGGCGAACAGCGCCACGATACCGGCAATCAGATTGGTCGAGAACTCGCCTACGGAATACACAAATGCCATAATGCCGGCCGCGAGCAAAACAACCGACAGAATATCAAGCGTGGTGTTCGAACGCTCTCCGACATTCTGAACAAGCTTAACGCCCGCCGCTGCGACCGCAATGCCGCCCACCAGCGGCACTACGAACACCGCCCTCCAGCCAAACAACGTGCACATAAGACCGCTGATCACGGGTCCAAACGCCGGCCCCAGCGTAATGCAGGCACCACCCAGGCTCAGATACAGACCGAGCTTCTCACGCGGGGCACAAGACAGCACCACGTTCATCATGAGCGGGAACAAGATGCCCGATCCCGCAGCCTGCAAAATACGACTTGGCAGCAAAACGCTAAACGACGGAGCGACCAGGCACAGGGCTTCGCCGGCGACCATGCATCCGCATGCGAAAAACAGCAGCTTGCGCGTCGAGAAACGGCCGGACAGGAAGGCCATGATGGCCGTAAAGATCGACGTCACGATCATGTAGCCCGAAACGAGCCACTGCGCCGTGGTGGCACTCACCGAAAAGGCCGCCATAATGTCGTGCAACGCCACGTTAATGATGTTCTCGTTAAACGCGGCGACAAAGGCTGCAATATACATTACGACGAGAAGCGCCGCAGTGCCCGATGGCGTTACTCTAACTTGTTGCTGAGATTTGCTCCCCATGCATTTCCTTCCTCTTGGAACGACAGTCGCATCGCCCCAGAGGAACAGTCCAGGGCGAAAAATGAGCCCTAGACTTACGCCAGACGCCGTACACGACGAGTCTGACAACATGGTCCAACGTCGAAAGATTGTAACGCGGACGCACAGCTTTCCTTCCGCGCTATTATTAAAAGTCCACGAAAGCATAAGACATGAGGAGCCCGCCATGATCAAGCCCATCATGAAATCCGAGTTCTTTTTGCGTCTTCCTTCCGAAGACGCGGGACCCGACGACGCCGCGACCGGGCAGGACCTCCTGGATACGCTCAACGAACATGAGCACGAGTGCGTGGGCCTCGCCGCCAACATGATCGGCGTGCGCAAACGCATCATCTGCGTAAAGGACGGCACCAGGGCGCTCCTGATGTACAACCCTCAAATTCTTGAGCAGGTCAATGCCTATCAGACGAGCGAAGGGTGCCTCTCGCTGATCGGCGAGCGTCCCTGTACCCGCTATCGCCGCATTAAGGTTGAGTATTTGGACGAGAACTTTGTCCGCCGCATCAAAAACTTCTCGGGCTACACCGCCGAGATCATCCAGCACGAAATCGACCACTGCAACGGAATCGTTATTTAGTTCCGCCGATTCAAGAAAGCTCCCCGCAGCCAAGCAACTGCAGGGAGCTTTCGATTGTATGGGGCCTCTATCCCTTAGCTCTGGCGGTAATGATCGAAGAAATCGGCGAGGTCTTCGAGCGACTCTTTGAGCACTTCCATACGCGGCAGGTACACGATGCGGAAGTGATCGGGCTCGGCCCAGTTAAAGCCGCCGCCGCGCGTGATCAGAATCTTCTTCTCGTGCAGCAGGTCGAGGGCAAACTGCTCGTCATCGGTGATGTTGAACTTTTTAACATCCATCTTGGGGAAGATATAGAACGCCGCGCGCGGCTTGACCACCGAGATGCCATCGATCTTGTTGAGTGCCTCATACACAAAGTTGCGCTGCTCGTAGACACGACCGCCGGGACGGATGTAGTCGTTGACCGACTGATGGCCACCGAGCGCCGTCTGGACGATCGACTGGGCCGGCACGTTGGAGCACAGGCGCATGTTAGAGAGCATGTTGATACCCATAATGAAGTCGCTCATGCAGCGCTGGTTGCCCGAAAGCACCATCCAGCCAATACGATAGCCCGCGATCATGTGCGACTTGGAAAGGCCGCTAAAGGTAACGCAGGGCAGATCGGGAGCGAGCGAGGCAATCGAGACGTGCTCGTAGCCGTCCATGCACAGACGGTCGTAGATCTCATCGGCAAAGATCATCAGCTGATGCCTGCGCGCAACCTCGACGATGCCCTCGAGCACCTCGCGCGGGTAGACCGAGCCCGTGGGGTTGTTGGGGTTGATGATGACGAGGGCCTTGGTCGCGCTCGTGATCTTGGACTCCATATCCTCCAGGTCGGGATACCAATCCGCCTGCTCATCGCATAGATAGTGCACGGGATGACCGCCGGCGAGGGTTGCGCACGCCGTCCAGAGCGGATAGTCGGGGCTGGGGATCAAAATCTCGTCGCCATTGTCGAGCAGAGCGTTCATCGAAAGCTGAATGAGTTCGGACACGCCGTTGCCCGTGTAGATATGCTCCATCTGAACATTGGGCAGGCCCTTGATCTGCGAATACTGCATGATCGCCTTGCGCGCAGAGAACAGGCCGCGCGAATTGGAATAGCCTTCGCAGTCGGGCAGCTGCTGGCGCATGTCCTTGATAACCTCGTCGGGCGTGCGAAAACCGAAGGGCGCCGGGTTGCCGATATTGAGCTTGAGGATGCGCTCGCCCTCGTCCTCCATACGGGCAGCCTCGTCGACGACGGGACCGCGCACGTCATACAGGACGTTATCGAGCTTGGTGGATTTAGAAAAAGTACGCATGGTGGTGCTCCTTGGAATTTGAGCTGAGAGACTAGGTTCGGATTTGGCAACGTTATGGGACGAGGACGTCTCGACTTGATCGGCGTCACTGGCGAGCAGCCAGGAAACATCGACCTCCAAAATACGGGCGAGCAGCTCTGCCACATCGCGCCGCGGGATCGTCTTGCCGCTCACATATTGGCTCATCTGACTCTTGCCGAGTTTTTTGCCGAGCATCTCCGATGCGCGGATTACATCCGACTGGCGAACGTCGCGATCGGACATGGTCTGTCGCAGGCGATCGCTAAACGTCTCTTGGGCCATTAGAACCTCCTTGCTGGCAAAGTTCAATTTATAGAACACAAATTGAACCTGAGTTCAATTTAGGCAGCAGTATAGCGCGGCGCATTATCCGAAAGTTCAATTTCATAAGAAAATGTACCGAACCCCGAGAATTGTCCCAAAGTAGACAACAGGTACGCGCTTTTAGAGATATTCAAGGAAACGAGCCGCCGCAAGCGAAACGTCAGCGGTGCGGTATATGGCGTTGATCTGCCGATGAGGATGTCCCTCGAGCGGGCGCACGGCAACATCGAACTGGCAGCGGCGCAAGATGAGCGCCGGAAGAATGCTCACGCCCAGATCGTCCTCGACCATGGCCATAATCGCATAATCATCCCAGGTCGACAGCTTAGAGCGTACCGCCAGGCCCGCGCGGCGAAACAGCGGCGTAATCTCGTCGTCGCTACCGCGTTCCAGCAGAATAAACTGCTCGTTGGCCAAATCGGCAAGGGAAACGACCTCCGCGGTAGCAAGCGAGGAGTCCGCTGGCACCACGGCCATCAACTCATCTTGCACCAACGGCCGCGACGCCATGCCGGCGCCGCGTGGTTCGCGCGGAATAAAGCCCAGGTCGCAGCGACCTTCCGCCACCCATTGCTCAATCTCGGAGTAATCACCCATCAGCAGCTCGTAATCGACGTCCGGGTGATCGGCGCGAAAGTGCGCGATCACCGGCGGCAGCACGTGGGTCGCCACACTCGAAAACGTACCGATGCAGATCTTGCCGCGCATGAGCCCACGCATCTCATCCACCCGTCGCTGTAGGCGGCCAAACTCTTCGCATAACGCCTCAACTGCCGGCATGACCTGCCGCCCGTCGGCAGAAAGCACTACGCCCTCGCGGCTGCGATCAAGCACCTTAAAACCCCAGTCTGCCTCAAGGTCGCCCACCATGCGGCTCACGCCCGACTGCGAATAGCTCAACCGCTCTGCAGCACGCGTAAAGCTGCCGGCACGCACCGTCTCGAGCAGCACTTGCATCTTTTGGATATTAGTCTCCACGGCACGTCTCCACCTTTGCATGAGTTTTTGTCATGTTTGCCATGCATTATATTCGCTTTTCTTCTAAAGCCAGTTCACCCATAGTGAACATGCTCAGATATAGAGGGGATGTCAGCGCATGAACAACGGACTGTTTACGTACTTAGCAGCATTGCTATTGTTTGGTTCCAACGGCATCATCGCCGCCGCCATCGCGCTGCCGAGCTCCGATATCGTGCTGCTGCGCACGTTTTTGGGCGCACTCTCGCTTGTCACCATCCTCGCCATCACCCAACGCCATAAGTTGCAGGCGCCATATCGCCCCCGCGAAGCCGCAGCACTCCTTCTCTCGGGAGCCGCGCTGGGCGCCAGCTGGATTTTTCTGTTCCGAGCCTACCAGACGATCGGCGTCGGCGTTTCCTCGCTGCTGTACTACTGCGGCCCCATCATTGTCATGGCGCTCTCCCCGCTCATCTTTGGCGAAAAGCTGACCGGCGGCAAAATCGCCGGCTTTATCGCCGTCGCTTGCGGTGCTTTTCTCATTGCAGCGCAAGGTCTAGGCGGCAATATGCCCATTGCTGGTATCGCCTGCGGCATCGCCTCGGCATTTTGCTATGCGCTGATGGTCATCGCCAGCAAGGGTGCGCCACACATCGAAGGCCTCGAGAACTCCGCGCTCCAGGTGAGCGCCGCCTTTGTGACCGCGCTGGTCCTCACGCTCATCACGCAGGGCGCTCCCTCATTCCTGTCCGCCGGCGTCGCCGCCAGTATTGATTGGCGCGCCGTCGTCATGCTCGGCGTCGTCAACACCGGCATCGGTTGTCTGCTCTACTTTAGTGCTGTCGCCAAGCTGCCCGTCCAGACCGTCGCGGTCGTCGGCTACCTCGAGCCGCTTTCGGCCGTCGTGTTCTCCGCCGTTCTTTTAGGCGAAGCCATAACACCGGTCCGCCTGATGGGCGCCGCGCTTATCATCGGCGGCGCGATTTTTTGCGAACTCGCAGGCAAACGCGCAGGCGCCAAAGCGGGCATCGCCCAGGCGGCACGTGCTTAAAAGCCCCCACTTTGAAATGCTACCTGCGTATATGAATAATCCTCAGCTGGGGATTATTGTCTAAAACATCCCGATGTGCCAAACTGCTCTTATATGTATAAAGATGGCATAAAGGTCTACTGCCCTTGGCAGAGACCAGATGTCTAAGGGAGTCCACGTGGCACACAACAAACTTGAGGCAAGCCCCCAAGACCAGCGTGGTCAAGGCGGGCATGGGGCCATCCCCCTCTCCGCTGGCATGCTGCTCGTAACGCTCGGCGTCGTCTACGGTGACATCGGCACGAGCCCCATGTACACCATGAAATCAATCGTCGCCAACAACGGCGGCATCGGTACCGTCAGCGAGGACATGATCTTGGGCGCGCTTTCGCTCGTCATCTGGACCATGACGCTCGTGACCACGGTCAAGTACGTGGTAATCGCCATGAAGGCCGACAACCACAACGAGGGCGGCATCTTCGCCCTGTTTAGCCTGGTGCGCAAAGTGGCACCATGGCTGATCCTACCTGCCATGATCGGCGGCGCGGCGCTGCTCGCCGACGGCATCCTCACCCCCGCCGTCACGGTTACCACAGCCATCGAGGGCCTGCGCACTATCGAGTGGGGCCATGCGCTTTTGGGTGACGGCCAGACCAACGCCATCATTATTACCATCATCATTATCTGCGGCCTATTTGCCATGCAGCGCGCCGGCACCTCGTCGATCGGCAAGCTGTTCGGCCCGCTCATGACGCTGTGGTTCCTGTTCCTGGCAGGCGCCGGCCTGTTCAACATGCTCGGCAACCCGTCCATCCTACGCGCGCTCAACCCCATCCGCGGCATCATGTTCCTGTTCTCGCCCATCAACCACTCGGGCATCATGGTGCTCGGCTTCGTCTTCCTGTCGACGACCGGCGCCGAGGCGCTCTATTCGGACATGGGTCACGTGGGCAAGGCTAACATTTACGCATCCTGGCCGTTCGTAAAGGCAGCCCTCATCCTTAACTATCTGGGTCAGGGCGCTTGGCTGCTCGCCAATAACTCCAATCCCCAGATGCTCGCGATGGATATCGTCAACCCGTTCTATATGATGCTCCCCGAGCCCCTGCGCCCCTTTGCCATCGTGCTTTCGGCCGTGGCGGCCATCATCGCCTCGCAGGCGCTCATCACCGGCTCGTTCTCGCTGGTATCCGAGGCAACCCGTCTCAATCTCATGCCGCATCTGCGCATCCACTACCCCAGCGACACTAAGGGCCAACTCTATATTCCGCTCGTCAACAACATCATGTGGGTCGGCTGTATCTTCATCGTGCTGCTGTTCCAAAACTCCGAGCGCATGGAGAGCGCCTACGGCCTCGCCATTACCGTGACCATGCTCATGACCACGACGCTTTTGACGAGCTACATCGCCGGCATCCTCAAACACAAGCTGGGCGCCTGCGTCTTCGCCCTGCTCTTTGGTGCCATTGAGCTGTGCTTCTTCGCTTCGTGCCTCACCATGTTCTTTGACGGCGGCTATGTGATGATCTTCTTGGCCTCGCTGCTGTTTGGCCTTATGTACGTGTGGCGCCGCGGCACCGCCATCGAGCGCACGCAGACGATCCTGCTGCCCGTCTCCAAGTACATTGACCAGCTCGGCCGCCTGCGCAACGACGAGACCTACCC
>NZ_JBCPDN010000076.1:0-9263 GCF_040915425.1 Collinsella aerofaciens | reverse complement strand
GGGCCGCGGGGGCGTTCGGCTAGGTGCGGGAATGGCCTATTTGCTCAATGTGTTCGGCTGAGATCGGAAATCAACCAGTCTTTTTGGGACGCGGCTATTTTGACAACTTTTCGAACAGGCGATCCTCTCGATGATTTTTTAATCCCCGTCCCAGAAAAATCATCAGCGTGCGCTCTACTTTGCGCTGGTGAGGACGCCGGTGGTGTCGAAGGCGGGGGTGAAGCTCTCGTCTACCGCGCCGCCCTCTTGCCAGAACATCGTCGTAAAACCCAGGTCGTCGGCATGGTCGAGCACCTGCTCGTACTCCTCACGCGTCACGGCGCGTGCCAGGTCGCCGCCCTGCTCGCGCATGAGCGCATTGGGCGTGTACTGGTTCATAACCGAGATCGGCACGTCGCCCACCGTCTGCCACACCAGGTCCAGCACGCGACACGAATCGTCTGCATGCCCCGGAAGCACCAGGTGACGCACGATCATGCCACGCTTCATAAGCCCGTCCTCGTCCACCAACTCTCCCCCGCGGCGCTCGATCTCGCGCGCCATCTGGGCCAGACCCGACACGGCCACACGCGGGTAATCCTTTATATGGGAGAGCGACTGCGCAAGCCCGGCATCGGCATATTTAAAGTCGGTGAGCCACACATCGACCAGGTCGCCCAGCGCCGCCACGGCACTCGCGCGCTCGTAACCACTCGTGTTGTAGACGATTGGGATAACCAGTCCGCGCGCCCGTGCCGCGGCAATCGCGGCAGGCAACAGGTGCGCATAGTGCGTCGCCGTCACCAAATTGATGTTGTTGGCACCCTGGTCCTGCAGTTCCAGCATAATCTCGACCAGGCGCTCAGGCGAAATCTCAAGGCCAAAATTGCCGGTCGAGATCTCGTGGTTCTGGCAGTAGATACATTTGAGCGAGCAGCCGCTAAAGAAGATCGTGCCCGAACCGGCCTCGCCCGAGATAGGCGGCTCCTCCCACATATGAAGCGCGGCGCGGGCCACCTTGAGCGTGTCGTTAGCACCGCAGACGCCGTGCGCGCCCTCATCGCGCGCCGCACCGCAACGGCGCGGACACAAATGGCAGGCGGGCGAAAAAAGTTCGGTCAACGACGTCGGCATAAAACCATGCTCCAAAACAACGATTCAGCAGCTCAAACGTAAAGGGATCAACCCCACAGACGGCTCGAGCCCAAGGCGCCGTAATCGTCCGACACGATTTTTGTAATGTCAAGACTGGAATCGATAAAGTGCCGCTTTATGATGTAGGTATTCCGCCCCCCGCGGAGCAACTGGGTGAACCGTCGCGTTTATTTAGGGAGCCCACACAGTCGTACCTAGTACAGGTATCCTTCGTTGTTAAGGACGCTGGAACAGTCGATGAGGGCACCCACCTGTTTTAGGTGGGTTCATTTTCGTAACGTGGGGGGTGGTTTTCTTTTGCCGAAAATCACCATTACAGTCCATATGGATCCCCGCCGGCATCCCGACAAGCCATCGACAACATCCCAATATCTGGTAAGCGCGTGATTATCGCTGCGTGCAATTCCATGCACCCCCCTTGGTCGAGTATTATGGTTCGGCTATGCCCTTTGCGCATGGCGTTCTTCTGACCTTTTCCTTCGACGCTTGGCGGTTTTTAGATTCATGGCTTCATCCCCGAGCTACATACCGTACCTATGCGTGGCAGCGGCGGCCTTTATCACGACCTTCCTCACGGTACCCCTGGTCAAGCGCCTGGCAATCAAGCTCGACGCCGTCGACTATCCTTCTAAGCGCCGCATCAACACCAAGCCCATCCCGCGTTTGGGCGGAACGGCGGTGTTTTTGGGCCTGGTCGTCGCCTGCACTGTGCAAATCCTAGGCACCTGGTACCTGGGTTGGCCGCCCGTTTTGGTGCCCCACCCCCGTCTGCACATCAGCTACCCCATACTTGCGCTTTCTTTTACCGTTATCTTTGCGACCGGCGCCATCGACGACGTCTTCCAGCTCACGCCCAAGCAAAAGCTGGCCGGACAGGTCCTCGCCGCGCTTATCGCCTGCATGGGCGGCCTGCGGATCGGCGTCATCGTCAACCCGTTTGCTCCCGGCGAGATCATGCTCGGATGGCTCGCCTACCCCATTACCGTGATCTATCTGGTGGCATTCACCAACATCATTAACCTCATCGACGGCCTCGACGGCTTGGCCACGGGCATCTGCGGCATCGCATCGTTCACCATGTTTTCGATGGCTGTTCTCTCGGGCCGCATCGACGCCGCCGCGCTCTCCATTGCGCTCTTTGGCGCCTGTCTGGCCTTTTTGCGCTACAACTTCAACCCCGCAAGTATCTTCTTGGGCGACTCGGGGTCGTTGCTTCTGGGCTTTGCGCTGGGCTCCATCTCGCTGCTCAACGTGAGCCGCACCGCCGCACTCACCTCGCTTATCATCCCGCTCATCGTTGCCGGTGTGCCCATCATCGACACGTTTAGCGCCATTGTGCGCCGCAAGCGCGCCCACATTAGCATCGGGCAGGCCGACAAGGGCCACATCCACCACCGCCTGATCCAAGAAGGCTACAACCAAAAACAGGCTGTGCTGCTCATCTATGCCTGGTGCATTATGCTTTCGGCCGGCGCCGCCGCCATCAATCAGGTCGAGGTGCCCATGCGCGTGCTCATTTTTACCGTGCTCGCCATTGGCTCGGCTGCCTTCGCCAAGCACCTACACCTGTTTGAACCCGTGCTACGCCACCATTACAACAAGCGCACGCACGAGGACGAGCTGGTCACCCCCGACGACCCCGCTTTTAAGCAGGAGGAGCAGGCAGCCGAGGAGCGCAAAGAAGAGCGCCACCACAAGCTCTAGGGCAAGCTGCCGAGGATGTGCCAAGGCACCGTTGGCCAAGCGCGGCCACGCCGCGCCCATTGCACAAGCCACCCCTCTCCCGCCCCTCGCCTACTTACGCCCCGCCCCTCCAATAAACGCGTTATCATCAAAACCTGCGAACGAACGTTAGGAGCAATCATGCCAAACGAGAACAGCTACGAAGTCGCGCTGCAAAAGAGCAACGCCATTCGCGAGGGCCTGGCCAAGACGCCCGAGAAGTTCACCATGCTTACCGGCGACCGCCCCACCGGCCGTCTGCACCTGGGTCACTACTTTGGCACCCTCAAGGGCCGCGTGGAGCTGCAGAACATGGGCGCCAGGACCAACGTACTCATCGCCGACTACCAGGTCATCACCGACCGCGACACCACCGAGCACATCCAGGACAACGTGTACAACATGGTCATGGACTACCTTGCCTGCGGTATCGACCCCGACAAGACCATGATCTACGCTCACTCCGCCGTGCCCGCCGCCAACCAGCTCATGCTGCCGTTCCTGTCGCTGGTCTCCGAGGCCGAGCTGGCGCGCAATCCCACGGTCAAGGCCGAGATGGAGGCCTCGGGCCACGAGCTTACCGGCCTTCTGCTCACCTACCCGGTGCACCAGGCCTGCGACATTCTGTTCTGCAAGGGCAACGTCGTGCCCGTCGGCCGCGACCAGCTGCCGCACATCGAGCTCACCCGCACCATCGCCCGCCGCTTTAACAACCGCTACGGCAAGGTGTTCCCCGAGGTCGAGGCGCTGCTGTCCGAGACCCCGCTACTGCCCGGACTTGACGGTCGCAAGATGAGCAAGAGCTACGGCAACGCCATCAACATCTCGATGACCGCTGAGGAGACGGCCAAGCGCATCAAGAAGAGCCAGACCGACTCTGAGCGCATGATCACGTTCGATCCCGAGAACCGCCCCGGCGTGTCCGGTTTGCTTTCGACGGCCGCCATCTGCACCGGTCGCTCCGAGGTCGAAATTGCCGAGGAGATTGGCATGGGCGGCTCCGGCCAGCTCAAGAAGTACGTGACCGAGGCCGTCAACGAGTACTTCGCACCTATCCGCGAGCGTCGCCAGCGCTACGAGAACGATCTGGACTATGTGAAGGACGTCCTGCATGAGGGCAACCGTCGCGCCAACGAGATCGCCGAGCAGACCCTGGCCGAGGTTCAGGACGCCATGGGTATGGTGTACTAGGCCGATCTGCTGACTTGAGCTTTCGATTGCTATAGGGCGGGCGCTACGGCGTCCGCCTTTTTTGGAGCGGACCGCTTCGGCTCCGTCCATCGCACTCCCCCGACAAACAGGAACAGGCCCGCTGGCAGTTAGTTGCCAGCGGGCCTGTTCCCGAAGTACACCGTTGAATCGCACAGAGGGGAGGAATGCGAATCAAACTCAACAGGGCAGGCTTTTTCATCGCCTATTGCCTGCTCCGTTGCTGAAACCAATATAGTTCACCGTGGTTTACTTTGCAGCATCAATATCCGCCGCCATAGCTTCTCCATAAGTTAGCCCAAGTAAACTAAACCACCACAAAGGGGGCAGGCACCTTTGTGGTGGTTTTGGCCACGGCAGAGCGCTAGAGCCCTGCTGGCCAGCGACAGGCGGGCAAGTCGACGTGCATGTCGTCCTTAAACGCCACACCCTCCCCTAGCAAAAGCTCACGTTGAGCATCGGGACCGCCAAAAGCGAAGCCCTCGCATATGTGCCCGTCGGCAAACACCACGCGGTGACAGGGAATCTCGCCGGGACGCGGATTACTATGCAGGGCATACCCCACGTACCGCGCACTTCGTGGACGACCGGCAAGCAGCGCCACCTGACCATACGTGGCGACCATCCCCTCGGGGATCTGCTCGACCACCTCGTACACCCGTTCAAAAAAGCCCTCAGACGCCATTGCTCGCTCCCTTCCACCCGGAAAAGCATAAACCACCACAAAGGTGCCTGTCCCCTTTGTGGTGGTTTATGGCAGATCGGTTAGTTGGCGGGCTGGAAGAAGGCTACGGCGACGGCGCCGGGGCCTACGTGGGTGCCGATGGTGGCGCCGATGGTGTGAACGGGCAACTCGCCTTCGGTGTGGCCAGCCCAAAGTGCCGCGCTGTCCTCGATATACTTCTTGAGCACCGCATCCGAAAGGCCCGTATAGCCGAGCGCCAGCGGCATGGAAAAGTCGATGCCGCCCGCTTTTTCGACCTTCTGATTGAGCAGATTGCGGCCGTTCTTGGAACCGCGCGCCTTACCCAGCTGCACGATCAGACCGTCCTCGACAGCCACCACGGGCTTTACGTTGAGCAGCGTGCCCACGGCGCCGGCCGCAGCAGACAGACGACCGCCGCGCACCAGGTACTCCAGCGTCTCGAGCAGGCCGATAACCACCACACGGTCGCGCACGGCCTCGACGGCCGCCGCGATCTGAGCTGCACTACGACCCTCATCCACCAGGCGCAGGGCATACTCGACCATGACACGCTCGCCCAGAGTGACGTTATTGCTATCCACCACGTAAACGTCGCCGCCTGGCGCCTCGGCAAGTGCGGTACGGGCACTCTGATTGGTGCCTGATAGCTTAGCGCCCACGGTAATAATCACAGCCTCATCGCCGGCTTCACGAACCTTGGCAATCGCCTGCGAAAACGCGTACGGGTTGACCTGGCCGGTCTTGGGCAGCTCATCGCGCTCCACGAGCATCTCGTAAAAGCGCTGGTGATCGATGTCGATGCCATCCATGTACACATCGGTGCCAAAGGTGACGGACAGCGGCAAAACGGCCAGCGCTGGGTGCTCGACCGGCGACATATCGCTTGCGGAATCGGTAATAATGCGGACGGACATAGCGAAT
Source organism: Collinsella aerofaciens (assembly GCF_040915425.1). Taxonomy (GTDB): domain Bacteria; phylum Actinomycetota; class Coriobacteriia; order Coriobacteriales; family Coriobacteriaceae; genus Collinsella; species Collinsella aerofaciens_BW. The sequence continues at coordinate 3,571 of NZ_JBCPDN010000076.1, read as the reverse complement.
CCTTTCTTGCGCAGGTCCCGCGCAGGGAATTTTGACAGCAAGGCCCCGGCACGGTATACGCGCTCAAACAGGACTATGCAGTTGTTAATTGGAAGCAAAAGCCTTGGCGGCCCTACAGCTCGCGCAGGGTGTTGAGAATCGTGCGCAGCGACGCATACATCTGCTCGCGCTGCTCCACACCCATAGCCTTACCGGTGGTATCGAGCACCTCGCGAATGATGCGGTCCGCTTCGCTCATGCTCTCGCCGCCCAGAGCGGTCAGGCGCACCGGAGCACGATACTTAACGGCGGCATCGCCCGAATCGTCGACCTCGACGTAGCCGCCCTCCTCCAGATGAGCGAGCGTACGCGAGACGGCGGCGCGGGTCACGCCTGCCATGCGAGCCAGGTCAGCGCCAGTCAGGCCGTCCTTGCTGCGCTCAAGATAGTAAAGGCACATAACGTCGGAGCCCTTGAGGCCCAGCCTTGCGCCCTCGGATGTCTTAATGCGCTGGATCTCCTTGTAGAGCCCGCTGATCAGTCCGACAAAGTCCTCGAAACGTGTCTCGTCGTTCTGCTGCATGGGAGACGACCGCCTTTCGCTTGCATAATGCTTACGGGTAAACATCTTAGTCGCATAAGGCGACACCCGTACCCAAATACCCCATTTGTTAACCCATCAACATAAAAACCACCACAAAGGGGACAGGCACCTTTGTGGTGGTTTTGACCGGCGAACATGATCCGCAGGCGTCGCTACAGCTCCACGCAGGGGCTGTCGCGGGTCACAAGCGTCTTAACGACAAGCGTCGCTCCCAGATAGCGCTCGAGCAGCTCGGCTAAGCGATCGATCGCGGCCTGGCAATCCCCCATCCGCTCGGGCTCCACGCACTCAATCGCCAGGAACGCATCGGCCGAATCATCGGACAGCGCCGTGCGAACGCCGTCGCGCCAGTTCCAGCAGCGGCACACAGCGCCCGCATCGTCGATGTAGGCGAGCTCGCCGGGCAGCGTCGGATCGTCCGCCTCCTCGCCAAGCGGCAAGAACGCATCGCCACCGTCGGTCACCTTCAAGCGAAGGTCTCCCTCGATCGCATGCAGATCCTCGCCTCCCACGGGCAGCGCGTAGGTCAGCGACACCGTGTTGTAAATATCCACCGCGGGCGTAATGTGGCCCACCGGCTTGCCTTTGAGCACGCGTTTGAGCAAGTTCTCGATCGAGCAGCGCGCGCCTTTCTTGGTCTTGAACAGACGATAGGCCTCGCACCATGCCTTGACCGGTGCGTTCTCGCTGATAGTGTCGCTGGTCAGATGACGCTCCGCATCGATATTGGCGCGGTCGAGCAACGCCGCAATCGCATCCACGTCCTCTTGAGGAATCTGAGCCGTGGGCTTCATGCCCTCCACGATCACAACACCGACCGCTGCCTGCGGAAACAGCTCCCAGAATGAATCCTCGGTAATAAAGCTCTTCATACGCTCTCCCTTCATTGTGCGCGCCCGAGTGAGGGCGCCTAAACAAAAAGCGCCCTTACAACGGCCACCTTCAAAGTCCTACGGTGCCGTCACAAGAACGCTTGCGCTGTCCCCATCCGGAGAAGGGGACGATATGTCAGGCGTATTGTAACCCGAGTCATCCACGCGAGCAAAACCACCACAAAGATGCACTGGCCCCTTTATGGTGGTTTTGGGTCTGAGGCGACGCTAGTGGCGGAGTCCCAGCAAGCCGTGGCCGCGATGACGGGCCTCGGCGGACACCTGGGCGTGCGGGCCGGCGGCTTTGACGGACTCGGGCAGGTGCGAGTACTTCTTCTCGAAGTTCTCCTCGAACATCACCGCCAGGTTGTGCGCGGCCTCGTCGTAGCGCGCGGTGCTCTGCCAGTATTGGCGCGGCACCAGGATGCCATCGGGCACGCCGTGGCACGTCGTGGGAATGTCAACGTTAAAGATGTCGTCGTGCACGAACTCGCTGTCCTCGATGGTGCCGTCGAGGGCGCGCGCGACCAGCGAGCGCGTGTAGGCCAGCTCGATGCGATGACCCACGCCGTAGCCGCCGCCAATCCAGCCGGTGTTGACCAGGTACACGCGCGTGCGGCCGTCGGCAATGCGCTCGCCAAGCATCTTGGCGTAAACCATGGGGTCGAGCGGCATAAACGGCTCGCCGAACAGCGAAGAGAACGTGGGCGTGGGCTCGGTGACGCCGACCTCGGTGCCGGGAATCTTAGCCGTAAAGCCCGTCACAAAGTGGTACATAGCGGCATCGGCCGTCAGGCGTGAGATGGGCGGCAGCACGCCAAAAGCGTCGCAAGTCAGGAACAGCACGACACTCGGAGTGGTGCCCATACCCTTAGTCCACGCGTTAGGAATGTGCTCCACGGGATAGGCCACGCGCGTGTTGTGCGTGATCGAGATGTCGTCGTAGTTGGGCTTGCGGTTCTCGTCGAGCACCACGTTTTCGCAAATGGCGCCAAAACGGACGGCGTTGAAGATCTCGGGCTCGCGGAAGGCGTCCAGGCCCTCGCATTTTGCGTAGCAGCCACCCTCGATGTTGAAGATACCCATGTCGGACCAACCGTGCTCGTCGTCGCCGATCAGCAGGCGCGTGGGATTGGCCGAAAGCGTGGTCTTGCCGGTGCCGGACAGGCCAAAGAACACGGCGGTCTCGTGCGTGACGGGATCCATGCTGGCCGAGCAGTGCATGGGCAGCACGTCGTCCTCGACGGGCAGCAGATAGTTCATGACGCTAAAGATCGACTTTTTAATCTCGCCGGAGTAGCCGGTGCCGGCGACCAGAATCACGCGTTCCTGGAAGTTGATGACCACCGCGGCGCTGGAGTTGAGGCCCTTGATGGCGGGGTCACACTGGTAACCTGGCGCGGCAAGGACGCAGAAGTCCGGCTCGCCGGTGCGCGCGATTTCGCGAGCGAGCGGGCGGGCGAGCATCTGCTTAATAAAAAGTGCCTGGCTGGCACGCTCGCAGGCAACGAGCAGTCGACGCGTGTGGTTGCGGTCGGCACCTGCCATGCCGCGGGTGACGAACACGTCGCGCTCGTTGAGATAGTCGACGATGCCGGCCTTGATGGCCTCATAGCTCTCGACGGACAGCGGGCGGTTGACCGCGCCCCAGGCAATCTTGTCGTGAACATCGGGGGTGTCAACGATAAAGCGGTCATTGGGGGAACGGCCGGTACGCTCCCCCGTCTCGATCACCAGCGCGCCGTTGGATGCCATGCGGCCTTCTTCGCGGCGGATAGCGTGCTCGACGAGCTCCGCGGCGGGCAGATCGACCAGCAGACGGGGTTGATTCTCGGCGGGATCTTCGACCAGCGTAATACCAAAATTGGACAGAACTTTTGCAGGGGTAACACCAGGCATGGGGCCTCCTTTAAAAACGCGGCACGTGGACGCGGCGCGCACTTTACTCACGTAAAGCCCGTTGTACCCGATATGCAAAAACGTTTTTGCGGCAAGGGCGGCAAGCCCGCCCAACGGTCAAAAATCGCACGCAAGCGGCCTAGTCATTGGGTGTTCCTATAGTTTTGTCAACCGTCGGGGCTACTCCCGGTAGGGCACCCGGTCGCGCATCACGGCG
>NZ_JBCPDN010000075.1:0-9318 GCF_040915425.1 Collinsella aerofaciens | reverse complement strand
GGGTAGTGGCCCAGCGCCTTATGCACGCGACCGGCATCAAGTGCGTGCCGGACGTTCCGCGCGAGAGACCCGATGAGTTCGTCCAGGTCACCCTCGCAGCCACGAGCGCGACGCGGTTCATCCAGTCGCCGCGCGTGCTCGCCACGTCGTGGGCGAAGACCCGCAGGCGCGCACGCGAGATCGCCGAGGCCGTCGAGCGGGCGTGCTCCGCCATCGAGGACGAGCCGAACGTGTTCTCCGCCGTGCCCGACGGCACCTACCGATGGGACGACCCCGACACGGGGACTCCCAGATACCAGACGAACATCAACCTGACCATCTGCGAATAAGGAGCAATCATGGCAGAAAGCAACAAAAACAACGTCGCCAACGTCTCCAGCGCCAAGGGAGTCAAGGGCGGCTACATCTTCACCGCTCCCGTCGGAACGGCGCTGCCGACCGACTACACGACCGCGCTGCCCGAGGCGTGGAAGTGCCTCGGCTACATCAGCGAGGACGGCTACGTCGAGACGCTCGACACCGACTCCGAGGACATCAAGGACATGAACGGCGACCTCATGGCGTCGCCGCAGACCTCTCGCGTCGAGAGCGCGCAGCTCACGCTCGCCGAGATCAAGGCCGCGACCCTCAAGGTCATGTACGGCTCCGGCAACGTCAAGGACGAGGCCGGCATGATCACCGTCAAGCACAACGGCGACTCCACCGAGACGTGGCCCGCCGTGCTAGAGCTCGTGCTCAAGGACGGCCGCCGCTGGCGCAAGGTCGTGCCGCTCGCCCAGTCCTCCGAGCTGGACGACCTCACCCTCGCCGTGGGCGAGCTCGCCGCGCGCGCCCTCACGGTCAAGTACCTCACCGACGATGCCGGCAACACCTGCTACGACTACATCCAGTCCACCGAGACCGCGACCGCCAAGGCCGCTGAGACCGCGGAGGGCAAGTAATGACCGAGCTCACATTCACCATCCCCGGCATCGACGGCGAGTTCACCGCCGACCTCGACGAGCTGCTCAGCTACAAGACGAACAAGCAGTTCGCCAAGAGCGAGACCGAGCCCGACGGGATGTTCGAGGCCTTCGAGCGCGTCTTCGCGGGCCGCGACGAGGAGTACATGGAGCGCCTCGGCGGCTCCGTCGAGTCCACGGGCGTGCTCATGCAGGCCGCATTCGAGGCGGCGAAGGCAAAAAACTCCCAGGATTCGTCCTCGAGCTCGAAGGGCACCGCTCAGAAGTCGTAGCGGACTTCCGCCAGTACTACGGCATCGACCTCCCGCTCGAGGGCGGACCGAACGACCTCCGGCGCGCCGCCCTCCTGTGGGAGCAGTTGCCGAAGGAGTCGAGGTGCGCGCGCCGCATGTACCCGGAGCTCAAGTGGAGCGAGGAGACGTACATGCTCTGGCGCATCGAGCACCAGCTCAGGAGCCTCGCGTGGGGGCTGAGCGACAAGAAGCACCGGCCGCCGCAGGAGCCGCAGCCGCTCAAGACGCCCGGGCAGCTCGCAGAGCTCAAGAGGCACCAGCGCAACGCCCTCGCGAACAGGGCGGAAATCGACGAGATTCTAGGATTAGGAGGACGGGATGGCGACTAGCGTAGGCTCGGCATGCATCACGCTCATGCCGTCCATGAAGGGCTTCGCCGGCAGCATCTGCTCGGAGTTCGGCGACACGGGCTCCAAGGCCGGAAAGTCATTCGGCGACTCGATGACCTCCGGCGTGGACGGCGGGGTCAAGCGCTCCAGCGGGCTGCTGAGCGGGCTCGGCACCGTCGCCAGGGGCGTGGGCACCGTCGCCGCGGCTGGCATGGGCGCGCTCACCACGGCGGTGACCGCAATCGGCGGCGCTGCGGTATCCGCATACGCCGACTACGAGCAGCTGGTCGGCGGCGTCGACACGCTCTTCGGCTCCGCGTCCGGCAAACTGCAGGGATACGCCGCGGAAGCGTACAAGACGTGCGGCATGAGCGCCAACCAATACATGACCCAGGCGACCAGCTTCGCCGCATCGCTCGTGAGCTCGTGCGGCGGCGACGTGGCGAAGGCCGCCGAGTCCGCCAAAACGGCGATGGGCGACATGGCGGACAACGTCAACAAGATGGGCTCGGACATGGCCGACGTCCAGAACGCCTACCAAGGCTTTGCCAAGCAAAACTATACGATGCTGGACAACCTGAAGCTGGGCTACGGCGGCACGAAGTCCGAGATGGAGCGACTCATCGCGGACGCCAACAAGCTGCGCGCGGCGCAGGGCAAGACCGCCGACCTCACCATCGACAGCTACGCCGACGTGGTCGAGGCGATCCACACCGTGCAGTCCGAGATGGGCATCACCGGCACGACCTCCAAGGAGGCCGCGACGACCATCTCCGGCTCCATCGGCATGGCCAAGGCATCGTGGGAGAACTTCCTCACCGGTCTGGGCCGAGACGACGTGGACTTCTCGCAGCTCACCGAGCAGCTGCTCACGTCCGTCGGCGCGGTCGCCAAGAACATCGCGCCGCGCGTCGCGCAGATCGGGCAGGGCATCATCAAGGCGCTCCCCGCGGCGCTCTCCGGCATCGCGTCGGTGCTCACGCCCATCGTGTCCGAGGCGCTCGCCACGGCGTGGAACATCGCCGTCGGGGCGCTCGCCGGCATCGGTATCAAGCTGCCGAAGCTGGACTCCTCGCAGATCTGCTCGGCGCTTCAGGCCATCCTTGGCGTGGCCACGTCCGTCGGTAACGGCATCAAGGCGGCAATCGGGTTCATCGCGCCGCTCATCGCGCCAATCGGCACGGCGCTGCTCAACATCGCGCAGGCCGTGCTGCCGGTGCTCTCCACCGGCATACAGGTGGTGCTCGGCATCGTGCAGGCGCTGTCGCCGGTCATCGGCTTCCTGGTCGGTGTCATCGCGGACGTAATGACGACCGTCTCGCAGCTCGTCGCCATCGCCATGCCCGCCGTGCAGTCCGTGCTGTCCGCCGTGCTGGCGGCGATGCCGCTCATCCAGGGCGCGATTCAGGTGGCGATGGGCATCATCTCCGCCGTCTGGAACGCGGTCTGGCCTGCGATCTCCGCTGTCCTGACTGGTGTGATGGGCGCAATCTCCACTGCCGTCCAGGTCGCGATGGCCGTGGTGCAGACAGTCATCTCCACGGTCACCGCCGCGATAAGCGGCGACTGGGATACGGTCTGGAACACCATCAAGCAGGTAGCCGAGCTCGTCTGGTCTCAGATTGAGTTCGCCGTGCGGGCGGCCATCGGGGTCGTCGAGTCCGTGATAACGTCCGCGCTCGACGGAATCAGCTCGGTTTGGTCGAGCGTGTGGGACACCGTCCGCGACTTCGCCGAGGTCGTATGGGGACGCATCAAGTTCTCCGTCAACTCGGCGATAAATCAGGTCAACGGCGTGATCAGCTCCGTGCTCAACAGCATCAGCTCCACGTGGTCGAGCATGTGGGGGAGCATCAAGAGCGCCTGCTCGTCCATCTGGGAGGGCATCAAGAGCGCAGCGTCAAACGGAATCAACTCCGTCTACAGGACCGTCACGAGCATAAAGGGCAAGATCACCGGGTTCTTCTCGGGTGCGAGAAACTGGCTCTTCAACTCCGGCAAGTCGATACTCAACGGCCTGAAGGACGGCATCATGTCCGCTATCGGCTCGGTGACCTCGGCGGTCTCCGGCGCAGTCTCCAGAATCCGCTCCTTCTTCCCGTTCTCGCCGGCAAAGGTCGGCCCCTTCTCCGGGCACGGCTACACGACCTTCTCGGGCAAGGCCCTCATGCAGGGCTGGGCGCAGGGCATCGGCTCCGGCACCGGCACCGTGGTCTCCGCCATCAGCGGCGCCATGGACACCGCGCAGGGGATGCTCTCGACGGGCCTGACCGTCGCGCCGTCCGCTGTCTACACTCCGGCGCGTCCCGAGGAGGATTCCGACGACGCCCTCGCCGGCATCCTGTCCGTCCTCGAGCAGATCCGAGACAAGGACGGAAACCTGTACATCGACTCGGAGCGCGTCTCCTCCGCCATCGCGATGCGCGGCAGGCACACGCTCGCCGCAAGGGGGTTCGCATGATATTCGGCGGAATCGACCTAACGCCGTACCTGCTGGTGACCAAGGTCACGAGACCGATTGTCCCCAAGGTGCGGCTCGATGAGACCGAGGTCCCCGGCATGGACGGCACACACGTCCGCGCCACGGGCCTCGAGCCCGTCGAGATAGCGGTCGACTGCAACATCGTCGGCGGCTCCCTCGACGAGGTCGCCGAGGCAAGGGCCGTGCTCGCCTCGGCGCTGTCCGGTGGCGAGAAGGCCCTCGTGCTCGACGACGCCCCCGAGCGCTACATGCTCGCGCGCTACAGGGGAGGGGCGGAGCAGGGGCGCAACGCACACATGCCGAATCTCACGCTCGGGTTCTACTGTGCAGACCCCGCCGCCTACGGGCAGCGGCGCTCCGAGCAGGTGTCGGCATCCCAGCGCGCCGTCGCCGCCGGGGGCAACTACAGGGCCTACCCTACGGTCACGTGCAGGCCCCCGGCAGGCTCGAGCTGGACAATCACCAACGTCTCGACCGGGCGGTTCGTCCGCGTCGAGGCGTCGTTCACGGGCGCGCAGACCGTCGTGCTGGACATGCGCGCCGAGCGCTGCACAGTCAACGGCGCGGACTGGCCCGTGACCGTCGCGAGCGACTTCTTCTCGCTCGACGGCGTGCAGCAGATCAAGACGAGCGGCGGCACCGCGACGCTCGAATGGGAGGAGAGGTGGCTCTAGGTGCGAATTGACGTATACACGTGGCAGGACGCCTACGTATCGACAATCGGCCCCAAGGAGCTGCTCTCCCTCACCCATACCGACGAGCTCAACGGCGAGGACAGCGTGGACATCGCCACGACCTTCGCGCTCAAGCAGGGCTACCGCCTCGTGTGGGCCGACCGCCTCGGCAAGGTCCACGAGCACGTCTGCCAAGACCCCAAGGGCCTCCACGCCGGAGGCGATACGGTCTACACGGACACGGCGATCAGCTCAATCTGCGAGACGTACGGCGACTATATCGAGGACAAGCGCCCCTACGGCTACGGCTTCTTGCAGGCGCTGAATGTCTGCCTCGGGCCGACCCGCTGGACCGCCGGAACGGTCGACCAGACCGGCACCGTCGACAAGGGCTTGATCTTCTACCACACCTCGGCGCGCGAGGCGCTCCAGTCAATCTTGAAATGCGGCGGCGAGCTTGAGACTGAAATCACCGTATCCGGCGGCAGGGTGACCTCTCGCAGGGTGGGCGTCCGCTCGCATCGAGGCGCGAAGGGCGGCCACCGCCGGTTCACCTACACCAAGGACCTGACATCGGTATCACGCACCGAGCACTACGGGGCGATCACTGCCTGCTACGGCTACGGCAAGGGTATCGAGACCGACACGGGCGGCTACGGTCGCAAGCTGACCTTCGGTGACATCAACAACGGCAAGAACTACGTGGAGGACGCGACCGCGCTCAAGCTCTACGGTCGACCCGACGGCAGGGGCGGGCGCGCGCACGTGTTCGGACAATATGAAAATCCAAATTGCGAGGACGCGGCGACGCTGCTCGCCGAGACCCGCGCGTACTTCGGCTCCCGTAAGGAGCCCGGCATGACTTACGAGGCCGACGTCGTCGACCTCGTGCAGTTCGGGCGCGAGTGGGAGGGCGTCGCAGTGGGCGACGACGTCCAGATCGTCGACACGTGCTTCAGCCCGGCGCTGCGCTGCGAGGGCCGCGTGACCAAGCTCGTGACCGACGAGCTGGGCGGCACCATGCGCGTGACGCTCGGGAACGTGACCGAGACAATCACGGACATGTTGCTGGCGCAGCAGCAGAAAGTGTCCAGCCTGTCGAAGCGCTCGTCCAACTGGGACGTGGCGGCATTGACGCCGCCATCGTACCTCCAGCAGGTCATTGACAGCATGAATACGCAGTTCAACCTTGCGGGCAACAGCTACGTCCACACGAGCTTCGAGCGCGGCCTGATCTTCGGCTCCGTGCCCCTCGACGCGGACGGCCGCTCGACGACCGGCGACGGCATGGCCATGCAGCTGTGCTCCCAGGGCTTCCGCATCGCCTCCGGCTGCAAGGCCGACGGCTCGTGGGACTGGCGCACCTTCGGCACCGGAAAGGGTTTCTTCGCCGAGTTCATCTGCTTTGGCACGATGCTCGGCGACCTGATCAAGGCCGGCACCATCCAGGACAAGGCGGGCAAGAACTACTGGAACCTCGACGAGAGCGAGGTCCATCTAGGCCCCGGCGCCAAGCTCGACGGCAAGGACATCGCCGTCGCCGATGCCGTGATAGCGTCGGTGGACGTCGAGTACGCCCAGGGAACGTCGCGCGTCACCGAGCCGCAGGGCGGATGGCAGACAACTGCGCCGCAATGGGTGTCGGGTAAGTACATCTGGACGCGCACCAAGACCACCATGCAGTCCGGTGACATCGAGTACAGCGAGCCCGTGTGCATCAGCGGCATCGATGGCGCCAAGGGCGACAAGGGCTCGACCGGTACCGGCGTGCGCGGCATCGTCGAACAGTACTACCTGTCCACGAGCTCCACGGCGCAGTCCGGCGGCAGCTGGTCGGAGGCTCAGCCCGCGTGGGCGAAGGGCAAGTACATCTGGACGAGGAGCAAGGTCACGTTGACGGACGGTTCGGTCACCTACACCGCGCCGTGCCTCGCCAAGGCCATCAACGGCAGCAACCAGATGGCCGGCAGCGCCATCGCGGCGCGCGTGAAGCTCTACGCCAAGAATCAATCGGACAGCGTGCCGCCGATCAATGCGCAGAACCCAGAGCTGGGATGGTCCGAGGACCTCCCGCAATGGTCGAACGGATACTTCGTCTGGTCGATGGAGCGCGTCACCTACGGCGACGGCAGCGTCACCCACACGGCGCCGGTGCTGGAGGCCGCGTACAACAAGGCGTACCAGAGCGCGCACGACCTCACGGGCTCACTCAATGGCCTCGACACGACGGTGCAGGACCTCGCCAAAGACGGTGTGGTGACCGAAGCGGAGAAGGCGGCGGTCAAGAAGGCCAAGCAGGACGTGGACAAGGAGCGCGAGGAGCTCACGAGCCAGTACAACGCGCTGAAGTCGAACAAGGCCCTCAGTGCCAAGTTCCTCTCGTCCGTCCTCGGCCCCCGCTACACCAAGGCCTTCGGCACGACCGATGAGGGAGGCACGTACGGCGCCTATACCGACAAGGTCGACAAGGTGCTCAAGTGCAAGACAGCTGAGGAGCTCAAGGCCGCCATGGACGAGTACGACGCCGCCTACGGCGCCTACTCGACCGCCGTGAGGGACTATGCCGAGGCCGCGACCGGGGCGCGCCACGCCATCGAGCAGAAGGACGCATCGGATTACGCCGATGGCATCCTGAGCGCCTACGACGAGCAGATGGACCAGAAGGCCATCTTCGACCGCCTGACCAACAACGGCGCAGACCAGGGGCTCTACATGAGCAACAACAGGGTCTACGTCAACGCGACATACATCGCAACCGGGACTCTCGCGGACGCAAAGGGGCGCAACTCGTGGAACCTCAAGGAAGGCGTGCTGACGACCAACTACATGACGGCGAAGAACATCACGGCGACCGGAAGCTTCACCGGTGGAAACCGCAGCAGCGGGTACGCCATGGAGCTCGACTCGAGCGGGAAGCTGGCGGGATTCAAGGATGGCACGCAGTACGGATACATCGAATGCTCCTCAACGTCACATGACATCGACAATCCGTCGATTATCTACCACGGACTGCAGCTGCAGGGACAGGGCGTCGTGCGAGTCTCGACCCCGAGGCTCAGCGTGAGCGGCAGCGCCGACACGAGCGTCACGACGTGGTCAGGCCTGACGACCAAGGTCGGAGCGGCATACCACCCGCTTTACACGGAGAACGGCAAGAAATATTTCAACGACCAGTCCCAGACATCGTCGGTGCTCGAGTTCAGGAACGGCCTGCTGATCGGCGTGTCGACCATGCCGTCCGGGTGGAGCGGATAAGAGATGAAAGGACAAGAAGGAATGGAAGCAAGCAAGAAGATCGTCGTGGGCTACGCGGTCCACGACATCATCGGCAATAACGAGCAGTGCCTGACGGAGTACGACCCGGACGTGCTCCAGCGCGCCGAGGACGCCGGACTCATATTTGTCGCCCAGTACGACGACGGCACGCGCGAGGTCGTCAAGGCCGCGGACGTCCGCAAGCCAGACCCCACGGTCAACGGCATCCCGCTGGCGACCGCCGGGTACGTCGATGAGCGCACCGCCGCCACGGTCGCCGTGTTCGACGCGATCTCGGCCATCGTCGACCCGCAGCCGGCCATGGCCGACGAGACGGGGGAGGGAACCGAGGCCGTCGACCCGGTCGAGGCCTTTAGGGCCGCGCTCGCCGCGCTCAAGGCGCTGGAGGCCAAATGATCAACCACGCGATAGCGCTCGACATGCGCAAGCGCCCGGGCACAGTCCCGCAGCGCGTCACAGTGCGCAGGGGCGAGACGCAGACCCAGAAGATAACGGCGTCGCTCACTGTGGACGGCGCCGCCTACACACCGACCTACCAGTCCGCGCGCCTGTGCGTACTCCATGCCGACGGCACGTGGGCTCGCTGCGCCGCCACCGTCGGCACGTCATCGGTGAGCGCCACGCTGGCGCCGGAGGCCGTCAACGGGGTGGGGAAGTGCCGCTTGGCCTACTTCGAGTTCTACGCCAACGGGGTCTCCGAGACGACTGAGGACTTCGCGCTCGTCATCCTGGGAAATGTGGACGGGACAACAGGGCCTGCCGTCAGCTACGACCAGGAGCTCGACGAGCTCTACAGGAAGTGGAGCACTGAGCTATCTCGGCTCGGTCAATCCGCGTTCGATGCGGCATCCGCCGCTAGCGGTGCGGCGTCGAGGGCCAATGCGGCGGCAAGCGCGGCATTGCAGATCGCGAACGCGGCGGCGCAGGGCGCCGCCGGCGAGTCCGACATCGCCGAGCTGCGCCGCCAGAACGGCCAGCTCGCGATGATGCTCGCCGACGCGACAGACAAGTTCATCTACATGGACGGCACGGTCTACTGCCCTGCCGGCAAGGCGTCGGTATCCGGGGACACGGTGACGTTCGGCAGCACGTGCTCGGTATCGGGCAGCACGGTAACCCTTTCCTAAGGAGGATAAATGGCAAATGCAAAGACGCTGGTCGTAGGCGGCCAGCCGCTCAACGTCATCGACGATACCGCGCGCAGCAACGCGCAGACGGCGCTCAGCAACGCCGAGTACAACCGCCAGGGCCAAATCGGCAAGTACGGCGGGCAGAACATCGCCACCATCCTGGCGGGAGAGA
>NZ_JBCPDN010000074.1:0-9363 GCF_040915425.1 Collinsella aerofaciens | reverse complement strand
ACCCGTACCCGTTCTGGCTGGATTAATGGATGGAAACGGGTGTTCTATCGGGACACACATTTTGTCCTATAAGCCCAATTTGCTTAACCGTGAGATGTGCCCGCCTGAGCCTCAGCAGGCAGGCATCGCGTTCGGGACGAGGCAGGGCCTTGAGCAGCGCAGGATCTATGCTCGGCAGGACTTCGCGCGCAACGGAAAGGGCATCCTCATCGTGGATCCGTCGGCGTGGAAGAACCTCAACTGACCAGATGCGCCCGGCAACTTCCTTGAGATGCTCGCAATAGCAACGGGAGCCTCCGACAATGTCGAGCATAGGGGCCGCATCACAGATGTCAAAGGGATCGTAGCCCAGCTGGTATGACCTAAAGCTTGACCAGCGGTATGCTTCGAGAGAGTCGATCGCACCTTTCACAGGATTGAGATGGATATAATCGAGTAGCTGCACCGCCTGTGTGTCTGACTCAACCGCAACACGCGAATAGCGATTGTCAAACAGATGGCCCGTTCTTCCCGTTTTCCCATTGAAATACTTAGCATACGCCGTCAGTGCGCACTGCATTGCCTTTGAAAGGTTGTCATATGGGTCATCAACCATCAAATGGAAGTGGTTGTCCATAAGGCACCAAGCCAACACCGCCACTTTATGGCGTGCAAACCTGTCCGAGATGTCCGATAAGAAACGATATCGGTCAGAGTCATCTTCAAAAATAATCTGTTTGGAGTTGCCACGGTCAAAGACGTGGTAATAGCCGGTGAGCGAAACGGCGCGGGCGCATCGGGGCATAATCTCTCCTTTCAAACTGAACAGGCAACACCTAAAAGGAGAGAAGGAACGCGAAATGCTGAGCCTGTGACCTATTTATATCCAATGAGCGGCAAAAACAGGTCCAGAACGGCAAAATGGCAAAACGATGTCTGTCCCCAATAAGTGAAAGCGCTCATGTAAGTCTGTCCCCAATGAGCGGGGCGATGCATTGGGCATAGTTTTAGTTGAATCGTTTCATTTGGTTGAAGCGTTTTAGTATGCCTTTTACGGGAATCTTACCGTTCGCCGAATAATTTCTTGCTATCATGCAAGGCGTAGGGTAAATCTCCGATCGCAAGGAGACACAAATGGTGAAAAAGTCACCGGAAAACACTACTCCCGCAATTGTGGACAACGTAGAGGCGCTTGAGGCTAAGCTCGCTCAGATGCGAGAGGCCCAGGCGCTTTTTGCTACGTACACGCAGGAGCAGGTCGACAAGATCTTCTATGAGGCCGCCATGGCCGCCAACAAGGCTCGTATCCCGTTGGCGAAGATGGCAATCGAGGAGACCGGCCGCGGCGTTCTTGAGGACAAGGTCATCAAGAACCACTACGCCGCAGAGTACATCTACAACGCTTACAAGAACACCAAGACCTGTGGCGTTCTGGAGCGCGACGAGGCTTACGGCATCACCAAGATCGCCGAGCCCATCGGCATCGTGGGCGCCGTCATCCCGACGACCAACCCCACCTCCACCGCGATCTTCAAGACGCTGATCAGCCTGAAGACCCGCAACGCAATCATCATCTCCCCGCACCCGGCTGCAGCCAAGTGCACCATCGCCGCCGCCAAGCTCGTGCTTGACGCCGCCGTCAAGGCCGGTGCCCCCGAGGGCATCATCGGCTGGGTCGATGTCCCCTCCATCGAGCTGACCAACATGGTCATGCGCGACGTCGACATCATCCTCGCCACCGGTGGCCCGGGCATGGTCAAGGCCGCCTACTCCTCGGGCAAGCCCGCTCTGGGCGTTGGCGCCGGTAACACCCCGGTCGTCATCGACGACACCGCCGACGTGCTGCTCGCCGTCAACTCCATCATCCACTCCAAGACCTTCGACAACGGCATGATCTGCGCTTCCGAGCAGTCCGTGACCGTCATCGACACCATCTATGACCAGGTCAAGGCCGAGTTCCAGAAGCGCGGCTGCTACTTCGTCAAGCAGGGTGCCGAGATGGAGGCTCTGCGTGCCGCCATGTTCAAGAACGGCGCTCTCGATCACCGCATCCCCGGCATGGCTGCCGCCAAGATCGCCGAGCTCGCCGGCATCGAGGTTCCCGCCAAGACCAAGATCCTGATCGCCGAGGTCACCTCTACCGACCCCGCCAAGGAGGAGTTCTCCCACGAGAAGCTCTCCCCGGTCCTGGCCATGTATCACGCCAAGGACTTCCAGGAGGCCGTCGACAAGGCCGAGCATCTGGTGCTCGCCGGTGGCCCGGGCCACACCGCCTCTCTGTACGTGCACCCCGCCCAGGCCGAGAAGATCAGCCTGTTCGAGCACGTCATGAAGGCCTGCCGCATCGTCATCAACACCCCGTCCTCGCACGGCGGCATCGGTGACCTGTACAACTTTGGCATGAAGCCGTCTCTGACCCTGGGCTGCGGCTCCTGGGGCGGCAACTCCGTCTCCGAGAACGTTGGGGTGAAGCACTTGATCAACGTTAAGACTGTGGCCGAGCGCCGTGAGAACATGCTGTGGTTCCGCGCTCCCGAGAAGGTCTACTTCAAGAAGGGTTCCACGCCCGTCGCCCTCGACGAGCTGGGCAACGTCATGGGCAAGAAGCGCGCCTTCATCGTCACTGACCAGTTCCTCTTCAAGAATGGCAACACCCGCGCCATCGAGGCCAAGCTCGACGAGATGGGCATCGCCCACGACTGCTTCTACGACGTCGAGCCCGATCCGTCGCTGCAGTGCGCACGTCGCGGCGCCAAGCAGATGGCTCTCTTTGAGCCGGACGTCATCATCGCCGTCGGCGGTGGCTCCGCTATGGACGCCGGCAAGATCATGTGGATGATGTACGAGCACCCCGAGTGCAAGTTTGAGGACATGGCCATGGACTTCATGGACATCCGCAAGCGTATCTTCACCTTCCCCGAGATGGGCAAGAAGGCCTACTTCGTCGCCGTCCCGACCTCCTCGGGTACCGGTTCCGAGTGCACGCCGTTCGCCATCATCACCGACAAGGAGACCGGCATCAAGTGGCCGCTCGCCGACTACGCGCTGCTCCCCAACATGGCTATCGTCGACGCCGACAACTGCATGACCGCCCCGCGCGGCCTGACCGCTGCCTCCGGCATCGACGTCATGACCCACGCCATCGAGTCCTACGTCTCCATCATGGCTTCCGACTACACCAAGGGCCTCTCCGAGCGCGCTGCTAAGCTCGTCTTCGAGAACCTCCCGAGCTCCTTCACCAACGGTGCCAAGGATCCGCACGCTCGCGAGGAGATGCACAACGCATCCTGCATGGCCGGTATGGCATTCGGTAACGCCTTCCTGGGCCTCAACCACTCCATGGCCCACAAGCTCGGCGCTTTCCATCACCTGCCCCACGGCCTCGCAAACGCCGTCATCCTGACCCGCGTCATGCGCTACAACGCCGCCGAGGCTCCCGTCAAGATGGGTACCTTCTCTCAGTATCCTTACCCCAACGCGCTGCACAACTACGCCGAGATGGCCAAGTACTGCGGCATCGAGGGCAAGGACGACAAGGAGGTCTTCGAGAACTTCATCACGAAGCTCGAGGAGCTCAAGGACTTCATCGGTGTCAAGAAGACCATCGCCGACTACGGTGTTGACGAGCAGTACTTCCTCGACACCCTCGACGAGATGACCGAGCAGGCATTCAACGACCAGTGCACCGGCGCTAACCCGCGCTACCCGCTCATGAGCGAGATCAAGGAGCTCTACCTGGACGCCTACTACGGCCGCGAGCCTCAGGACTACGCCGTCTGCTAGTTTTAGCACGGTTTTTAACGGCGGGGGTGCACGGGTGTTTCACACACCCCCGCCGTCGCTTCTATCGCATCGTTGAAAGGATGCAACCATGCTGCTACCCGATTCCAAGACCGAGCTCGTCCGCCGTGGCAACAAGGTCGTTTACGACCTGGGCGACAAGATCGTCAAGGTCTTTAACGAGACCAAGCCCGTCTCCGACGTGTTCAACGAGGCTTTGAATCTTGCCCGCATCAATGAGTGCGGCATCCGCAGCCCCAAGGCTCTCGAGGTTTCCCAGCTCGAGAACGCCAACGGCTGGGCGCTCGTGACCGAGAAGGTTCCGGGCACCACCCTTGCCGAGAAGATGACTGCCGAGCCCCAGCGCTTTGGTGAGTACCTCGAGATGTTCGTCGACCTCCAGATCGAGATCCACGGCTACACCTCCCCGCTGCTCAACCGTCAGCGCGACAAGTTCGCCCGCATGATCGACAGCCTTGATCAGCTCAATGCCACCACGCGCTACAACCTTCAGGAGCGTCTGGACGGCATGACCAAGGAGTTCAAGGTCTGCCACGGCGACTTCAACCCCTCCAACGTCATCGTCGGCGACGACGGCCAGCTCTATGTGTGCGACTGGGCACACGCCACCCAGGGCTCCCCTGCTGCCGACGTTGCCACCACCTACCTGCTCTTTGCTCTCAACAGCAAGGATCAGGCTGAGGCCTACCTGGAGCTCTACTGCGACCGCGCCGACATGCCCATGCAGGTCGTGCGTCAGTGGACGAGCATCGTCGCCGCTTCCGAGCTCGCTCGTAAGCGCAACGTGAACGATGAGTTCCTTAAGAACTGGATCGACGTCGTCGATTATCAGTAATATCTGAGCGATTCATTTCGCATCGGAGGCACAAAGGAAAACCCCGCAGCTCATATGGGCTGTGGGGTTTTCCTTTTAGATATCGAGGATGCTACAAGATAAAAGGACGGCCCCGCATCTCCCTGATCTGGAGAAATGCGGGGCCGTCCCGTATATCGAACTACAAGCGAAATCGTCGATTAACGGCGGGCCGCCTTAACAAGCTCGGCAACCTTGGCGACGACCTCGTCAATCGCCACGTCCTCGCGCTCGCCCGTGGCACGGTCCTTGAGCTCAACGGTGCCGTTCTTAAGGCCGCGCTTGCCCAGAACCACCTGATACGGGAAGCCCATAAGATCGTTGTCGGCAAACTTAAATCCAGGACGCTCGTCACGGTCGTCAACGACAACCTCGATGCCCTCGGCGCACAGGCCCTCGACGATTTGGTCGCAAACGGTACCGCACTCCTCCTTCTTGGGATCGAGCGGAATCACCGCGACCTCGTAGGGAGCAACGGAGACCGGCCAGACGATACCGTGCTCGTCGTTGTGCTGCTCCACGACAGCAGCGAGCGAGCGGGACACGCCCACGCCGTAACAACCCATGATGAGCGGCTTCTCCTTGCCGTCCTCATCCATAAAGGTGGCACCCATTGCCTCGGAATACTTGGTGCCCAGCTGGAAGACCTGGGAAACCTCGATGCCGCGAGCAGCAGAGAGCGGCTTGCCGCAGTGCGGGCAGGGATCGCCGGCAACGACGGTTACCAAGTCGGCCCACTCATCGACGGTAAAGTCGCGCTCGGGGCAGGCACCGGTAAAGTGATAATCGACCTCGTTGGCACCGCAGGCCCACTGCTTGGACTCGCGCAGGCTCTCGTCGCACACCAGACGAATGCCCTCGGGCAGGTTAACCGGCCCGATAAAGCCCTTATGCAGACCGTAGGTCTGGAGCTCCTCATCGGTCAACATACGATAACCCTTGCCAAAGACGTGCTCGGCCTTGCAATCGTTGAGCTCATGGTCACCCGGGACAATGGCCACGACAGGCTTGCCCTCAGCGTCGATAAGTGCCAGCGACTTGCGCGTGCCGTTCTCGGGGAAGCCGAAGAACTTTGCAACGGCCTCGATGGTGCCCATGCCCGGAGTCTCGACCTTGGTGAGCGTACCGTCGCCGGGGCCCTCAGTCACGACGACCTTGGCGCTTGCCGCTTCGTCATCGGCAGCAAAGCCGCACTCGTCGCAGTAGACGAGCGAGGCCTCACCGGCGTCGGCCAAAGCCATGTACTCGACGGAGGTGTCGCCACCGATCTCGCCGGAGTCGGCGACAACGGGCAGAGCCTTGATGTAGCAGCGCTCGCAGATGTTGGCGTAGGCCTGCTTCATCTTGTCGTACTCCTCCTGCAGACTCTCCTGCGTGGCAGAGAAGCTGTAGGCGTCCTTCATGATGAACTCGCGACCGCGCATCAGGCCAAAGCGGGGACGGAACTCGTCGCGGAACTTGTCCTGGATGTGGTAGAGGTTAACGGGCAGTTGCTTGTAGGAACGCAGCTCATTGCGAACCAGGGCGGTCACGGTCTCCTCGTGCGTGGGGCCCAGCACGAACTCGCGGCCGTGGCGGTCATCGAAGCGCACGAGTTCCTTGCCATAGGCGTCGATGCGTCCGGACTCACGCCACAACTCGGCGTCGACCATGATAGGCATCATAAGCTCCTGGGCACCGGCAGCGTCCATCTCGTCGCGCACAATGTTCTCGATCTTGCGGATCGAACGCCAGGCGAGCGGCAGATAGGAATACAAGCCGGCGGCCTCCTTGCGGATCATGCCGGCACGAAGTAGCAGGCGGTGGCTTGCGAGCTCAGCGTCCGCCGGATCCTCTTTAAGCGTCGGCGCGTAGAGCTTAGACATATACATTGCTCGAGTCATTTACTTCTCCTCAATAAGCTTGTCGACCTCGGCCATCAGCGCGTCGACAATTTGATCTTCAGCTACTTTACCAATGATCTGGCCATGCGAAAAGAGCAGGCCCTGACCTCGTCCACAGGCCACGCCTAGGTCGGCATCGGAAGCCTCGCCGGGGCCATTAACGGCACATCCCATCACGGCGATCGAAAGCGGTGCGGAATAGTTCTTAAGCCGCTCGGTGACCTCCTCGGCAATGGGAATGAGGTTAACCTGGCAGCGGGCGCACGTGGGGCACGAGACAATCTCGGGACCACGGCGTCGCAGACCCAGCGACTGTAAAATACCCCAGGCGACCGGCGGCTCTTCGACCGGATCGGCCGTAAGCGACACGCGCATGGTGTCACCGATGCCCTCGGACAAAAGAATACCCAGACCCACCGAGCTCTTGATAGTGCCCTGCAGCTTGGTACCAGCCTCCGTCACGCCAAGATGGAGCGGAACATGGGGAATCTCACGCGAAAGGGCACGATAGGTATCGAGCGTCGTAGCCACGCTATGGGCCTTAGCGGAAAGCACGATGTTGGTAAAACCACGGTCCTCAAAATGCTGCACAAAGCGCTCGCTCGACATCACGAGCTTTTCGGGCTGCGTGAGGTCGTCGCGCTCGGCGATATCCTGCTCAAGCGAACCGGCATTAACGCCGATACGAATCGCACAGCCCGCGGCACCTGCGGCGTCGATCACTGCGTCAACCTTGGCCCAATCGCCGATATTGCCGGGATTGATGCGCAGCTTGGCAGCACCGGCCCCAACGGCACCAATGGCGAGCTTATGGTTAAAGTGGATATCGGCGACAATCGGCACCGGAGACTCGGCACAGATAGTGCGGAAACCCTCGAGCGCGGCCTCGGTGGGCACGCTCACGCGCACGATATCGCAGCCAGCCTGCGCCAACGCGCACACTTGCGCAAGCGTTGCCTGTGCGTCGGCGGTATCGGTGCAGGTCATGGATTGGACCACCACCGGCGCGCCACCACCGATCTGCACGCCGCCCACATGCACGGGGCGCGTCAGCTCGCGCGGCAAAGGATGGGATAAAGACAATCCAAACACTCCCCTACAGAATAAATCGAAGGATGTCGGAACGAAGCATATAGACAAACAGCAGTGCAAAGAGCGCGATGCCCACATAGCTCACAATCGTCTGGACCTTGAGCGGAAGCTCGCGGCCCGCAATCTTTTGAATAATCTCGATGACTAGCTTGCCGCCATCGAGTGGCGGGATGGGCAGCAGGTTCATAAAGCCAAGCGAGAACGAAATGAGGGCGGCAAACGAAAGGAACGTGGCAGGGCCGGCAGCAGCAGCCTGTGAGGACATAACGCTAATACCCACGATCGATGAGGACTGATCGAGAATCTCCATCGTATGCTGCGGCTGGAGCAGACGCATCACGCCCTCCGCCGTCTGCACGACATAGGAGAACGACAGGCGAGCCGACGTGATGGGGTCTAAACGGACCACCTGCGTAGAGGCATACACACCTAGGCGCTCGTCCTCTTTGAGCGCAACCGTGGTCGAATGCTGCTTGCCGTCACGCTCGTACTCAATGGCGATATCGTCCTTACCGGAAGCCTTGCCGATGGCATCGTAAACGTCCATCCAGGTAGAGCACGATACTCCGTCGACCGAAAGGATCGCGTCACCGCCCTCGATTCCCGCCGCGGCTGCAATCGAGCCTTCGTCAACCTGGCCGATCACATTGCTATCCACCGGAACCGTGACACCTGCGATGGAATAGATGCTCATAAGGAGCAAAAAACCCGTCAGGATATTGACGATAATGCCCGCAAGCAGCATAAAGGCACGCTTGACAAAGCCCTGGCCCAAATAGGTGTGCGAGCGCTCGCGTGCAAGGAATTCGGCCTCGCTGCACGGCAGCTCCCATGTATCGCCCTCGGCAGTCGCGTGCTCGCGATCGAACCGACGGCCATCAAAGGTGGTATAACCCGCCGCGTCACGCGGCAGGGTCTGGTACTTGGTGGGATAGTAACTGGGCGAAGGCTTTTCCCCTTCTTCATACCAGGGCGCAATGGAGCCCCAACCCAAGAGCAAGGCGCATGCCTCGAGCACATCCTCCTCGGACAGCTCGAGCTCGACGGCAAGGTCGGCCACGGTCACGAGACCATGACGATAGATAGCCGCGAGCACGCGATCGGCGCACGAGACGTCGGTCGGATCCATACCGCAAATGGCAGCGTAGCCACCCAACAGCAGCGGGGTCACGCCAAACTTGGTTCCAATGCGACGCGACGTGTAATGGATGTCAAAGCGGCACGGCAGGCCCAAAAAGAACTCGGTCACACGGACGCCGCAGGCACGCGCCGCCAAAAAGTGGCCGCCCTCGTGCAAAAACACGAGGACGGAAAGCATCAGCAGGCCCCAAAAGACCGATGAGAGAACGCTCAGAACAGTATCCATAAAACGAAAAAGCAATCCTTATGGGTTAGGAACGGGTTGCGGCGAGTACCTGCGCAGCCTTTTCACGCGCCCACGCATCGATGTCGCGAAGCTGCTCAAACGAATAGACCGTCTGCACATCGTGGGCATCCATGCAGGATTCCACAATGCGATCGATATCGGTAAAGCTGCAGCCATCGTGCAGGAAGGCATCGACGGCGACCTCGTTGGCGGCATTGAGCACGCACGGCATGGTGCCACCCGTCTTGCCGGCACGCTCGGCCAGTGCCAGACAGCGGAAGGTATCCATGTCGGCAGCATCAAACGTGAGCTGTCCTAGCTCGCGAAAATCGATACGAGGCGCCGGAGTATCCCAACGCTCGGGATACGAGAACGCGAACTGGATGGGA
>NZ_JBCPDN010000073.1:0-9963 GCF_040915425.1 Collinsella aerofaciens | reverse complement strand
GTGCAGGTGCAGGCTCGGGCTCAATGACGGTCGCCTGGACCTCTTGGACCTTGGGTGCTACTGGCTGCGGCTCGGCCTCGGAGGCAGGTTCCGCCTCAATGACGGGCCCGGGCGCGGCCTCGGCGTTGCGATAGGCGCGCTCCAGCAGGGCTTCCTGTGAGTTGAAGGGTTTCTCACCCTCTGCACGCTCCACGGGGACCCAGGTGCCGTCGCTCGTGAGGCTGCGGGCCTTCACGTTGTCGCGCAGCTGCATGCCCATGTACTCGTGCACCAGGGCGCGGCAGGTGGGGTCGAGCACGGGGAAGGCAATCTCCACGCGGTGCTCGGTGTTGCGCGTCATCATGTCTGCCGAGCTCAGGTAAATCATGTCCGAGTCCACGCCGAAAGCATAGACGCGCGCGTGCTCCAAAAAGCGTCCGACGATGGAGCGGACATGCACGTTCTCGGTCTTGCCCGGAACACCGGGCTTGAGGCACGAGATGCCTCGGATGATCATGTCTACGCGCACGCCGGCACACGATGCCTCGGCGATCTTGTCGATAACCTCGCGGTCGGTCAGCGAGTTGAGCTTAAAGAACACGCGGGCGGGCTCGCCGGCAAGGGCGCGCTGGATCTCGCGGTCAAGCCCGCGCATGATGAGCGGTTTCAGTCCGACGGGCGCCACACCCAGGAAGCGGTAGTCGCCGCGCAGGTTGCCCAGCGACAGGTTGCGGAAGAACAGGTTGGCGTCCTCGCCGATGCCGGGATGGGCTGTCATGAGCATAAAGTCGCTGTAGAGTTTGGCCGTCTTCTCGTTAAAGTTGCCGGTGCCCAAAAGCGTTAGGCGGGTGAGCGCCATGCCCTCGCGATAGGTGAGCTGGCAGATCTTTGAGTGGCATTTAAAGCCCTCGGAACCATAGATGACGGTGCAGCCGGCCTCTTCCAGGCGCTCGGCCCACTCGATGTTGTTCTGCTCGTCAAAGCGTGCGCGGAGCTCCATGAGCACCGTGACCTCTTTGCCGTTCTCGGCAGCATCGATCAGCGACTCGCATAGGCGGCTCTGCTTGGCCACGCGGTAGAGCGTGATGCGCAACGAGATGCACTCGGGGTCGTAGGCTGCTTCGTGCACCAGGTCCAAGAACGGGTTCATGGCCTCGTAAGGGTAGAAGAGCAGCTTGTCGTGCTGCAGCACCTGCTCGCGGATGGAGCGGGTCATGTCGATGGTGGGATTGGGCTGCGGCTTAAACGGCGTAAAGAGCAGCTCGTTGCGCAGGTGCTCGGGAATCTTGCCCTCAATGCCAAAGACGTAGCCCAGGTTGAGCGGGATATCGCAGGTAAAGACCGAGCGACGCGAAAGCTCGAGCGCCTTGCGGATAGTCTTGAGCGTCGCCTTCTCGAGCGATCCCGAGACCGCGAGCACTACCGGCTGCAGGCGCAGGCGCTTCTTGAGAATGCGCTTCATGTGCTGGCGGTAGTCCTCTTCCTCCTCGACGCCCTCGCCGTCCGGATCGATGTCAGCGTTGCGGGTGACGCGGATCAGCGCACGATCCAGCGGCTTATAGGAGCCAAAGCAGCTGTCCAGGCAGGCGAGGATGACGTCCTCGAGCAAGATGTAGGAGTAGGTGCCGGTGGGCGAGGGGATCTCGACCACGCGGTTCATCGAGGCGGGAATCTCGATAAGGCCCAGCAGGCTCTCCTCGTCGGTGGCACCGTCCAGACCACAGGCCAGATAGAGCGCGCCATTGCGCAGGTTGGGGAAGGGGTGGCGAGGATCGATGACCAGCGGCGAGATGACCGGTGACACGTAGGCCTGGAAGTAGCGGGTTACAAAGGTGCGCTCCTCGGGCGTAAGCGAATCGATGCGGGCGCGGTGAACGCCCAAGGTGTCGAGCTTGCCCTCGATGCTCTTAAAGATGGACTCCCAACGGGTAAGGAGCCCGGGCATTTCGGCCATGACAGCATCGACCTGTTCGGAGGCGGTCATATTGCTCTTGTTGTCGACAGGTTGTTTTTTGAGCTCCGCCAGATCGGACAGGCCGCCCACGCGCACCATAAGGAACTCGTCGAGGTTGGACTCGAAGATCGAGACGAACTTTAGTCGCTCGAATAACGGAACGGTTTCGTCGAAGGCTTCGTCGAGCACGCGGTTGTCAAAGCGTAGCCAGCTGAGCTCTCGGTTTTGCGTGTACGAGAAGTCGCGCGGCGGTTTGCGCAGCTTTGCGGCGGCTTGCTTCTTTTCGATTTTGCTCGGCATATGCATCTGTCCGTTCAGTCCCCACAAGGGACGGTAGCCTAACACTAATCACTATTGTCTCAATTTAGTCGACCGCTGGCACGGACGTATCGCGTGAACGGTATCTTTACCTACTTCTTACGCTGACAAGTCATAGGACTGACGTCCTGCTCGTCTGCAAGCGGTCTATATCCTCACTCAACTGGTACGTAAGTGTGAATAAGAATGATGGATAGCTGAATATCATTGAATGCAGGCGGAAACGTAAACAAACATCATTTATATACATAAAACCGATTTAGCTATGCAATTCTGAATCAAAAGTTTAGAGATGCAATTGCAAATAGTTTTTAGGAAAAAAGAGCGTTTACCTTAGAAAAGTTACTTTAGAACGCCGAAGTACATTATGGGGGAATCTCGTGCGATATACCGTTCATCGCACTTTGTTGACCGTTCGGGGGCGAGGTGGAATTGCGGGTGGAATTTGGATATAACTAGAGCTGTCAGCAAGCAGCGTCCGCTATGGAAGGGCGCTGAGAGATTCGGCCGAAAGGCCCGAAAGAAAGGTAGGAGGCCATGACGAAAGGTCTGCACGTGCCTTCCGAGATCGGCAAGCTCAGGAAGGTCTGCCTGCACCGTCCCGGCGACGAGCTCCTCAACCTGCCGCCCGACGAGCTCGAGCGACTCCTGTTCGACGACGTCCCGTTCCTGGAGGTCGCGCAGCAGGAGCACGACACCTTCGCCCAGATCCTGAGGGACCAGGGCGTGGAGGTCCTCTATCTCGAGAACCTCGTCGCCGAGGTGTTCGACCAGGTCCCCGGCGCCCGCGCCGAGTTCACCGACCAGTACATCGCCGAGGCCGGCATCCGCGGCCAGCACATGCCGCAGATCGTCCGCGAGAAGCTGGACTCCATCGAGGACAACCTCGAGTTCGTCAAGAAGACCATGGCCGGCATGACCAAGTCCGAGATCGACATGCCCCTCACGGCCTCCACGACCCTCGACTCCCTGGTCAACTCCGAGTCCGAGTCCGACCTGATCATCGACCCGATGCCCAACCTCTACTTCACCCGCGACCCGTTCGCGGTCGTCGGCGAGGGCGTCAACCTCAACCGCATGTACTCGGTCACCCGCAACCGCGAGACCCTGTACGGCAAGTACGTCTTCAAGTACCACCCCGACTACAAGGACGTCTCGCTGTACTTCCGCCGCGACTGCCAGTTCCACACCGAGGGCGGCGACGTGCTGAACATCAACGAGAAGACCCTCGCCGTCGGCATCTCCCAGCGCACCCAGGCCGCCGCGATCGACGTCATGGCCCAGAACATCTTCTGGAACTCCGACTCCAAGGTCGAGCGCATCCTGGCCTTCGACATCCCGGTCTCGCGCGCCTTCATGCACCTCGACACGGTCTTCACCCAGATCGACGTCGATAAGTTCACGATCCACCCCGCCATCATGGGCACCCTGCGCGTCTACGAGCTGACCGCCGGCAAGAACCCGGGCGACGTGAACATCCGCCTGATCGAGGACACCCTCGAGCACGTCCTGGAGGACGCCACCGGCGTCGACCAGGTCAAGCTGATCCCCTGCGGCGGCGGCGACCCGATCGCGGCCTCCCGCGAGCAGTGGAACGACGGCTCCAACACCCTGTGCGTCGAGCCCGGCAAGATCTGCGTCTACGCCCGCAACACCGTCACCAACGACGTGCTGTACAAGGAGGGCCTGGACCTTCTCGTCGTGCCCTCCGCCGAGCTCTCCCGCGGCCGCGGCGGCCCGCGCTGCATGAGCATGCCCTTCTGGCGCGAGGACCTCTAGGGTCTTCTAGGGCCCGTACAGGTCATAATACATACATCTAGCTGCCATTAGATGTCTCCCATTGGGGCGGTGCGGGTTTTCGCACCGCCCCAATCTTGTATGAGGAACGTCAACACGATTGGATGACTGCTTTTGTAAGGAGCTTGGCCATGGACATCAAGACGATTGGCGTTGAGGAATGGCTCAACGTTTGGGAGAAGAGCGCCACGTGGGACATCGCCCAGTCGACGATCTCGTCGCTCACCATGGGCGAGCTGCGCGCGCTTGATGAACAGGACGGCGCCACGTTCTACGAGCGCCTGGATCGCGAGAAGATGAACTACGGCTGGATCGAGGGCTCGCCGGAGTTTAAGGCCGAGGTTGCCAAGCTGTATCGTCGGGAGGTCAATCCCGATCACATTCTGCAGACCAATGGCTGCACGGGCGCTAACCTCAACGCCATCATGGCTGTGGTCGAGCCCGGCGACCATGTTATCGCCGAGTGGCCCACCTACGCGCCGCTCTACGAGATTCCGCGCACGCTGGGCGCCGAGGTCGAGTATTGGGAGCTTCGCGAGGAACTCGGCTGGAAGCCCGATATCGAGGAACTCAAGCGCTTGGTGCGCCCCAACACCAGACTCATCTGCATCAACAACGCATCGAACCCCATCGGTACGGTGCTCGATGCCGATATGCTCGGCCAGATTGCCGAGATCGCCCGTTCGGTGGGCGCCTACGTGCTGTGCGACGAGGTGTATCTGCCGCTTGAGAACACCGAGGCCTTTATGTCGATGGCTGACGTGTACGAGAATGCCATTGTCACCAACTCGGTGTCCAAGACCTATTCGACGCCTGCGGCCCGCGTGGGCTGGGTCGTGGCAGACGAAGAGATATCCAGCCGCATCCGCACCTATCGCGATTACACCATGATCTGCGGCGGCGTGTTCAACGATGCCCTGGCGACCTATGTGCTTGAGCACAAGGACAAGATCCTTGAGCGCAATCGCAAGATCGTGTTTGGCAACCGCGATATCGCGCAGGCTTGGATCGATACGCAGCACCGCGTTTCCTGGACGGCGCCGCAGGGCGTGTCCACCTCGTTTATCCAGCTTGATATTCCCGAGGACGACGAGGAGTTCTGCAAGCGCCTGCTGTCCGAGAGGGGAGTGCTGCTGGTACCCGGCAGCCGCTTTGAGCTTCCCTGCGGCGCACGCCTGGGCTACTGCGCGAGCGAGGACGTTCTGCGCGAGGGCCTGAGGCTTTTGGGCGAGGCACTGGCGGAGTTCGATCGCTAGGATTCCGATGATCTTCGAGGGCCTTATCCAAATTAGCCGAAGATAATCGAAAACGGACCCGTTTCCCTAGTGAAGCGGGTCCGTTTTTCTATACCGAGAAGTCAAGTTGTTACAAATGGAGCCGTAAAGCGAGTCGGTATCCGCTGGGCCTTATACTGAGTTTCCGGTGAACGGTATCAAGCGTCTGGTAAACGGTAATTTATTTACCAGAAATGAATAGGACAAACTTTTTTCTGAATAAAAATGAAAATGGTTGAGACACGGTATGAACCGCTAATTCTATTCATAGCTTTATTGGAAATATGCAATATGAGGGTGGTTTAGCAAAGTTTAGTTCCATTTGATTTTAGGATTGAAAACGCGTTTAAGCACGTAAATACGCTTTATTAAGATGAAGTGTGCCATGCGTGAAGTATATGTGTATGCCGTTCACCCCCTATAAAAAACCGTTCGGGGGCAAGGTGGAAGTATGAGCTGATTTTGGATATAAATATGTCGTCAGCAATAACGCCTCACACGGAGGGGCGCTAACGAATCGGCCCTGACAAGGGCCCGAAAGAAAGGTAGGAGGCCATGACGAAAGGTCTGCACGTGCCTTCCGAGATCGGCAAGCTCAGGAAGGTCTGCCTGCACCGTCCCGGCGACGAGCTCCTCAACCTGCCGCCCGACGAGCTCGAGCGACTCCTGTTCGACGACGTCCCGTTCCTGGAGGTCGCGCAGCAGGAGCACGACACCTTCGCCCAGATCCTGAGGGACCAGGGCGTGGAGGTCCTCTATCTCGAGAACCTCGTCGCCGAGGTGTTCGACCAGGTCCCCGGCGCCCGCGCCGAGTTCACCGACCAGTACATCGCCGAGGCCGGCATCCGCGGCCAGCACATGCCGCAGATCGTCCGCGAGAAGCTGGACTCCATCGAGGACAACCTCGAGTTCGTCAAGAAGACCATGGCCGGCATGACCAAGTCCGAGATCGACATGCCCCTCACGGCCTCCACGACCCTCGACTCCCTGGTCAACTCCGAGTCCGAGTCCGACCTGATCATCGACCCGATGCCCAACCTCTACTTCACCCGCGACCCGTTCGCGGTCGTCGGCGAGGGCGTCAACCTCAACCGCATGTACTCGGTCACCCGCAACCGCGAGACCCTGTACGGCAAGTACGTCTTCAAGTACCACCCCGACTACAAGGACGTCTCGCTGTCCTTCCGCCGCCACTGCCAGTTCCACACCGAGGGCGGCGACGTGCTGAACATCAACGAGCAGACCCTCGCCGTCGGCATCTCCCAGCGCACCCAGGCCGCCGCGATCGACGTCATGGCCCAGAACATCTTCTGGAACTCCGACTCCAAGGTCGAGCGCATCCTGGCCTTCGACATCCCGGTCTCGCGCGCCTTCATGCACCTCGACACGGTCTTCACCCAGATCGACGTCGATAAGTTCACGATCCACCCCGCCATCATGGGCACCCTGCGCGTCTACGAGCTGACCGCCGGCAAGAACCCGGGCGACGTGAACATCCGCCTGATCGAGGACACCCTCGAGCACGTCCTGGAGGACGCCACCGGCGTCGACCAGGTCAAGCTGATCCCCTGCGGCGGCGGCGACCCGATCGCGGCCTCCCGCGAGCAGTGGAACGACGGCTCCAACACCCTGTGCGTCGAGCCCGGCAAGATCTGCGTCTACGCCCGCAACACCGTCACCAACGACGTGCTGTACAAGGAGGGCCTGGACCTTCTCGTCGTGCCCTCCGCCGAGCTCTCCCGCGGCCGCGGCGGCCCGCGCTGCATGAGCATGCCCTTCTGGCGCGAGGACCTCTAAGTCTTTCCGTTTCCGGTGCGGTCCCCCTACAACCGCACCGGCTTCGCCCGTTAAACGGGCAACACTGATACTTACGTAATTCATTTCTTCGAAAGGAATCGAACCATGGGTGTTAACCTCTCCGGCCGTAGCTTCCTCAAGCTTCTCGACCTCACCACCGAGGAGATCGAGTACCTGCTCAAGCTCTCCAAGAACTTCAAGGATATGAAGCGCGCTGGCGTTCCGCACCGCTATCTCGAGGGCAAGAATATCGTTCTGCTCTTCCAGAAGACCTCCACTCGTACCCGCTGCGCCTTCGAGGTCGGCGGCATGGACCTGGGCATGGGCGTGACCTATCTCGATCCCGGTTCGTCGCAGATGGGCAAGAAGGAGTCCATCGAGGACACCGCCCGCGTTCTCGGCCGCATGTATGACGGCATCGAGTTCCGTGGCTTTGCCCAGGATGACGTCGAGGAGCTCGCTGCTAAGTCCGGCGTGCCCGTGTGGAACGGCCTGACCACTGAGTGGCATCCCACCCAGATGCTCGCCGATATCCTGACCGTCCAGGAGAACTTCAACTACGACATCAAGGGCAAGACCCTCGTCTTCATGGGCGACTGCAAGAACAATGTCGCTCGCTCCCTCATGGTCGTCTGCTCCAAGCTCGGCATGAACTTCGTGGCCTGCGGCCCCGAGGAGTGCATGCCCGCTGACGACGTCATCGAGGCCTGCAAGCCCATCGCCGAGGCTAACGGCTGCACCATCAAGCTGACCACCGACGTCAAGGACGGCGTCACGGGTGCCGACGTTATCTACACCGACGTGTGGGTCTCCATGGGCGAGCCCGACGAGGTCTGGGCCGAGCGCATCGCTCAGCTCACCCCGTATCGTGTTACCTCCGAGGTCATGGCTATGGCCAACCCGGGTGCTATCTTCCTGCACTGCCTGCCCAGCTTCCACGACACCAACACCACCATTGGCGCCGAGAAGTGCGAGCAGTTCGGCATCACCGAGCAGGAGGTCACCGACGAGGTCTTCGAGAGCCCCGCTTCCAAGGTCTTCGACGAGGCCGAGAACCGCATGCACACCATTAAGGCTGTCATGTACGCCACGCTCAAGTAAGAGCATCTAGCATCTCGCTCGGGGTGTATTGCTGCACACCCCGAGCGGTTTTATCTGGTAATAATCTCGCATCAAGCGGCAGGCACGGCACGGAAGAGCCGCTTCTGGCGAGATCAGTAAATGATTTATGAAGGGGGGATGAGAACTATGACTGAGACCGCTAAGAAAAAGCGCGGTATGCCTTCATCGTTCACCATTCTTCTTGCTCTGCTGGCAATTGTCGCAGTGATTACCGTTATCGTCTCCGGCACGTCCGGCGGCGCGGTTACTGCCGCCCGTCTGAGCGATTTCTGCACCGCCCCGATTAAGGGCTTCGCTGACGCTCTGCCCGTCTGCCTCTTCGTTATGATCCTGGGCGGCTTCCTCGGCATGATGACCGAGACCGGCGCTCTGGACAACGGCATCGCCGTTCTGGTGCAGAAGCTTAAGGGCAACGAGATTATGCTCATTCCCGTGCTGATGCTCATCTTCTCCCTCGGTGGTACCACCTATGGTATGTGCGAGGAGACCGTTCCCTTCTACGCCCTGCTCGCCGCTACCATGATGGCTGCTGGCTTCGACCCCATGGTCGGTGCCGCTACCGTCCTGCTCGGCGCTGGCTGCGGCTGCCTGGGCTCCACGGTTAACCCGTTCGCCGTCGGCGCTGCCGTCGACGCTCTGACCGGCGTTGGCATTGAGGTCAACCAGTCCATCATCATCGGCCTCGGTGCCGTCCTGTGGATTGTCACTACCGCTATGTCCATCTTCTTCGTGATGAGCTACGCCAAGAAGGTCAAGGCTGACAAGGGTTCCACCATCCTGTCGATGCAGGAGCTCAAGGACGCCGAAGAGGCTCACGGCAAGGCTGCTTCCGAGGTCCACAAGGAGGTCAAGCTCACCGGTCGTCAGAAGGGTGTTCTGATCGCCTTCGCCTTCACCTTCGTCGTCATGATCGTCGGCTTCATTCCGCTGGCCGACCTCAACGAGGGCGTCGCTAACTTCTTCGACGCTGGCGCTGTCTACGACGCCGACGGTAACGCCGTCGTCCAGGGCTGGTCTGCCCTGATCACCGGCCTGCCCATTGGCCAGTGGTACTTCGACGAGGCTTCCACCTGGTTCTTCCTCATGGCCGTCCTGATCGGTATCATCGGTGGCCTGTCCGAGAAGCAGATCGTTAACACCTTTATCACCGGCGCTGCCGACATGATGTCCGTTGTTCTCGTCATCGCCCTCGCCCGTGGTATCTCCGTCCTCATGGCTAACACCGGCCTCGACGTCTTCGTCCTCGACGCTGCCGCCAATGCTCTGGCTGGCCTGTCCGGCGTGATCTTCGCTCCCATGAGCTTCCTGGTCTACTTCGGCCTGTCCTTCCTGATCCCCTCGACCTCTGGTATGGCTACCGTCTCCATGCCCATCATGGGACCGCTGGCTGTTAAGCTCGGCTTCTCGCCCGAGGTCATGGTCATGATCTTCTCCGCCGCCATCGGTGTCGTGAACCTGTTCACCCCGACCTCCGGCGCCATCATGGGCGGTCTCGCCCTGGCCAAGATCGAGTGGACGACCTGGCTCAAGTTTGCCCTTAAGCTCATCGTCGCGCTCTCCGTCGTCTGCGCCGTCATCCTGACCGTCGCCTGCGTGCTGATCTAAGTGCCCAACGGGTACCCCACGGAAACCTTGACGATCCTGTAAAGGATCACCTGGTCATCGTCTGTCCGGTGGGGTCAACCCACCGGTAGACTCCTACCTTTAGCCCCCTCCTGTTCC
>NZ_JBCPDN010000072.1:0-10402 GCF_040915425.1 Collinsella aerofaciens | reverse complement strand
GACCATATCTTGCTCGGCGTCGATGCGGTCCGCGGTGGGGAGGTCGCGATCGGTAAAGGTGAAGGAGTAGGTGTAGGCGGGTGCGCCGCCGGCATCTTCGAGCGCGGCAAAGCCGCCATCGGTGACCTCGGCCACGCCGTACGTGATGGTGTTCACCGTAAAGTCCGAATTGTTGAGGAACAGCGCCTGACTATCAGGCTGGGTCATGATGCCGCAAATGGTGTAGGTGCGACCCTCGAGCTCGACTTTATCGCCCACGGACAGGTTGTTATTGGTGGCAAAGACACGGTCGATGGCCACCTCGTCATCCGCCTTGGGTTCCTTGCCCTCACAGTAGGACGCAATGTCCACCTTAGCGCGGTGCGCATAGGTGCGCAGCGTGCGCTTGGTGCCGTCGTCGCCGGCGGTCTTTTTGATGATGGCGTCGATGGAGAAATTCTTGTAGAGCGTGACGCCGCCGACGTCGCCGGCTGCATCCTCGGCGGCCTTGAGTTGATCGTCGGTAGCCTCGAAGGAGGTGGTCACGCGGCCGTCCTCAATCGCGTACGCATCGCGCATGTCATCGATAAGGCAGCCGATGGAATGCGCTGCGAGCAAAAAACCCGAGGTGAGAGCGATGCTTCCGCACATAAGCAAAAAGATGCCCAGGTACTTGCCGATATTGCGGCGCAGCTCGCGCGGGAGACGTTTTGCGAGAGGTGCCATGGCGCCGCCTACCAATCGAGCTCGGCGGCCGCAACGGGCGACTCGTTGAGCTCATCCTCGACGATGTGCCCGTCGCGCAGGCGCAGCACGCGATTGGCCATGTGCGCGATGGCGGCATTGTGGGTGACAATGATGATGGTGCAGCCGTAGGTGCGGTTGACATCCTCCATGAGCTGCAGGATTTCCTTGGACGTCTTGTAGTCAAGCGCGCCGGTGGGCTCGTCGCACAGCAGCAGGCCCGGGTTTTTGACGAGCGCACGGCCGATGGCACAGCGCTGCTGCTGGCCGCCCGAGACCTGGCGCGGGAACTTGTTGCGGTGCTCGTAGAGGCCCAGCGAACGCAGCAGGTCGTCGACATTGAGCGGGTTTTTGGACAGGTGCGCCGTGACCTCGATGTTCTCCTTGATGGTGAGATCGGGCACCAGGTTGTAGAACTGGAAGACAAAACCCAGCTCACGGCGGCGATACTCGCCCAGGTCGGTAGGCTTGAGCACCGTGAGGTCGCAGCCGTCCACCATGATGGAGCCGCCGTCGGCATCCTCCAGGCCGCCGATCAGGTTAAGAAACGTCGACTTGCCCGAACCCGAAGGCCCCAGCATGACGCAGATCTCTCCGCGGTTGATGGACGTGTCGATGCCGTCGAGCACCGTCAGGCGTGCATCTCCATCGCCGTAGTGCTTTTTGAGATCCTTAACCTGGACGTAGGCCTCCCGCGTTGCCATGATATCCCCCATTGTTAGCCTTGTACTACTTTATGAACATAATAGTAAACCTTGGCGAACTATTTTTGGGCGAGGCCTGGATTTTATTTCAGACTAGTCATTGGGGACGTTCTTAAATGACTAGCTGTTGGGGACACTCTTTCGCCACCCGGCAGTTAGGGACGTTCCCTTTCTGCCGGCAGCTGAGGACAGTCCTTGGCAACCCGGCCGGCAAGCCGGCGGTTCGGCAAAGACTGTCCCCAATGACTAGTCGTTTAAGTCTGTCCCCAATGACCACTCTTGGTCGTTTAAGTCTGTCCCCAATGAGTACCCGATGACTAGGTGACTAGGCGCGGGATTTGGTGCGTGAGAGGGCCAGGCCTGCGGCGGCGATGGCCACGGCAAAGAGCACGGTGACGCCCAGGTCGCAGGCGATGTCGCCCAACATGGCAGACGTCAGGTCCGACGCGAGCGCCTTGCCGATCGCGTCGTTCACCCAATATGTCGGCACAAAGTGCGCCACGGTCTGCACGGCCGGGCCCATCAGCGACAGCGGCATCCAAGCGCCGCCCAAAAACGTCATGAGCATGCCGAGCAGGTTGCCCACGCCATTGAGCAGCTCCTCGCGCGCACCCAGGCCCGAAAGGGCAAAGCCAACGGCCAGCGGCGTGCACGCCAGGGCAAACGTCGCCGCCAGTGCCAGGCACACACGGCCCACGCCGACCTCGGCGACCGCGCCGGCAAAGCCCACGACGCCCATCATGCTCGACACAAACCAGATGCAGACGGTGAGCACGGCGGCGGCGGCAAACACGGCAAGCGAACGTTGGCGCTCGGAGATTGGGCCGGCATCCATACGACGCACGCGCTCGGGCTCGTTCATGCCCGAGAACACCAACCCCACCGATACGATGACCGACGAGATAATCGCGTACGCGCCAAAGTTGAAGTACGACTCGAGCGTGGCGGCAGCAGCCGAGTCGACCTTGACCCGCTCGATCTGGACCTCCGCGCGCTTTGCAGCGGCATGTTCGGCGGCCTTGGCAACGTCGCCGTTGGAGGCAGTGGGCTCAAGTGCGGCTGCAGCGCCCGCGAGCGAGATCCAGCGCGAAGCCTCGGCAGACGAAAGCGCCGCCGCCATGGTGCCGGCACCGTAGGTCACATCGAGCTTGGGCAGGGACTCCCCCGCGCGGGCAGCCGCGACCAGGTCGTCCTCGAACCCCTCCGGGATAAAGAACACGCAGTCGGCGCTGCCCTTGGCGCTGTTGCTCTTGGAGAGCGCGTCCGCAAGGTCGTACGTGTCATCGCCGACGCCCGTGACCAGGTCAAACCGCGAACCTAGGTGCTTGGTGAGCGCACGTGAAAGATCACTGCCATCGCGGTCGACCACGATCACGTTGGCGTCGTAGGGCTTGTACTCGGTGAGCTGCGACGAGTTCCAGCTCACCGATGCCGCGATGAATACGCCCATCAGCGAAATGAACACCGTGTAGATGAGCAGGTAGAACGGGTGAGCGAGCGCCATGCGAAGCGCGGTCTTAAAGGTGCTCATAGCGGCTCCTTCCAAAGATCAGCGTGGCGGCGGCAACGAACAGCAGTGCCATGAGGACCAGTGCGCCGGCGCGAACGGCAAAAGGATCCAGGTCCTCAAAGAAATACAGGCGGTTGAACATGTCGCAGATGAGCTTGACGGGGTTGAGCCAGCACTCGGCCGGACAGGCGCGGGCGACGTCATCGGCAAGCGCCATCGCCGGTTCGCCGTAGAGCCCAGCGAACAAAGCGCACGTGGTGGCAAAGCCTGTGAGGATGCCCGACTTGGATGCCTTGCCGCCCTTAACGGGAAGCGTGCCCACAAAGAGTCCCAAGCCCGTGGCGGCAAGCGCGGAGGCGGCACCGCCCACCAGACACAGCCCCTCGCGCCCGCCAAAGTCGACGCCCACAACCAGGCGCACGTAGCCGATCGCGATCGCCATCGAGGCAAAGGAGACCAGCCACGAGCCCACAAAGATACCGGCCAGCGACGCCGTTTTGGAAAGACCGCCCGCGCAGCGGCGCGCGCCAAGGCCCGACAGATTGGGCTGCAGATCGACGACGCTCAAGGCGGCAAACTCCGCAGACATCATCGCGACCAGGCCAAAGAGCGCGTAATAGTAGATGACCGTGCCATCGGGCGTGGTGCGTGTCAGGCTTACGCGGCGGGTGCCGCCCTCGAGCGACAGGGCGCGCGCAACCGCCTCCGGGTCGGCGAGCGCCGCCGGGTTGTCCTGGGCAATCTGAGACATGAGCTCGGCATTTTGTGTATACGAGCTTGCCACCGTCTCCAGAATGCTGCGGTCGGTGAGCACCGTTGAGGCACGCGAGCTGTCGTAGCTCGACAGCAACGTGAGCTTGGGTGCGCCCGCGTCGTCGACCGTATAGATGCCCGCGACCTCGCCGGCCTTAAGCACACGGTTCGCATCGGCTGCGTCGTCGCACTCGTGGATCTCGAGCAGCTGATTGTCGCTCTCCTTGGCAAGCGACGTCGCCACGTCCTTAAAGGTCGAGGCGTCCCAGGCCTCGTCCGCTATGACGGCAACCGGTACCGGGTCGACCGTGCCGTCAGAGCTCAGATTCGCAAACATAAACATGAACATCGTGGAAAGTGCGATGGGAAAGAGAGCGCCCCAGACCCACGTGCTCGGCCGGCGCAGCAGCGTCTTGACCGTAGTGATGATGGTGTTGAACATGACTGCCCCCTAGTCGCGCAGCTCGCGGCCGGTGATCTCGAGGAACACGTCGTTGAGGGTCGGCGGCTCGCTCCACACGCGGCCGAGCGCCACATCGGCGGCGCGCAGCGTGTCGAGGATGTCGACCAAATTGTGCGGGCTCGCTTCGCAGGTGCAGACGAGCTCGCCGCCGGACAGCTCAACCGAAAGCACGTGCTCGAGGGCGCGCAGCCGCTCGACCGTGGCGGTCTCGACGGCGCCGACCTCGACAGTCACGCGCTCGCCCATTTGAATCATGCGTTTGAGCTCGTCATTGGTGCCCTGCGCCAGCACACGTCCGCCGTCCATGATCATGATGCGGCTGCAAATCTGCTCGACTTCCTCCATGTAATGGCTGGTATACACCACCGTGGCGCCCTCGTCGCGCAAGCGGCAGATGCCCTCCAGGATAGCGTTGCGACTCTGCGGGTCGACTGCCACCGTAGGCTCGTCAAAGAAGATGAGCTCGGGCTTGTGCGCAATGCCGCAGGCAATGTTGAGGCGACGCGCCAGGCCGCCCGAGAGCTTGCCGGGGCGAAACTTGGCAAAGTCGCCCAGCCCGACAAAGTCGATCGCCTCGTCCACCAGCGCGCGGCGGCGCTTGCGGTCGCTAACGTAAAGGCTGCAGAAATAGTCGATGTTCTCACGCACCGTGAGCTCGTCGAACACCGCAACTTGCTGCGGGACCACGCCGATGCGGCGCTTGAGGTCGTAGCGGGCGGGCGTCATGGGCTCGCCGAACAGCTCGATAGTGCCTTTGTCGTAGGCGAGCAGCTGCAGAATACAGTTGATGGACGTGGTCTTGCCCGAGCCGTTGGGGCCCAGCAGGCCAAAGATCTCGCCGGGGGCGATGCTCAGGTTAAAGTGGTCGAGCGCGATAAGATCGTCGTAGCGCTTGACGAGGTTTTCGACGTGGACGATGTCTGTCATGAGGCGGCCCTTCTGTTGCTTGCGGCCCGGTACGATTGCATCATCGCAGGAGCGGCCGGCGCGCACCAGTGAGCTTTGTCACGAGTGCGGGGGCTCGGTCGCGTGGCCCGCCGACGCCCCCGCTTTGCCGCGTGGGAGGAATGTCACGGTTGCTCCGGGTAGTGCCTCCCCCGTGCGCGGCATCGCGTACAATACCCGTATGAACAGGCTATTCGACAAATCGATCGTGCTGGCGTGCTGCATCGCAGCCGCCACGGGCCTTGCTGTGGACGCTCGTCTGGTTGCGGCGTTTTGCCTTGGCGTTATTGCCACCTCACTGGCCGAGGTCGCACAGGGAAACCGCGCCCGCCGTGTGAGCGAGGCCGCGAGCTACGCCTGCATCATCGCGGCCGTCTTCGTGCCGCCGTTTGTGCCGTTTGCGCCTCTCGCCTTCTATGACATCGCGCGGCGCGTGCGCCGTGAGCACGCCTGGGTCGCGCTGGGCATTGGCTCCGCTTTTGCCCTTGCGCTCGTCGCGGACCTTCGCACCGACGCGCTCACCTCCCGAACGCTTCTGCTGACCGCTATCCTTTCGGTTGCCGCCACCTTGTTGTCACTGCGCACAGCCCAGCTGGAGCGTGAGCAAAAGCGCATGCGCCGTACCCGCGACGAGCTGCAGGAACGAGCCCTCGCGCTCGAAGCGCGCAACCGCGATCTTGCCGACCGCCAGGACTACGAAGTCGAGCTCGCGACACTCGCCGAACGCGCCCGTATCGCGCGCGAGATCCACGATAACGTCGGCCACCAGCTCACGCGCGCCTCGCTGCAGGCCGAAGCCCTTCGCGTGGTCCACGCCGACGAGCCTGGCGTCGCCGCCGATTTCGCCGACGTCAAACGCACGGTTGACGAGGCGCTCCAGCTCGTACGCGTCAGCGTCCACGCGCTCAACGACAACGCCGTCGACCTTTCCGTGCAGCTCGAACGCATTGTTGAAGGCGCGCGCTCGGACGGCGGCCCGCAGGTTGAGCTTGAAGTTTTGGCCGAGCATGCGCCCGCAAATGTCGCCAACTGCTTTGCGGCGGTGCTGCGCGAGGCGCTTTCCAACGCCATGCGCCACGCTTGCGCCCAGACCGTCACCGTACGGTGCATGGAGCATCCGTCGTTTTACCAGCTCATCGTTACCGACGATGGCGCGGACGGGGTCCAAGCAAGCGGCCGCGGCGCCACGGAGGGCATGGGGCTCGCCTCCATGCGCGAGCGCATCGAGGCGCTTGGCGGCACCTTCACCGCCGGCCCGCGTGCCGGCTCCCCCGGCTGGCGCGTGTTTGCCACCGTTCCTAAGCAGCAAGGAGATGACGCCCGATGAGGCTCATTGTTGTCGACGACGACCGCTTGGTGGTCGATTCGCTCAAGATTATCCTGGGCGCCCAGCCGCAGATCGAGGTAGTGGGCACCGGCGCCAACGGCAACGACGCGGTTTTGCTCTATGCCGAACACGCGCCTGATATCGCACTGCTCGACATTCAGATGCCGGGGCGCGACGGACTTTCGGCGGCACGCGAAATCCTTGAGCGCGACCCTGCGGCGCGCGTGGTGTTTCTGACGACATTCTCGGATGACGAATACATTGTGTCGGCGCTCAAACTGGGCGCGCGCGGCTACTTGATTAAAACCGACGTCGCTGCCATCCCTCCCGCGTTGACGCAGGTCATGGATGGCAAACGCGTGCTCGAGGGCAAGGCGATCGAGGATATCAACTTTGATGGGGCGGGCGTCGAGGCCGGCACGACCCGCCGGCCCGCGGCCTTTGTCAGCCTGACCGACCGCGAGTTCGAAGTCGCAGAGCTCATCGCCCGCGGCCTCGACAACAAGGAGATTGCCGCCACCGCCTATATGGGCGAAGGCACCGTGCGCAACCACATCAGCTCAATCCTTGCCAAAATGGGCCTGCGCAACCGCACCCAAATCGCCATCGCCTATCTGCGAGGGTAATTACCCAACGGCCAACCGCTCCGGCAGAGCAAAATAGCTGTTATCGATTTAATGCCATTTCAAAACTATGCCGGATTACGGGGCTAAACTCAGGGCCCCCATCCACACCCATTGCTTCCGCCAAATGATGGCTTGTCTACCTGCGGTTTTATTTTCACGAATATCGGTATGGTTGGGAACTCATGGCTCAGCCCCGTAAACCGGCATAGTTTTGTTCGGGCGGCCCTGGACGAGTGCCTCCGCCAGCCTCGCGGGACCAAAATGATCCGTTTTCCTCCATCCCCAAGGGATCAGCCGGAACCGCTCGCCACGAAATCGGCCCATCTACTACGTTTGACCCGATACCCCCGACCATACCCGCTTTTCATGAAAAACCGCAGGCGTTCTACCTGCGGTTTTGTTTTCGCGCTTTTCGGCATGGTTGGGGGTAAGGGATTAAACGTAGTAGATGGGCTGTTTTCGTGGCGCGCCCTCCTCCCCAACGCACAAAAGCACCGCCACGGAGGAGGGAGATGCCTCCGTGGCGGCTGGGGGGGTGGGGGTGGGGGCTATGTTCTGGCTCCCCGCCGGCCGCCCGGGGCCTTTTGGCCCCGGGCGCTGCCAGCGTGCCTAGCGCTTACGGATACCCCAGACCAGGGCTCCGACGCCGGCCATGGCGATAACAAATGCCATGAGCAGTGCGGCGGCCTGCTGGTCACCCGTGGTGGGCAGGAAACCCTTAACCGTCTTGACGATGTTCGTCACGGTCTTGGGCGTGCCGGGATCGGGCATCGGCACGGGCGTCTCGGGCTTCTTGTACGCGTTGTTGAACACGATACCCTCGACGCTCTTGTCGCCCTTAGTATAGGTAACGCTCGCCTTGAGGTTACCCTCACCGTCGTCGACCACGTTGACGGTCGCGGTAAAGACGGACTTGTCATAGGTCATACCGGGCTCGTCGCCCTTGACCTCGCTGATGGTGTAGACGTGCGTGCCGGGCTCGCTGTACTCGAACTTATCGAAGCTGATCTTACCGTCGGCATCGTTGGTAACCGTAGACTCGATGCCCTCGCCAACGAGCTTAAAGCTAAACTCGTCCTTCTTGAGCTCGCGTCCCCCGAGCACCTTGATGGCGCCGATGGAGACCTGCGTGGGCATGGCGTGATACTTGTTGGTAAAGCCAGCCGACTCGGTGGTTCCCTCGAGCTTGTGCGTCGCGGTCAGCGTGCCGTCGCCGTTGTCGGAAACGGTGGTCACGACGGTGTAGGTCGTACCGTCATAGGTGACGCCCTTGTACAGGCCGAGCGCGTTGGGGCAAGCCTCGCGCAGCGTGTACGTGTGCGTGCCGGGTGCCTCGTAGTGGATCGGGCTCAGCGTAACGTTGCCGTTGACGTCGTTGGTGCCGCTTGCAACAACCACGCCGTCCTCGAGAAGCTCAAACGTGAACTCGCCGGCTGAAAGGTCGCGTCCGGTCAGACGCTTAACCGTCTTGACCTGATCGGTCGCGGAAGAATCGGTGGGCGCCACGCCGTAGGTGTTGGTAAACGTGAAGGCCGCACCGTCGTCGCCTTCGTGCACGACGCTCAGATGTCCAGTGCCGTCGTCGGTCACGGTGTAGGAAACCTTGCGCGTGGCGTTGGCATCGTTAGTCACGCCAGGGGCGCTACCGGACTCGGTCACCGTATAGGTAAAGGTGTGCGAGCGCGGAGCGGTGGGGGTTGCGGGATCGGACTCGTCGGTGTCAGTGGCGTCGGCCTCTTCAGCCTCTGCCTCGTCGGCCTCAGCCTCGTCAGCTTCGTCTGCCTCGGCCTTATCGGTCGCATCGTCCGTCACGCCCAGGGCGCGGTTGAGGTCCTCGAGCGTAAAGTGGATCTTGCCAAAGTCCACGTTGCCGGCCGCGTCGTTGGTTGCGGTCGTGCGCTCGGGCATCGGGGCACCCGCCTCGTCAGCGGTCACGGTAAAGGTAAACTTACCCGCGATGTCGGCCGGGGCCAGGCCCTCGGCTGCCTGGAGCTTCTTGGTGCCGATGAGTGCGGCATCCACGGCCTCAGCGCCGTAGACGTTTTCGAACAAGGGCTCGACGCCACCGTAGTCGACCGTTGCCGTCAGGGTACCGTCACCGTTGTCGACAACGATAACCTTAAAGCCAAAGCTCCACGTTGTAGCGGAAACGCCATTCGGCAGCCCGAATAAATCTTCGTAGGCCGTGTAGTTAATGGTCCAAGCGAGCTTACCGTCCTTGTCGGTACGATGGGCAAGCCCAGCCGCCTCAAGATTGGCAAGCATCTCGGTGTCGTAGTGCAGCGCATCAAAGCTCACATGCCCGCCGATATTGGGCTTGAGGTTTTCGTAGCCCACAAGCTCGCCCTGATAGGCAATGCCGAACCAGAACTCGCCGTCGGCCATCGGACGACCGGTCAGGGTCTTGGTGGCGACAACCTGAGCAGCGGTACCACCAGGCGTATTGGTCGTAGCGCTGTAGCTGTTGTGGAACGGAACCAGGGCACTCTCGACCTTGTTCTCACCGCTCTTGTGGACCGTCGTATGCGTACCCTCGGGACCGCCGGAGACGGTCGTCGTGGCGGTAAGCGTACCGGCACCGTCATCGGCGACGGCGATCGTCACGGTACGCACGGCGTCGTCGTAGGTGTAACCGGGCTTGCCGTCATTCTTCTCGGCTACGGTGTACGTGAAGGTCTTGCCGGCGTCAGCCTGCGTAAACTTGACCTCATGGCCAGCCAGGATGTCGATCAGGCCGACCGTTGCCTCTGCCGTCGCAGGGGTCTTGAAGTTGTTGGCTCCGGGCAGCAGGCCAAGCGCGTTGGCCGAGGCCTCGTCGGCAGGCGTCACGGTAAACGTGAACTGGCCTTCGGTCATAGGACGTCCGGAGAGGCTCTTGCTGAGCTTGAGGCCGCCGGCCGCGGTGTAGTTAAGCTCAGTGCGGTACGTGTTGGTGAAGCGGCCGCTTTCCTTCTTGGTGACGTTGGCGGTCAGCTTGCCCTCGCCGTTCTCGGTCACGGTCACTTCGGCGGTCGCGACATGTCCGTCATACGTCATGCCCGCCGCGTTGCCCGCGTTCTCGCGGATCTCATACTTGTAGGTTCCGGCAGCCGTGTAGCGGATCTTGCCGAAGTTGATGGCGGCGATGCCATCCTTCGCATCGTGCTTGTTCACGGTCACGGTTGCAGGATCGGGCAGCGGGGCCCATCGGGGGCGGTAATGGTAAAGCTGAACTTGTCCCCATCCGTCCACTCGCGACCGTCGATGGCCTTGCTCAGGTCAAAGTCGAGGTCTGCATCGGTCGGGGTCACGCTGTAAGTGTTCTTGAAGATCGCAGCCGTGGCGTCCTTCAGGACATGCTCAGCCTTGAGC
>NZ_JBCPDN010000071.1:0-10779 GCF_040915425.1 Collinsella aerofaciens | reverse complement strand
CCCGTTCTGGGCGCGCCTCAATCGTAGCCCGAGACAGTCCCAGGCTGACAATTTCGACTGTAATGGACGTTCTTAAATGACTACCCAATGACTACTCCGTGGTGTCGTCGTCCTCGGCAAGCTGGGGGAACACGGCGTCCTTGGGCATGGTGACC
This sequence comes from Collinsella aerofaciens, assembly GCF_040915425.1. Lineage (GTDB taxonomy): Bacteria > Actinomycetota > Coriobacteriia > Coriobacteriales > Coriobacteriaceae > Collinsella > Collinsella aerofaciens_BW. The sequence goes on along the minus strand of NZ_JBCPDN010000071.1, from coordinate 10,624 downwards.
TTCGTCAGCGAGGTGAGCTTTTTGCTCAGCGACGTGTCCGTCTTGACCAGGTCGCTGAGCGTCACGATCTTGTAGCCGTCGGCAATGAGGCCGTCGATAATCTGCGGCAGCGCCTCGAGCATCTGCTCGGCGCATTCGTCTCTATCGGTGAGCAGCACGATATTGCCCGGCGTCGCCGAATCGAGCACCGTCGAGACCTGCTCGTCGGCACCGTTGAGCAGCCAGTCGCCCGAGTCAATATTCCACGAGACCACGGCGGAGACCAGGTCCATCGCATCAATCCAGTTTTGCTCGTCAAAGGCAGCGTAGGGAGCACGCAGCAGCATCGTCTTCACGCCGGTCGCCGACTTAATCGCATCGGTGCCTTTCGTGATCTGTTCGCGCACCGCCTCACGGTCCTGACCCTTGAGCGAATCGTCGCTGTAGCTGTTGGATCCGATCTCGCACCCGGCGTCGACAATCGCCTTGGCCGTAGCAGGCGAGGCCTCGGCCGCATCGCCCGAAAGGAAGAACGTCGCGGTGACGCCCTTTTCCTTGAGCACCTGCAAGATCTGTTTGGTGGCGCCGCTCGGACCCTCGTCAAACGTCAGCGCCACGTACTTTTTGTTGCCCTTGGGCGCCACGCTGGCGCACGCAACAACGCAATCGGTGGCGGGCACAACCTCGCCGCGGTCTTGCGTCTTGCCTGACCGCTCACCAACCCACACCTCGGATCGGCCCTGGACACCCCATGTCTGCACATACTCGATAGCGCCCGTGCCCTCGACCTTGAGCTTGGGCTCGATAACCGTAGCCTGAACCTCGTGCTTCTCGTAGGTGTTACGGCCATCCTTGACCGTCACCTTCTCGCCGCCCTCGAGTTCGCGGCTATCCCATTTGCCCTGCTTCACGCGCTTGCCGTCGACCTTCACCGACAGCTTTTCGCCCCCATGGCGCTTGAGCACGCTGTCATCGACGGCCAGCAGGTCGCCTGCGTCGTAGGTGTCAGTCAACTCCTGGTCGTCGATGAGATTCTGCAGCGTAGAGCCCACACGCACCGCGGTCTTCTGGCCGTTGAGCTCCACGTCCACACTGCGGTTGACGTAGCCCACGACGGCAGCGATAAACAGAACGAGCGCGCAACCCACGGCGATGAGCGCGTAGGGCAGGCGAGACGAACGACGGGGCGTACGGCTGTTGCCGATGCGCGCACTGCGGTCGCTAAACCCGCGGCTATGGTTGAGGTACATCGCGCCGGGCTTACGGTGACGCTTGCGCTGACCGCTGGGCAGCTGCCCCAAATCGCGGCGCGCCGTCGGACGCGCACCCGAACGCTCGTTTAAGTTGGATCCGTTTTGGCGCATGTGCCCTCCCCCATAAACACAGCAAGCCGGAGCAACAGGTCTCCGGCTTGCCTCCCATCATTTGGTACGTCGCTATTTTGTAGCTTTTGACGAGCCTCCGCTCGCCTTTTGGTATTCGTCCTTAAAGGCCTTGAACATGCCGCGCGTCTTGCCGAGCTGCTTGCCCAGTGCGCGACTGCCCTTGTCCACGGCAACCGATCCCTTGTCGTCGAGCACCTTGGCGCCCTTTTTGACCTTGTCGCCCACCACGACGCTGGCCTCGGCGGCCTTGGCAGCCGCACCGCCCGAATACCCGAGCGACTTGGCCTCGTCCGAAACGATCATTGCGCCGTCCGCATAACCGCGCAGCATCGTCGGCGGCACCTGCGTGTCACCGACCAAAACACTCGAAGCAGCACCGGCGGTCACATAGAATGCCTGCACGATGCCCGAACGCGGCTTGAACTCCACATCCGAGCAATAGCCCACGACTTCGCCCGATTCCGTGCGCACGTCCATACCGACCCAGATGATGCAATCGTCCAGGTTGATGTCGAGGCGCTTGGCGGCGGCGGCATCGTACGTGTCCTTGACGTCATCGACCGCAATGGCGCCCTCGTAGACACCAATGGCGTCGAGCGCTACGAATCGGTCGGGACGCTCGATCATACCCGCGATATCGGACTGGCGGACCATAAAGCCGACCACGCGCGTACCGCCCGGGGTAAAGACCGGAAAGTGAATCTTTCCGAGCTTTTTAGGGCTGCGCGGCGTGCCGTCCTTTTTGGTGCGCTTGTCCTCGGTAGGCTTGCGATAGATCTTGGCGCCGACAAAATCCCCAGCGCGCATTATGCCTCGGTCGAGGGCTCCGCAGCCTCGGTATCAGCCTCGACGGCGTTCTCGACCACGACGTCGGCGGCAGGCGTCACGTTGCCGCCCGAAATGGCGTCGTTGAGCTGCTCGCGCAGCTGGTCCATGCGCTCGCGGGCCAGGTCGACCTTGGCGCGCAGGTCGTCGGTCTTGGCGTCGAGCATCGGGCCAAAGTCATTCACCGCAGCACGGGCCTCCTCGGCGCCGTGCTCGTAGGTGTCGCGCATATTGTCCCAGGCGTCGTTGGCGATATCGGCAGCCATGGCGCGGGTCTCGGCGCCCGAGCGCGGGGCCAGAGCAACGCCGATAATAGCGCCGGCAGCGGCACCAAAAAGTGCGCCGGAGACAAAGCTGAAAGTCTTACCCATGATCATTCCTCTCCTGCGGGCACGTCGGTGCCCACCGTTTGAATGCTGTCCATTATACCCGCAGCGCATCACTTGCCGCTCCGCTCATCTGCGTACGGCAAAAGCGCAGGTACGTGATGGTGATAAACGAGTAGGCCTACTCCTGAGGCATAGCCGGCATGGCCACTGTGGCACCCGGGTCCTCGCCGGCGCCGTCCACGAGCGGCAGGCCGCCCTCATGCGCAGGTCCTGCCGGAACCGTCGCCGCGCCGCCAAAGACAGCCGCGGAAGCCTCGTGGTTCTCGGCAACCGCGCCCTCGGTATCGATCGCCACCTGGGGCTCGTCGTCAAAGTTGGGGACGCCCTGGGGCTCGGTGGGAACGGGCTCGGCGGTCACATCGGCAGCGGGCTCGGGGTCGACCGGCACATCGCCCTCGTCAGCGCCCTCGTCCTCGGCAGCATCTTCGCCGTTCGCAGCGGCGACGGCCTCGTGAGGATCCTTGCCCTCGGCCTCGGCGCGCATGCCCAGCACCAGGTTGCGCAGGCCCGCGACCGTGCCTTCCACGTCGGGGGTAGGCTGGTCGGCGTGCAGATAGGCCCAATCCATCATAAAGGTGGCCGAAGACAGCGCGCCGATGGCCAGTGCGTCATCGGGGCACGAAAGCTCAACCTCAAAGACACGCTCATCGTGTTCGCTTACGCGGGTGCGGCCGCACGAGATGCTACCGGCAAGACCGGTCTCGTTCATGAGCTCAACCGTCACGTGCTCCAGCAGGTGGCAGAGCTCGGTCTGGCCCATGCAGTCTTGGAACTCGCGGCCGGAATCGCCCAGGCACAGGTGCTTGGCAATCGCGGGCACCAGGTAGTACACGCGCGCCGTGGCCTCGATGTCCTCCGAGGTCATGAGCGGCATGCCGGGGTTCACCAGCACATGCGCGCAGATCTTGTCCTCACTGACGGTGACCTTAAGGATGTTGAACAGGCCTGCCATAACTCTCCCCTACTCTTCCTTGTCCTACTCGTCGCCGTCGTGCGGATTCGCGGAACCCGCACCCGACGTCGTCGGCTCGTCTACCGAAGACTCGGAATCCTTCTTATCGGTTTCGGCCGGAGCGATCACGCGAATGAGCGAGATGCGCTGGCCACGCATCGACTGCACTTTAAACTTGTACCCCGCGACCTCAAACACCTCTCCGATGTCGGGCACCGAGTCGCAAAGCTCCAAAATCCAGCCGGCGATGGTCTCATAATCATCGCTTTCCTCGAGCGGCCAACCAAGCTCAATCGCGTCATCGCACGAAAAACGCCCATCAACGAGCCACTCGCGGCGCGAAAGGCGCGTGAGATACTTGTTGTCGGGGTCGAACTCGTCCTCGATCTCGCCGACAATCTCCTCGACGATGTCCTCGATGGTGATGATGCCGGCCGTGCCGCCGTACTCGTCCACGACCACCACGATCTGGTCGTGCGAGGTCTGCATCTCGGACAGCAGCGGCAGGATGTCCTTGGTGTCGGGCACAAAGGTGGCGTCGCGCAAAAAGCCGGCGATGGGCTGGTCGCCCTTGCCGTCGAGCGCGGGCTGAATCAGGTCCTTGATGTGCGCGATGCCGGCGACGTTGTCGGGATCCTCGTGATAGACGGGGATGCGGCTAAAACCGGTCTGGCGCATGGTGGACAGCACGTCGGCGACCGTCTCGTCGTCCTCGCACATGGTGGTGTCCACGCGCGGCACCATGACCTCGCGGGCAACGGTGTCGCCCAGGTCGAAGATCTCGTGGATCATGCGCTTTTCCTCGTCGAGCAGGTCGTCCTGCTCCGAGACCATGTACTTGATCTCTTCTTCCGAGACGTTTTGGCGGTCGTCGGCGCTCTTGATGCGCAGAATGCGGGCCAGGCCATCGGAGCAAGCGCCGGTCAGCCACACGAGCGGACGGGCGATCTTTTGGAAAAATGACAACGGCCCCACGACCTGCTTTGACACGCCCTCGGCGTTGGCCAGGCCAATGCGCTTGGGCACGAGCTCGCCGATCACGATGGACACGAAGGCGACCGCGACGGTGATGATGACCGGCGCCAGGCCGCGCGCGATGGCGGAGAGCGGCGCGATGCCAAAGCTCATGAGCCACGTGGCGAGCGGGTCGGACAGACTCGTCGAGGCGACGGCGGACGAGGCGAAGCCCACGAGCGTGATGGCAACCTGGATGGTGGCGAGCAGCTGGTCGGAGTCGGCGGCGAGCTGGACGGCGCGCTCGGCGCGCTTATCGCCTTCCTCGGCATCGTGCTCCAGCACGGCGCGCTTGGCCGTGGTGAGCGCCATCTCGGACATAGAGAAGTAGCCGTTGATGAGGGTCAAAACGAGGGTGGTGATAAGGGAGATGGTTATGTCCATCGGGAGTTTCTCGAACCTCCAAGATTCGGGACGTCGGATTAAAACGTTGACGGCGGATAGGGCAGTTGCGCCCGGCGGGCGCCCGGACGGGCCCGCGGGCGCAGGCGCGATCGCTAGATTACGAAGAGGATCACCGCCATGAACTGGAAGATGCTGCCGGCGAGTACCCACAGGTGAAACACGCTGTGAAGATAGCGCACGTTTTTGGCGATATAGAACGGCACGCCCGCGGTGTAGCACACGCCGCCGACGGCGAGCAGGGCAAGCGCCACGGGGTTGAGCAGCGCCACAAGTTCGGGCAGCTTAAAGACAACGAGCCAGCCCATCAGCAGGTAGACCAGGCCGCTTACCCAGTGCGGTTGACGCTCGCGTAGGAAGCACTCGAGGGCGATGCCGATGATGGCGATGGCCCATACGGCAAAGAACAGCACAGCGCCGCCGTCGTTTGCGAGCGTGATGAGGCAAAACGGCGTATAGCTGCCGGCTATGAGCAGGTAGATGCAGCTGTGGTCGATGATGCGAAACACGCGCTTGGCGCGCGCGGGTTGAATCGCGTGGTAGAGCGTGGAGGCTAGGTATTCGAGGATAATGCTGACGCCATAGACAATTGCCGCGGCCATGTGGGCCGGGCCTCCGCCGCGCAGGGCGGCGAATACGATCAGGAGCACCAGGCCCGCGATACCCAGCAGGCAGCCGACACCATGGGTGACGGAGTTCATGATCTCCTCGCCCACCGTGTAGTGTGGAACGGCCGCGGTCTTGGGTCGCGGCTTAGAACTGTCGCTCGAATCGGACATGCCGGTTACATCCTCCAACGTAAAGAGTTCTCAACACTATATCAAAGCGTCTGGGTACGTGTGAAATTTGCACCATACGTGACCCCTTGTTTACCCATTCTTTGCCTGTTGACGCATCAACGTCGAACGTCCATAATGCGCTTGCATTAAATGTTGATGTATTAACATCTTATAGGAGAATACCGCATGGCTCAAAACGCACGTTCCCATCGAAAGCTCAAGATAGCCGGCATCGTTGCACTGGTGGTTGTCGTTGCGCTGCTCGGATTTGCCGGCAACTTTCTGTTTGACTTCGCGCTGAATCCCCGCGCGCCATACACCATGAAGATGATGCAGGATAGCAAGAACGACAAAGAAGGTGAGCAGCCGGATGCCGAGGATACCGAGGCGCGGGCGTGGTTTAAGGAAAACCGCGAGAGCAGCAGCCTCACCGCGAACGACGGGACCGAGCTTGCCGCCTGGTATTTTGCTGCGTCGGAGAGCACGCACGACTACGCCGTCTGCCTGCATGGATATACCAACGAGCCCATCGGTATGGCCCGATACGTCAAGCGATTCCACGACCGCGGCATGAACGTACTCGCACCCGCCGCACGCGCCCACGAGCGCTCCGGCGGCGACTATATCGGCATGGGCTGGCCCGAGCGCCTCGACATCGTCGCATGGATCGAGCGAATCGTTCAGGCTGACCCCAAGGCGCGCATCCTGGTCTTTGGCGAATCCATGGGCGCGGCGACCGCCATGAACGTCGCGGGGGAACCTCTGCCCGCAAACGTGAAATGCATTATCGAGGACTGCGGTTATACGAGTGTTTGGGACGAATTTTCCCTACAGCTCAAGGACGTGTTCGGCCTGCCCAGCTTTCCCTTGCTCGATGTAGCAAACTTGGTGTGCAACGTGCGCGCGGGTTACGACTTTCATAAGGCGAGCAGTGTGGAGCAACTCAAACACGCGACGGTTCCCATGCTGTTTATCCACGGCGACCAGGACACCTTTGTGCCGTACGACATGCTCGACCAAAACTACGACGCGTGCGCCAGCAAGGCCAAGCAAAAGCTCACCATCCATGGCGCCACCCACGCCAAGAGTGCGCAGGTCGACCCCGAACTCTACTGGAACACAGTCGACAACTTCCTCGACGAGTATTTTTAGGCAAATAGTACGGTTTACTGGCCTATCTGACCCCCTGTTTTCGGAAGTGCGGGGGAAATCGCGGGAAGCCCGACCAAACCACAGTTTTACCAACAATTTATCAGGCGTTTTGTTGCCAAAAATCGGTTTGTGGTCGGCGGTATTTGATTTTTCACCGCACTTCTGAAAAGCCGCCCGCAAGCGTTGTGCTCGTGGGCGGCTTTTGCTCAACTTACGCTACAAAGGCGCTTATTTTGTCCAATAGCTAGGCGCTACTTGACCTCGATGAGCTCATACTCGCTCGTGCCCAGGCCGATCTTCTCGGCGTGCGCGATGCACACGCGCCAGTCGGTGTCGGGATGCGTGATGCAGAAGGGATCCTTGGCCTGCTCGCCCTCCAGATGCTCGTGGTTGTGCTCCATCTTGGCCGCGCTATCGGTGAGCTCGGTGTTGGGCAGCGGCTCGGACGCCATGACGGCGTCGGCGCAGGCCTGGTCGATGGCGACCGGGTCGAAGCTCGCGAACATGCCGATGTCGCTGACGATAGGCGTATCGTTTTCGGGATGGCAGTCGCAGTTGGGGCTGATATCCATAGCCAGCGAAATGTGGAAGCTGGGACGATCCTGGACAACGGCCTTGGTGTACTCGGCGATCTTGCAGTTGAGCACGTCGGCCGCGGCCTCATAGCCGGGCTTGATGCAGTCCTGGTTGCACACGCCGATGCAGCGGCCGCAGCCCACGCAGCGATCGTGGTCGATAGCGGCCACGTGCACCGTGCGAGTAGCGCCGCCGGCAAGCTCGCGCTCGCGGGTGCCATCGAACGAGATAGCGTTGTGCGCGCAGATCTTTTCGCAGGCATGGCAGCCAACGCAGTGCTCGGTCGCGACGTTCGGCTTGCCGGCGGCATGCTGCTCCATCTTGCCGGCACGGCTGCCGCCTCCCATGCCCAGGTTCTTCATGGCGCCGCCAAAACCGGCCTGCTCATGACCCTTAAAGTGGGTGAGGCTAATCACGATATCGGCGTCCATGAGCGCCTGACCGATCTTGGCCTCGTGCACATACTCGCCGCCCTCAACCGGGACGAGCGCCTCGTCGGTGCCCTTGAGGCCGTCGGCGATGATGATCTGGCAACCCGTGGCATACGGGGTAAAGCCGTTCTGGTAGGCGGTATCAATGTGCTCGAGCGCGTTTTTGCGGCTACCGACGTAGAGCGTGTTGCAGTCGGTGAGGAAGGGCTTGCCGCCCAGCTCCTTGACGACATCCGCGACGGCGCGGGCGTAGTTGGGGCGCAAAAAGCTCAGGTTGCCCAGCTCGCCAAAGTGAATCTTGATAGCGACGAACTTGTTCTCAAAGTCGATCTGCTCAATTCCGGCGTGACGGATGAGGCGCTTGAGTTTGTCGAGCTGGCTCTCGCGAGCATGCGTGCGCAGGTTGGTGAAGTACACCTTAGCGGGTGCTGCGGGTGCAGTTGCGGTCATAGATCTATCCCCTCGGTCTATATGGCGTTACAGACATAGAGGATGGTACCAGTTAAAGCAGAGTTAAAGTCAAGTACGGAACCTAGTCATTGGGGACAGACTTAAATGACTGAAACCACTCATTGGGGACGAACTTAAATGAGTGCCTCGCCACCTGGCAGCTAGGGACGTTCCTTTCCTGCCGGCAGCTGGGGACAGTCCTTGCCAGCCCGGCCGGCGAGCCGACGAATGGCAAGAACTGTCCCCGATGGTTACTCCTGGACTTTGAGGGCCTCGGCCAGACTGACGCGCTTGATGGAGCGCGTGTGCAGCAGCGCCACGACCAGGTAGGTCGCAAAGCCGATTCCTGCACACGCCGCCATGGACCAAGCGGGCACGTAGATCTCGATATTGCCGTTATAGGCGAGCAGCATCGAGCGGAAGATGGCCGTGAGCGAGCCAATAATGACCGGCAGGCTCAGCACGAGTGACGCCGCAACGCACAACGTGATCGAGCGGATGTACAGATGCGAAATCTCGCTATCGCGATAGCCAAAGACTTTCATGTAGCTGATCGAACGGGCGCTGTGGTCGATCACAGCCTTGGTCAGCAGGTACATAAACAGCAAGAAGATGAACACCGCAAGCCCAACCATCATTCCGATCATTTTGCTCATCATGCCGATGAATTGGTCGCCCACGGCGCGCATGTCGTCGGGCGTGGTGTCGCCGGCAAAGTAACGAGCATCGAGGTCGAGCTTCTCGTTGCTCACATAGCCGTTAAAGTAGGCGGCGTCGTTGTCGAACAGCTCATTAAAGTCGTCGATACTCATATAGATATTCATGTCCGACTTGGAGCCCCAGGCACAGTCCTTGCCCGCGTACTCAAGGGAATAATACTCACCCTCGTACTTGTCGCTGAGCGTGACCTTCTGGCCCTCGCTCCAGCCAAACTTGTCGAGCAAGCCACCGCCAAAGACGACACGTCCGTCGCCGACGTCCAGCCCTTTCCAGTAGCGCGAATCGGGCGAGATGCCGTAGACAGAAATCGCCTCCTCGCCATTACCATCGCCGCGGTCGTATTGCAGCTGGTAAACGGCGTATTTCTCGGCCTGCGCGATTGCGCCCGCGCCGTTGTCAATCGTGTTGACCGGGTGAATGTCGTCGTTGTCGGTGTCGATCTTAGAGGCCTTGTCAATCAGGTCGATAGCCTCGTCGCGGTTGCAGCCGAGGATATCGGCAAGGTCATCGAGGCGCGCATAAAGCGCATCCTTCTTGTCCTGGACCTTGGTAAGCGCATCCTGCGCCGCAGTCAGGCTCTCGGCAGACGGAGATGCGGTCGCGGCATCGGCTGCCGTCTGCGCCGCATCGGCCGCGTCGTCAAGCTCGTCATCGGCATCTTGGGCGGCGGAAAGCAGCGCGCCGTCAACCGACTGCAAGCGCTCGAGTGCTGACCACTGCTCGCGCTCCTCGGCAGTGCCCTCGAGCTCCAGCGGCGCCTTGAGCGTGTACTGGTGCTCGGCGACCAGGCTTGTCTCGAGGTTGTCCGCGTAGTGCGTCATCGTGGGCAGAATCGCCAGGCCAAAGAGCAGCAGTAGCGACGCAAACGCAATGCCCACAAAGAGCGTGGCAAAGTTGCCCAGGTTGCGCAGAAAGATACGCAGGCGGAAGCGGGAAACAAAACCCATGCGCTCCGGCAGTTGCATACCGCGCTTGGTGCCCGATTTGCCGCTCGCCTCGTGACGAAGGAACTGCAACGGCGTCTTGCCCATTTTGCGAAGCAGGCCCACCAGCGTGATGAGGATGAGCGCGGCGGCGGGAACCACGGCGCACTTCACAAAGATCTCCCAGCTCCAGTACACCTGGAAGGGCGGCAGGCTGTACGAACCGTAATAGAGGCTGCGCATGGGCTCGGTAAAGAACACAACGCCGAGCGCAGTGCCCAAAAGCGCCGCGACCACGCCCACGATGGCGGGAAGTGCCAGGTAGTGCAGCACGATCTCGCGACGGCGATAACCGCTGGCGAGCAGCGTGCCGATGATGGCGTTCTCCTCCTCGATGGTGGCGTCGGTAAGGACCACAAAGACGAACGCCATGATCACGATGATGATGTCGAGCAGCGTCATCCACATCATGGAGTCGCCGTCCACGTCATCGCGCGCATAGCCAATGCCCTGATTGGAATCGGCGTCGGTCAGATCGTCCACGCGCGCATCGGCGTCGGTCAGTGCCTCGACCATATCTTGCTCGGCGTCGATGCGGTCCGCGGTGGGGAGGTCGCGATCGGTAAAGGTGAAGGAGTAGGTGTAGG
>NZ_JBCPDN010000070.1:0-10889 GCF_040915425.1 Collinsella aerofaciens | reverse complement strand
GGTCATGGAGTCTGCCGCCGCCGAGACCGCGCGGCTCATGACCACGACGACGGCGGAGGACGACGATCTTAAGGAGTTCACCCTCCGCCGGCTTGCCGCAGTGCCCAACGTTTCGATCTTTCATGCCGGCGGGCCGTTGTCGTGGGATGTCGAGCTTAGCCGGGCCGATGCGGGCGGCGTCTCGTCCGTGTCCGTTTCCGGCGAGGTCAAGCCGTTGCCTGTGATCGGTGCGTTTGCGCAGGTTATGGGTGGTACCGCCGAGGGCGGCTACGTTGAGCTCAAGGTCGATGTCTCGTATCAATCACGTCCCGAATGGCTGGAGGGAGATTATGATTCGTGGATTGCTGCATGGGATTAAGCGTTTCTGGTCTAGACGCGTTTTGACGCGCCGTCCGAGCTGCCATCGCAAGCGAGGCGGCTTTATGGGCCGCGCCGGTATCGACCTGTTTATCGAAGACGGTGCCTACACCACGCTTTCTTCTGCCGTGGTCATCCTAGTGGTGCTCACGTTGTTGTTTTCGTCGACCGCGGCGATATGGAGCATGTCGCGTGCCGGGGATACCCAGGTGGCGGCCGATAGCGGCGCGTTGGCGGGTGCCAACGTGGTGTCGTCCTATCACACGGCTGCCACGGTGGTTGATGCGAGCATCTTGAGTCTGGGGCTAGCGGGGTTTGCCACAATCGGGACGGGCCTGGTTGCCATTCTCATCCCAGGTGCCGAACCAGTTGCCGGCAATATGGTCGACACCGGGATTGAGATCATTAAAACGCGCAATAAGTTTGCCAAAAGCGCATCGGAAGGCTTGCAGAAAATCGAGACGGCTCTGCCGTATCTGATTGCCGCGCGTGCCACGCAGGCGGTATCGGCGCAGGATACCGATAGTGTGGCCTATACCGGTACGGCGCTTGCCGTGCCCAGGACATCCGAGTCGGACTTCGCTGCGCTCAAAGGGTCAGAGATCTCGACCGATACCATTAAAGACACATCAGATGATTTAGAGCGTGCGGCCGAGGAGTTGCGGAAGGCTTCTGAGGACACGGCGAAGGCTAAAGAGCGCGCTTGGCTGGCGGATTGTGGCGGGTCGGACGAGAGTTCGATTGGCAAGTACTCGTGTATGTGGGAGCGTGCGAAAAAACTAGCAGAACTATCTGACAGTCAGAACCGTCATGAAAAGTCGAGCATCACATGGGAGCCGCAAATAGCGCTCGATCGCGCGAAAATCTATTACCGGCAGCGCTTGGCGAATGAAAAACCTCAGGGATCGAGCGTCGAGATGAAGGCGGAGTCGGCGGCGCGCAAGGCGTTTTACACCTATGCGAGTACAGAGGTCAATCGTGCATATGTAACCGAGGACGGAGATGAAGTTACTTCCCATATCCCGCTGTTGCCGCGCAACGCTGACGAGGTGCGAGCGACGGAACTCTATACCGATGCGGCGTGGCCAACCAGCGCCATCGATGGCAAGACGTATCTGCATTACGGAACGAGTTGCCCCAACTATAAGAAGGGGTCGCCAGGCGGGTTAGCCTCGGTTGCTGATTATGACGGACAGGACAGATGCAACAGATGCCATTTTGGCGTTTCGTCGCTCGGTGCCGTTGCAGCGCCTTCGACTTCTATCGAAAACGGCTTTGAGTACCACTTCGATAAGTTCAAAGAGGCCCTGGAAGACTACGTCGAATGCCGCAACAAAGAGCTCGAGCTCGAGCGTCAGACCGAGGATGAGGCCGACCGTGCGGGCAATGCGTTTGACCAGGCCATCAAGGAGCTTTCCGGCGAGCGCCCGCGTATCGCCCCGCCCGGTCGCAACGGCGTGGTTGCCCTTGCGGTTTCGGGTGCCATCTCGAGCCCCGATGAGCTCAACTCTTCGTTTAACACGGCAGTCAGGCTTGGCGATCGCGGTGCTATCTCTGCCGCGGTGCTGGCGCCCGATGAGGCGGCGGCGCAAAACAACGTGCTTTCGCGATTTTTCTCGACATTGAAGGAACGCTCGGGCGGCGTTGCCGGCGTACTCGATGGCGTCATGGATGTTTGGGGACGGCTGCTCGTAGGATACGGTGATATCCAAGGTTCGGCCGACGAACTTATGGACGAGATGATTAAGGGCCTAGGAGGGGGCAGCGGCGCGTTGGGCTCCATCGCATCGTGGCTCGGCGATACCGTTTCGGCGTCCGTGGCGGCGTTGGGCCTGGAGCCGTGCGACTTGCGCCTGCGAAAGCCGGTGCTGACCGATTCCGCAAATGTCATTAAGAGCCCGGGGTCTGACATTGCGGGTCTTTCTCAAGCGCAAGACAAACTGCGAAGTATTCCGTTGGGCGTGACCGATCCCAAGGCGCTTTGCGAGGCGTTGGAATATCAAGTCGAACGCACCATTAACGGTACGGTGTTCACACTTGCGGAGATTCCTCTGCCCGGCGGCGGCTCCATCCCGCTCACCGTCGATGTCGCCACGCTGGTTGGCGCTCTGGGCGGTGGGTCGTAATGAGTATCCGCATGCGTCTGCGCGAGGAGCGCGCCCAAGCGACGGTTGAGATGGCAGTGGTTACGCCCGTTTTGCTGGTGCTGGCACTCGTCGTGTACAACGTCATGATCTTTGCCAGCGCTGTCGCGCGCTTCGACCGCGTGGTGCCCGACATCGTGTTGGCGCACGCCGTGGCGTCGGAGGGGGAGGGCGACGAAAGCTCTGCCGATGCCTCGGCGACGGTTCAGACTCAAATTCTGAATGCCATGGAAGGCTATGACTTGCAGATCGAAGTGTCGAGCGAGCAAGGCGCGAAGGCATCGGATGGTGGCCTGCTCTCCCTATCCGGTACGTTTAGGACCTACACCTGCACCATGCACTATGAGCCGTGGCCGACTTCTCTCAGCATCGCTGGCGTTCCGCTGGGGGCGCCGACAACGTTGTCGCACGAGCGCGCGGTAACGGTCGATCCATGGCGTCCGGGGGTGGTCATGTGACCGCGGTCTCGTCCTACATCGCCTACGCGCGGGCACTCAATAGGCTGGGTTGGACGCCGGCCGAGTTTGCGGTGGCGGAGTCGTTTGTCGTGCGCCTGCGCGGCATGCTGGGACGGCGTCCGGTTGCCGCCAACGGCCTGCCGCTCGTCATGGCGTTTCCACGCTGCTCTTCGGTCCATACGTGTTTTATGGCCTATCCCATCGACATCGCCTTCATCGATGCACGCGGCAATATCCTCGCGCGCTACGAAAACGTATGTCCCTGGTGTATGTGCTCCTGCCCCGGCGCCTGGGCGGTATTGGAACGCCCTTCAATCCTCGCTACACCTCCCGCCCTCCAACAAGTGCCGGCGTAAGAGATTGGCGACAGCGGACTTTCGTCATACGAAATTGGGTAAGATGGAGGAGAAGATGCATGGATGTTGAGATCCATCCGAACGCCAAAAAACACTTGACGGAAAAGCAGGTACTAGGTGCCTGGTTCGCGGTTACTGAGTGCATTCGCCGCGAGTCGGAGGACGAGCCGCCGAGATGGCTTGCCATTGGATGGCTTCCAGATGGTCGAAGTGTGGAACTTGTTGCGGTCGAACTAATTCGTGGATGGCTCATTATTCATGCCCTGTCTCCGGTTCAGAAGAAATTCTGGCAAGAGATCGAGCGAGCTCGGCAGAGGGGTCGATGATGGGCAAGACGTATACGGCCGCTAATGGTCAGGTTGTAACGGATGAAATGATTGACGCGTGGTGCGAGTCGTACGAGCGCGGAGAGTTTCCGGATGGCGAACACACCGTTGGTGGAATCGTGCATGGACGGCCCCCGCTCTCAGGTGAGGGGACGGCAACGCTGTCGGTCAAGATTCCTCTGGGAATGAAGGAGGCCATTCGTCGACGGGCGGCTGCCGAGGGGATGACGCCAAGTGAGTTTGCCCGTGCGGCTCTGAGCGAAAAACTTCTTGCTGCCGGCTGATGCCTCTGACCTGCCGATTTATAGAACCGAGGCTGTGCTCAAAAACTTTTTTAAAATTCTCGGTTGACCGGAACGCGTCCTTGGTTATACTAATCAAGCCTTGAAACAAGGCACACCTCAAATGGCTGGGTAGCTCAGTTGGTAGAGCAGAGGACTGAAAATCCTCGTGTCAGGGGTTCGATTCCCTTCCCCGCCACCTTGAATTGACTAGGACCTCTGCAAAGGGGTCCTTTTCTTTTATACAGCCCCCACATGGAATCGAACCCCGTGAGGGCGCGGAGCTGAGTAAACGCGTAAGCGTTTGCCAGCGCAGCTCGCAAGGCGCGTAAGCGCCACAGCGGTCCGTCCGCGCAGCGCGCGGACGCGATTCCCTTCCCCGCCACCTTGAATTGACTAGGACCTCTGCAAAGGGGTCCTTTTCTTTTATGCGGACCCGCGGAAAATGCATCCCATTATTTTGACCCAGAGCGGGATGCGCTTTCCGGCGCTTACTTCCGACGTGCGCGCACATCTCGGCGCGCCATCTCGGGCCCGCCCAGATATTCCTTCCGCTTTTGCGCCACTTTACAGACCGTTCGGTCGTCTGTCCGCACGCGCGGGTATACTCAAAACGATACTTTTCCTGTGCAATACGATGCAGGCTCAGCCTGCACGATCCGAAGGGGGCAGTGATGGAGAGGATACTCGGCGTTAATCTCTCTGGCTGGTTTATTCCCGAGCCTTGGGTGACACCGTCGCTATACGCGGCGACCGGTGCATCCAACGCGGCCGAGCTGCAGGAGGCCATGGGCACCGCCGCCTATAACGAGCGCATGCGCCGTCATTACGAGACGTTTGTGAGCGAGGACGATTTCCGCCGCATGGCGCAGATTGGCCTCAATGCCGTGCGTCTGCCGGTACCCTGGTATGCCTTTGGCTCGCAGGAGTCCGATGCGTCCTACATCTCGGTTGTCGACTACATCGACCGTGCAATTGAGTGGGCTGCCAAGTACGACATCCGCGTGCTGCTTGATCTAGCAACTGTGCCCGGTGGCCAGGGCGATTCCAACGATTCGCCCGCCACGCCGGAGGCTGTTGCCGAGTGGCATTCGTCCACCAACGGTCGTCATGTCGCGCTCGACGTGCTCGAGCGCCTGGCCGATCGCTACGGCGAGGCCGAGAGCCTGCTGGGCATTGAGCTGCTGGATACGCCGCAGATGAGTGTCCGCAAGAGCCTCTTCACCATGACGGATGGCATTCCGGCGCACTACCTGCGCAACTTCTATCGCGATGCCTATGAGCTCGTCCGTTCATATATGCCCGAGGATAAGATCGTCGTCTTCTCGTCGTCGGGGCATCCCAGCGAGTGGAAGCATTTTATGCGCGGCGCCAAGTACAAGAACGTCTACATGGACCTTCACCTGTACCATTACCGCGACGAATATGCGCTCGATATCACGAGCCCCCGCGGGCTGACGACGGCGATTTCGCGCAACAAGCGCGAGCTCAAAGAAGCGATTTCGACTGGGTTCCCCGTGCTGGTGGGCGAATGGTCGGGCGCGGCGATCTTTGCCAACTCGTCGGTTACGCCCGAGGGCCGCAATGCCTACGAGCGCGTGTTTATCGCCAACCAGCTGGCTTCGTTTGCGCCGGCTGCCGGTTGGTTCTTCCAAACGTGGAAGACCGAGAAGCGCATTGCGGCATGGGACGCCCGCGCGGCGCTCGGTACGCTCGAGCGCGGCATGATTGAATAGGTTGATATGACGCAAAACAGCGCCCATACGGGCAAACTCTATGTGGTCGGCACGCCCATCGGCAACCTGGGCGACCTGTCCCCGCGCGTTGGCGAGACCTTTGCCGCTGCCGATGTCATCTGCTGCGAAGACACGCGCGTGACGTCAAAGCTGCTGATGCACCTGGGCATTTCCAAGCCGCTTGTCCGTTGCGACGAGAATGTGATCGCCAGCCGCGCCGCCGGCCTGGTCGACCGTCTGCTGACGGGGGAGACCCTCGCTTTTGCCTCGGACGCCGGCATGCCGAGCGTGTCCGATCCCGGCCAGGCGCTGGTCGAGGCGGCGCGTGAGGCCGATGTGCCCGTCGAAGTTATTCCCGGGCCCTCTGCTTGCGTCACGGCGCTCGTTTCGTCCGGCATTTCCTGCGAGCATTTTTTCTTCGAGGGCTTTTTGGGTCGAAAGCACGGCGACCGCGTGCGCCGCTTGCAGCGCCTTGCCGTGGTGCCCGGCGCGCTCATCTTCTACGAGTCTCCACATCGCATCGTGGCGACGCTCGAGGCTGTGGCAGAGGTTTTTCCCCAGCGTGAGGTTGCCGTCTGCCGCGAACTCACCAAGTTGCACGAGGAGGTCTTGCGCGGACCCGCTGCCCAGCTTGCCGAGGAGCTGCGTGCCCGCGGCGAGGTAAAGGGCGAGATTGCGCTGGTCATCGCGCCGCCGAGCGAGGATGAGGAGGCCGGTATCATGCCGGTTGGCGCCGCGGCGGCGGATCCCGACGAGGCCCTGCGCGAGGATATCCGCGTCGCGCTCGAGGAGGGGGAGCCCGCCTCTGCGGTGGCCAAGCGCCTGTCTCAGAAGTATTCGCGCCGCAAGCGCGATGTCTATGCCATGGTGCTCGATATGCAATAGATGGAGGATATCCAGCCCTTGCGTTAGAATCATCCCCTGTATGCAACGTTTTTCTGGAGGACAGACCCCATGGATCAAACCAAGCCTTCGTTCTTTATCACGACGCCCATCTACTACGTCAACGCCGATCCGCATCTGGGCACGGCTTATTCCACCATCATCGCCGACGTCCAGGCTCGCTATCGTCGCTCAGCCGGCTATAACGTCAAGTTCCTGACTGGCATGGACGAGCACGGCGAGAAGGTCGCCGAGGCTGCAGCAAAGCACAACATGACGCCGCAGGAGTGGACCGACAGCCAGGCTCCGCACTTCAAGGAGCTTTGGAGCAAGCTCGAGATCTCCAACGACGACTTCATTCGTACCACCGAGCCGCGCCAGCATCATGCCGTGCAGTACCTGTGGGAGCGCATGAAGGAGTCCGGTTACCTGTATAAGGGCAGCTACGACGGCTGGTATTGCGTGCCTGATGAGACCTACTTCACCGATACACAGGTCCAGAAGGGCGACGAGGAGTACGGCAGCGTCGGCCAGCACCTGTGCCCCGACTGCCACCGTCCGCTTGAGCGCGTGCAGGAGGAGTCCTACTTCTTTAAGCTTTCCGCCTTCCAGGACAAGCTGCTCAAGCTCTATGACGAGCACCCCGACTTTGTCGAGCCTGCGTTCCGCATGAACGAGGTTCGCAGCTTTGTCGAGGGCGGCCTTAACGACCTATCCGTGAGCCGCACGAGCTTTGACTGGGGCATTCAGGTCCCGTTTGACGAGGGCCACGTGACGTATGTGTGGTTCGATGCACTGCTCAACTACATGACGGCCGTCGGCTACGGTGTGGACACCGACGAGGCACGTGCCGAGCTGGCCTATCGCTGGCCCGCGCAGTTCCACATCGTGGGTAAGGACATCATCCGCTTCCACTGCGTCATTTGGCCCGCCATGCTCATGGCCATCGGCGAGGCCCTGCCCGAGCACGTCTTTGCCCACGGCTTCCTGACCGTGCGCAATGCCGAGACTGGCAAGGCCGAGAAGATGTCCAAGAGCCGCGGCAACGCCATCGCTCCGCAGGACGTTATCGACATGCTGGGCGTCGAGGGCTATCGCTACTACTTCATGACCGACGTCGTTCCCGGTACCGACGGCGCCATCAGCTTCGATCGCATGGAGCAGGTCTACAACGCCGACCTGGCCAACAGCTGGGGCAACCTCATCTCACGTTCGCTCAACATGAGCGGCAAGTACTTTGATGGTTGCGCGCCCACCAAGCCCGCATCGTTCGATGCGTTCGACAACCCGCTGGCAAAGATTGCCGATGGTCTGGTCGAGCGCTACATGGCCAAGATGGACGTGCTCGATTACGGCGGAGCCAAGGATGAGGTCATGGAGCTCATCCATGCTGCCAACCACTACATCGAGGACTCCGAGCCCTGGGCGCTTGCCAAGGACGAGGCCAAGGCTGACGAGCTGGCGTTCGTGATCTACAACCTGCTCGAGGCCATCCGCATTGCCGCTCACCTGCTGATGCCGCTCATGCCTCAGACTTCCGTCGAGGCCCTGCGCCGCCTGTCCTGTGAGAACGAGGCCGCGAGCGACGACCTCAAGGGCATCTGTACTTGGGGCCTGCTTGCCGGCGGTCAGCCCGTCGAGAAGGGCGATCCGCTGTTCCCGCGCCTGGCGTAGAGACCGCGCGAGCGCCATATCGGCAATTTGCTGTTTAGCTGTAAGGGCATGGCCGCCACGGTCCATGCCCTTTTGTTTCAAGACGCCGCTATCATGCTAAGGAGGCAACTATGACAACTTCGCCTTTGGCAAACCCCACGGCCACCAGGGAACTGCTGGAGGAGTTTGGCCTTGCGACCAAGCATCGCCTGGGCCAGAACTTTCTAATCGACAATCATGTGATCGAGCGTATCTGCGAGCTTGCCGAGCTCACGGGCGATGAGCGCGTGCTCGAGGTTGGCCCGGGCGTTGGTACGCTCACACTTGCGCTGCTGCAGGAGGCGGCGTGCGTCACGTCGATCGAGGCCGACCCCGAGCTCGAGCCGGTGCTCGATGCTCACGCCGCCGACTATGCCAACTTCCGCTTTATCATGGGCGACGCGCTCAGGGTGACGCCGGAGCAGATTGAACAGACCGCGGGCGGTGAGCCGACGGTGTTTGTCGCGAACCTGCCCTATAACGTGGCGGCGACGATCATCCTGCAGTTCTTCCAGACGATGCCGGCGCTCAAGCGTGCCGTCGTCATGGTGCAAAAGGAGGTTGCCGATCGCATTGCCGCAGTGCCGGGCAACAAGACCTATGGCGGCTATACGGCAAAGCTCGGCCTGTATGCGCAGGTGACGGGTCGCTTTGAGGTGCCGCCGCGCTGCTTTATGCCGGCGCCGCACGTGGACTCGGCTGTCGTGCGTATCGACCGTGTTGACGGCGTGGTGCCCGAAGGACTCGATCGCGAATTTGTGGCCCGCGTGATTGACGCCGCATTTGCTCAGCGTCGCAAGACCATCCGTAATTCCATGAGCGCCAACGGCTTTGCCAAGGACGTGCTCGATGCCGCCTTTGAGGCTTGCGGTATCGCACCCACCACGCGCGCCGAGACGCTTGATGTTGCCGACTTTGTCCGCCTGGCCCAGGAGCTAATCCATGATGCCTAATGCCGCACGCGTGACGTTTACCAAGAAAAAGAAGACGGTCGCCTGCCCCGTGCCCTTGGCACCGCTTGCCGACACGCATGCGCATCTGCTTTCGTTTTGGGGCAAAGAAGTGCCCGAGACGCTCGTGCGCGCCAAAGCCGCGGGCGTCGACCTGTTGGTGACGATGTTCGATCCCATCGCTGACAAACGCAGCGTGACGGACTATAGCGACTGGCTCGTGCGCGAAATTCTGCCGATGCAGGATATCCCGCAGATCAAGTATCTTGCCGGCGTGCATCCGTATGGCGCGCCGGACTATACCGACGACGTTCACGCGCAGGTCGTTGCCGCACTCGATGACCCCTTATGCGCCGGTATCGGCGAGATCGGTCTGGACTACCACATGGATTACGACGACGATATCGCGCCGGCGCCCCATAGCGTGCAGATTGACTGCATGGCACGTCAGCTCGAAGTTGCCGTGCGCCGCAATGTGCCGGTGGAGCTGCACCTGCGGCACGAGGATTCGGACGGGGAGCGCACCTCGCACGTTGATGCGTACAACGTACTGCGCGAGGTGGGTGTGCCCCAGGCTGGTTGTGTGCTGCACTGTTTTGGCGAGGACCGCGCCACGATGGAGCGCTTTGTGGAGCTGGGCTGCTATATCGCCTATGGTGGTGCGGCCACCTTTAAGCGCAACGACGACGTGCGCGAGGCATTTGCGGCAACCCCACTCGATCGAATTTTGTTCGAGACGGATTGCCCGTATATGGCTCCGGAGCCCATCCGCGGTCTTGAATGCGAGCCCGCAATGATCTCCATTACGGCAAACGCGCTGGTTAACGACCGTGTCGATCGCACTGGTGAGGATGCCGAAACAATCGCGCAAGCCGCTTGGGAAAATGCTCGCAAACTTTTTCAAAAATAGTTCTTGCGTTCGTGGTGGCGCTCCGTTATTCTAATTCCTGCACGCGGGCGTGGCGGAATTGGCAGACGCGTACGGTTCAGGTCCGTATGGGGGCAACCCCATGAAGGTTCAAGTCCTTTCGCCCGCACCATTAGATGAAAGAGCTCCCAGCAATGGGAGCTTTTTTGTTATGGGCCCATCGCAGGGACTTGAACCTGCGAAGGAGCGAGCGTAAAGAAAACGCGGAGCGTTTTTAGCGAGCTGGCGAGGACGCCGGCAGGCGGCCAAAGCCGGTGCGGATCCGCGAAGCGGATACGCGGACGTCCTTTCGCCCACACCATTAAATGAAAGAGCCCCCAGCAATGGGGGCTTTTTTGTTATGGGCCTCCTGTTGGTGTCACGTGGCTGCTTCGTGCGGGTATCCTAATGCCAACGTGTGCCTATCAGAGGAGAGACCATGCTGTTTTCCGGTATCATCGCCGCCCTTACCAGCCTTTTGATTCCCATCATCATTTTGTTGCTGCTGCTTCCCAGCGCCTGCTATGTCGTTGAACAGCAGCATGCCGTGATCATCGAGCGTCTGGGCAAGTTTAACCGCATCGTCAACGCGGGCTTCCACATGAAGGTGCCCGTGATCGACCGCAAAGCCGCCACGGTGAGTCTACGCACCATGAAAAACGGTTTTGGTATCGACGTTAAGACTCAGGACAACGTGACCATCGGCCTTGAGGTCTCTGCTCAGTATCACGTGAGCTATGACATGGGTGCTGGCCCGGCGGATTCGGGCATCTACAAGAGCTACTATATGCTGCAGGAGC
>NZ_JBCPDN010000069.1:0-11082 GCF_040915425.1 Collinsella aerofaciens | reverse complement strand
TCGATAATCTTGGCCAGATATTTGGGGACCTTTTCTTCCTTAAGGGGATGGGCGGGGTCCAGCGCCAGGCGCAGGCGTTGGTCGCAGGCGCGCATCATTTCACCGAGCTTGCTGCTCTTTTGCCTACTACCGTGGATACGCATGCATTCCCAAAAGCCGTTTTGGCAACGGTAGATATGGATGGGATCCAGGCGGTATTCGCAGTCCTCGTGGCGCTCGGGCGCAAAGAATACGGCCGAGGCAAACATGGTGTAGGGCATGGCCGTCTCCTCCCCAAATAAGCTCGCCACGATGCCGGTCTTTCGGTGCGTGTCATAGTAGCGTGCCATACGGACATACACGGCGCACGCCACGTGGCGCAGATCGCGGTGGTGGCTGCGGTCGAGCCGCGAGTTACTTAGGTTGTACGTGGAGAGGGCGTTGATGGCGGTCATGAGTCGCTCCTCGCGCACCTCATCGGGCGGAAAGGGGAGCGTGGGCTCGGAGGTTTTGCGACGCTTGGGGGTCTGGCCGGACGGTGCCGGTGCTGGTACAAGGTCTCGTGCCGCGCGCCGCAGCTCGATAAGGGCGTTATCGAACATGACGGTTTTAGAGTCGCGAAGCAGCTTGGGGTCGAGCCCGTGGAATACGGCGTAATCCTGCAGCCACACGCGTGCAAATCGGTCGATGCCGGGCTCGAAGGCGCGATAGACATCCCAAAAAGCCTTGATCTTGTTAAAACCATCGAGCGGGTCATCTACGCCAATGCCGCAAATCAGCTCATAGAGATACAGAAAGGCAAAGGACGTAGACGTTTCCTCGACGGTTCCGCGGCGCACTTGGGCACGCCAGGTAAAGTAGCCGCGCAACTGCCGGTCGCTCATGGCGTTGTAGGTGGGAAAGTACGACTTAAAGGTGCCGTTGTAGGGACAGTCGTCCTCAAAGTCGGCCATCAGCAAGCCTTGGCGGTAGAAAAGCTCGGCCTCCGATAGCCAGCGGCCCGCGCCGCCCTTGGGGTCATCCTGCCAGCGCGATATCTCGCGCATCTTGCGGTATTGGTCGGGGAGGAAATTCTGCATCTGTCGGCCGGTTTTGAGAATCGGCTCGTCTGCGTAGATTTCGTTTGAGAAGCGGGCGGACTGATGGGTCCGGGCCTCGGCCATAATGCGCTCGATGAGCATCTTGATGTCCTGGTCGGCCACCGCTCCTCCTCTCGAACGCAGCTACGGTGACCTCATATCATAGCACAGCATCAAACAGATGTTCGAGATACCGCTGCGTTGATAGATTTAGAACAGGAGGGCGTAGATGACGGCGATGACGACGGAGGGAAGCATATTGGCCGTGCGGAAGGTCTGAGGACGGATGAGATTGACGCCGACGCAGAAGATGAGCATGGATCCTACGAGCGAAAGGCTGTCGAGGGCTGCTGTGGTCATGATGGGGGAGAGCGCGCCGGCAAACAGCGTAATCGTCCCCTGGAACACGGCGACGGGCAGGGCGGAGAAAATACAGCCGCGTCCAAGCGAGGCCGTCATGGTGCAGACGATGATGCAGTCCAGCGCTCCCTTGAGGGCGAGCGTGGACCAGTCGCCGAGCAGGCCGTCTTGGATTGATCCCACGATAGCCATGGCACCGATGCAGACGGTCAGCGATGTCGAGACAAAAGCGTTGGTGAACTCGTTATCGTCCTCACTGCCAGTCTTGCGCTTGAGCCATTCGCCAAGGTTCTCGATGGCGGCTTCCAAGTTGACGGCCTCGCCGATGAGCGAGCCGAGGGCGAACGAGACAATGAGCATGGTGGTGCCGGTGGTCGCTAGCGCCTTCCCATCGATAAGGAGCATCTTTTGCATGGTGCCGCCAAGGCCGATAAACAGGACGCACAGCCCCGATGCTTTCATGAGCGTGTCTTGGATGCGCGGTGTAATGAAGCGGCCGCCCGCTAATCCCAAAAGACCGCCCGCAACTAAAAGCACAACGTTGATGATTGTTCCCAAGCCCGGCATGAGCCCTCCTGTATTGATGCCAACGTGGCAATCGTAGCAGAACGAAATGCGAGGCACATCGCGACTCATCTAATACGTTATATAAGTGGTGTTAGGAATGATGCGCAGCATTTAAGCCTCAGGTGGTTGTCGGGACATAGGGATAGTATTCAAAGCGCAGTGTCATAAGCCGCTGCGGGGATTCAATAGCCGCGGCGATGATATTGGCATCGCGGGCACGATCAAACCCTTCGAGTTCGATCTGATACGAGACGTCTTGCATAATGTCCAGACGCCGCCAGGCTAGGAGTGTGTCGCCATCGAATTCCAAGGTCTTGCCTCCATCTGGAGCAACGGCGTATAGACGCAGCTTGGCGGTGGTTGCGGGGTCGACAACCGTGACCTTTTTAATTTCGTTTCGAGTATTCTTGGCGCCCAACAAGGTGAGCAGTGTTGGGGCCACGACCTCGCCCGATGGCAAAAAGACGACTTCGATGGATTCAGGAAATGCGATGATAGCCGACTTGCGGACGGGCTGATTGGCGGCGGCAACTTCGATGTTCGCAGCGTCGATGACCTCTGTGTGGTCGAGCGCGGCAAGCACGCAGCAGTTACCTTCATCGATCTCTTGAGGATCAGCAAGCCCCAGGCTGTCCGCGAGCTTGGGATCGTTTGGACCGGTAGCGGGCTCATTCGGTGCTTCGAGAGAAGCTGGGACGCTGTTTGTCGGCGATGGCGTGTCGCCCGCACCTGCTTCTTTGTCCGCGCTCTCTTCTTGTATGGTTGCGTTGATGGGCTCGTCGTTTGAGGGGAGCGTCTTGGCGTCAAGCGCGGAGGGGAGAATTCCGATGGCTCCGGATCCGCTCCACTCCATTTCGAGAAGCGCCGGGTCGGCAAGAATGCGTTGCCTGCTTTGCGCGTGGGCATCGATTTCAATAGGGCCTGCCTCTATCCCTCGTGTAAGGCTGAGTGATCCGGCTGGCTTCTCGAAATGAGCGTCTGTGTCTTTGGTGCTGACGGCGTAGAACAGCAGGGACGCTTCTCCCGCCGCGATGGCATCGGTGTCGGCTTTGGTCTGCCGCAACGATGCCGTGAATGAGAGGGTGGGCTGCGTGTCGTCTGCATTCGCGGCGGCGCAGCCCAGACATATACCGCCTCCTTTCTCAAAAAACGTACCGTCGAAGGCGACCTTCGCTCCGTTCGCCGAGTCATCGATCGAAGCGATGTCGATGCGCAGCTCTAAATTGCATGGATCGCCATCTGCGTCGAGCACAACCGAGCGCCACGTGCAGACGGCGTACCCCGCCTGGGAGCCGTTTGCCTTGTTCGAACGATTGATATCCACGACTATCGAACCGTCCGTATTACGACGAAGGCATCCCGAGGTTGAGATTGCAGCCTGTGCGATCGAAAAACGCTTGCACGCAATGGCGCTCGACGGATTTGATGCGGAGCTTAGGGCTGCTGGTAAGGAGTCTGCCATGACAGGAGTCGCCCAAGCGGCGACAGGCGTTCCGGTTGCGAGCGCGCCGCAGAGTGCGACGACGGGCAAAAGGTTCTTCGATGCCATGGGGTCTCCTTAGCTAATTTAGTGCGGCCTGTCCGTGTTTTGTTTCTGGCTGCGTTTGATGTGCAGGCCGAGGCCGGCGGTTCCCGCGCCTGCTGCTGTGGCGCCTGCTGCCAAGAGCCATCGTCCATCGCCTGTCTGCGCCAATGGTTCCTCGCGGTCGCCGCGGTCGAGCCCCGAGAGGTCGACCGTCACTTGCGTGGCGGCCTGCGCCTGTTCTTGCTGGGCAAAGGCCATGGCTGGGCCAAACGCTAGGATGCTGACGGCGGCGGCCAGGGCGACGGCCTTATGCCGTGTGCGCACCGGGCTCGACCGTCCAGGTGATCGTTGCAACCTGATCGCCTTCGCCGGTTACGCGGAAGATGTCGCGCGTGACGCGGGCGACGTTTCCGCTTGTCTTGAGCTTAATTTTGTCCGTGCCACCGGCAATGCCCTGGTAGCCCATGTCGAAGGCTGCATTCTTGGAAAGATCGAGGCCCGTCCCCTGCATTGCGGCGCTGGCGTTCTGGAGCGCGCCGTCGGGGCCGACCTTAAAGTCGATGGAGTTCTGTGCGGTTCCGGTCTTGGCGTCGGCAGCAATGGTCCAGGTGTTCATGGCATCGATCTTCATGTTGGTGACATGGATGCCGTAGGCCGAATGATTGTCGATGGTGGTCGCGTCTTCTGAGGGGCCCTGAAGCGTGCCGTCGGCCTTGGCGACGAAGGGAATAACCGTCGGAACTTTGAACTCAACGTTGTCGATCTCGGTCCTGACCATTACTTTCGTGGTTCCAACGCGCCCGGCTGCCATAGCTGGCGTCGGTGCGGCGCCCATTGCGAGCGCGAGCGCGAGCCCTGCGCCCACGACGAGCGCTCTGGCTCCGTTCATGTTCCTGGTGATGTCCATGGTCGTTCCTTTCTATTCGCCGCGGGCCGTCCCCGCGATGATTGGACGAATGCTGGTGAATTGCGTGCGGTGCCGCGTCGGCCGGAAAGCTAGTTCTCGGCTTGCTCAACCCGTACCTTGACACGTGTCGGATTGCCGTGGCTGTCGAGGGTCTTGGCATCGAGTGCCTGGATCTCGATGTACGCCTCGCCTTCTTTGATGTCGCCGGCGGGGCACGTCTCGATTGTCTTGCCGGTCTCGACCACACCGGATTCGTACATGGTCTCGTCGTTTTGGATGACGCGGAATCGCTGGGGAAATTTATTGTCTTGGACGTTTTGGACGTTGACGCGCAGCTTGCCGTCCTCCTGCAGCTGGGCGACCGGTGCGACCGAAATCGTCATCATGTTGTCGCGGACGATGGCGTCGAGCTCATCTTGGATTTCCTGACGCGTTTTGCCCTCCGCCGTCGTAACCGAAGCGCCCGCCTCGGGTACGGGCTGCGACTGCCAAGCGTATAGTCCTACGGCGACAAGGGCGCAGACGATGGCCAGGCAGGCAACGATGAGCTTCTTGCGATGTCCCAGGCCTGCAAAGTGGGGTGGCTTCTTCGCGCTCATGCGGCATCCTTGGCGGTATAGATGCGCGCAAAGGTGGACGGGTCCGCTCCAAAGAGCATGTGAAGCATCAGGCGGCGCGAGTAGACAAGCTCGTCGAAGTCGGGAGGGAGCTCGATGTCGTGGATATGCGCGATGTGGTGGGCGAGCGCCGAGAACGACTCGGGGTCGCAGATCACATCGGTGGTAACGTGGTAGACCGTCGTATCGGGGAATGCCTCTTCGTCAAAAGGCAGGAGATGGGGATCGTCGTCGACTTCGATGGCGATGCCGTACTGGGGCCAGTAATATGCCATGGGAACCTCCCTGCTTCTGGGCCAAAACTTCTATCGGTTTTGGCTGTCGACGCCGACCGTATCAGCCGCTACTTGACCAATTTCTGACCAAATGCTTGACGGATCGGCATCTCCGCAGGTAAATGGCGGCAAAAAATACTCCAACTTTTTTCGAGCGACAATCGCGCGGTCGGCGACGGCGGGGCCATATGTGTCAAAAGCATCGTCTGTCGAGGAAATCCAGCCGCTCACCGAATTACACGAACGTAAAAAACGCCAATTATGGAGACGGTCTCGAACACGTCGACGAAACGATGCGGTAACATCTCCCTGCAAACACTGTAGTTAGCTAAAGGGGGAGTTCGCGTGTCTGCAACCATTAAACCCTTCACCGACGAGTTCGAAGAGTATGGTCGCGATGAGTCTCGCACATCGGGCGAGGCCTCGAGCATCTCGTTTCCGACAACGGAAGACGAGGTCCGCGCCATTTTGGGAAAGCTCCATGCCGAGTGTGTTCCGGTAACGGTTCAGGGCGCCCGAACCGGCCTTGCCGCCGGCGCCGTGCCCCACGGCGGGCATATCCTCAATACTTCCCGTATGAATCGCTACTTGGGCCTTCGCCGCGATGAACAAGGCCGCTTTCTACTGCGCGTGGAGCCGGGTGTTGTGCTCTCGGAGCTGCGCAAGCAGCTGAGCAAGAAGGTGCTGCCGACCGTTGGTTGGGACCAGGCATCGCTTAAGGCCTACGATGAGTTTCAAGAGGCCCCCGAGCAGTTCTTTCCCACCGATCCCACCGAGGCGTCTGCCTGTCTGGGCGGCATGGCGGCATGTAACGCCTCCGGTGCCCGCAGCTACGCCTACGGCCCCATGCGCCCACATATCACGGGACTCCACGTCGCGCTGGCTGATGGCGATTTGCTTGAGCTTCAGCGCGGCGAGGCTTTTGCCCAGGGCCGCCACCTGTCGCTCGTGACGGCAGCGGGCCGTACGCTCGAGCTCGATCTTCCCGGCTATACCATGCCCAAGACCAAAAATGCTTCGGGCTATTTCGTTGCTGACGAAATGGACGCCATCGATCTGTTTATCGGCGCTTGCGGCACGCTCGGCGTTGTCACCGAGCTCGAGATTGCCCTGCAAGCGGCACCTGCGGTCGTTTGGGGTGTAAGCTGCTTTTTCGATAGCGAAGACAAGGCCGTGTCGTTCACCGATTCTGTGCGTCCCGTCCTGTTCCACGCGGCTGCCATCGAGTATTTCGATGCAGGCGCCCTGGATATCCTGCGTCGTCAGCGTGAGCAGTCGACCGCGTTCGCCTCGCTGCCGGCGCTCGACAAAGACGCCAAGGTCTGTGTCTACGTGGAGCTCGACTGCGACGACGAAGCCCAGGCGACTGAGGAGCTGTATCACTTGGGGTGGGTACTAGAGCTTGCGGGTGGCAGCGACGATGCGACATGGGTCGCGCGCACCGAGGTCGATCGCGAGTGCCAGCGATTCTTCCGCCATGCGGTGCCCGAGAGCGTCAACATGCTCATCGACGAGCGTCGCCGCACGGATCCCACCATCACCAAACTGGGTTCGGACATGTCGGTGCCCAACGCGCGTTTGGCCGATGTCATCGCCCTTTATCGCCGCACGTTGGCCGAAAGCGGGCTTGAATCTGCCGCCTGGGGGCACATCGGTAACAACCATCTGCATGTGAACATTCTGCCGCGCGATGCGCAGGATTACCGCCGCGGCGGAGAACTCTTCGCCCAGTGGGCTTCCGAGGTTACGGCCATGGGCGGCGCCGTCTCCGCCGAACACGGCGTCGGCAAGATCAAGGCGGGCTTCTTGGAGACGATGTACGGTCACGAGGCCATGGTCGAGTCGGCGCGGCTCAAGCTCCAGCTCGATCCTGCCGGGCAGCTGGGCCGCGGTAACCTGTTTTCGGAGAAGCTCTTGGATGAGCTCGTCCAGAAAGGGGGCGCGTGAAGATGAGCGATTTCCATATGGTGGTGTGCGTCAAGGCGGTGCCGGGCAGCACCGAGGTCAAGATGGACCCCAAGACCAATACCATCGTGCGCGATGGCAAACAGGCGGTCATTAATCCCTTTGACGCGAGCGCTTTGGAATGCGCGCTGGCGCTGAAGGACGACTTTATCGGCTTTGGCATGGACGTGCGCGTAACGGTGGTGTCGATGGGCATCCCCGCGACCGAATCGCTATTGCGCGACTGCATCGCCCGAGGCGCCGATGACGCACTGCTGCTGACCGATCGCGCCTTTGCAGGTGCCGATACCCTGGCAACCACCTATGCCCTCAAGTGCGGCATCGAGGCGCTCGACGAGGACTTCGACCTGCTCATCTGCGGCAAGATGGCGGTGGACGGCGATACGGCCCAGATTGGTCCCGAGCTTGCCGGTGCCTTTGAGATTCCCTGTGTGACCGACGTGAGCTGCGTGCAGAGCGCGGGCTTTACGACCTGTGGTTCACTGGCGCTTGTTCACGGCTGCGATGCCGGCGAGGAGACGGTCTATCTTGAGATGCCGTGCGCGATGACGACCGCCAAGGAGATTGGCCAACTGCGTATGCCGAGCATTGCCGGTATTCGTGCAGCCGAGGAGGCGGACGTGCACGTGGTCAACGCTGCCGACGTGTATGCCGACCCCGCGCGCTGCGGCCTTGCCGGCTCGCCGACACAGGTCGTGCGATCGTTTGTGCCCGACCGCGACCAAACGTGCGAGGCCGTTGACGGAACGGCGTCCGAGCAGGCGGCGAAACTTGCCAAGATTATCGAGGGGATGGCATAGATGAGCGGACTGATTATCGATAGCGAAGCCTGTATCGGCTGCGGTCGCTGCGTTCGCGCCTGTGCCTCGGGCGGCATCGTAGTGGAAGGCGAGCGGCCCAACCGTTGCGCCCGCGTAACCGACGGCTGCATCCTATGCGGCGGGTGCGTCGACGCCTGCCCCGTCAGTGCCATTTCGATCGAGCGTGACGAGGCCGCTGGTGCGGTGGACCTTGATGCATATCGAGACATTTGGGTGTTCGCGCAGACCGACGAGCACGATACGGTGACTCCCGTGGCCTACGAGCTCATGGGCAAGGGACGCGAGCTTGCCGATGCCCGTGGTTGCCGTCTGGTGGCACTGGTCGGTATGGACCCCGAGGGTTCTCTCGGTGACCTGGAGCATCTGGTTTGCGCCGGCGCGGACGAGGTCCTGGTTTGTCGCGACGAGCGTCTGCGCCAGAACGATGCGGAGGTCTACGCCCGGCTGATCTGCGATTTGGTGGCAGAGCACAATCCCGAGGCCATTCTGTACGGTGCGACCGCCTTTGGCCGCGAGCTGGCGCCTGGCGTTGCTGTACGCCTGCAGACGGGCCTTACGGCCGACTGCACCGTGCTTTCGATGGATGCGGAAACGGGCCTGCTGCAGCAGACGCGCCCGGCGTTTGGCGGCAACTTGATGGCCACCATCATTTGCCCTAACCACCGTCCTCAGATGGCAACGGTGCGCCCCGGCATCTTTAAGGCGCCCGAGTTTGACTACAGCCGTTCTGGCACGATTACCCAGGTATTCCTTGCGGATGATGCTAAGGCTCGTGTCGAGATCTCGATTCCCGCCGAGGAGTGGGGGCAGCAGGCATCAATTGCCGATGCCGAGCGCCTGGTCGTGGTGGGTCGCGGCATTGGTTCCAAGAAAAACCTGCCGCTGATGCGAAGACTCGCCGAGGCTCTGGGGGCCGAGCTTGGCTGCACGCGACCTGTCGTGGAGGCCGGCTGGTTGGAGTATCGCCATCAGATTGGCCAGACAGGCGTATCGGTTTCGCCCAAGCTTCTCGTGAGTATCGGTGTTTCGGGCGCCATCCAGCATCTTGCCGGCATCGGTGGGGCGGAGTGCATTATCGCCATCAACGAGGACCCGGATGCCCCCATCTTTGGTGCTGCCCAGTACAGGGTTGTCGGCGATGCCGTCGAGGTCGTCGAGGAGCTGCTGGCCCAGCTTGAGCGCTAGGCGCGCGCCAGCCAGTAGCGCATCTCGTCCTTTAGGCGCTCCCAGGTCGCTTGCGTGGCGAGATCGGTAAAGGGGCGCGTAATGCCAAAGGGCGCGTCGAGCAGGCGGTAGATATCGCCCTGCTCGCGCGCCAGCGCGCGGCTCGCTGGATAGACGAGCTCAAACATAAAGCAGATGAGCCCCACCAGGTAGTCTGCGGGCTCGTCGCGTTCATCGCGTGCGACGCAGCGGCGCTCGTCAAAGGCAGCGAGAGCCGGTGTCGAGAACCGGCTGGCGAGAAATGCGTCCTCATCAACCTTGAGGATGGTGTCGACGGTGCTGTCGGCGATGGTGCGCATAATGTCGATCTTGTCGCCATCGCGCACGATATCGCAGAAGCGCCGCGTGCGCTCGTCAAGTTGTGCCGGCAGGCGAAAGTCGCTGTGATAGGCGATGCTCGCGCGGATGAGCTCATCTTCTGCCGGGTCATCGATAAAGTCGCGGATGCTCGTTACGGCGGGCGCATCGGCGGGGTTCTCGCCAAAGAGGACCCCGACGCCCAACGCTGCGTGGCTCATACTCTCGGCGTCCTTAAAGGTGTCCCAGCGCCGCAACTGTTCAAAGCGTCCCATATCGTGTAACAGGCCGCAGAGCCAGGCCAGGTCAATATCCTCTGTCGACCAGCCCTGCTCGCGCGCCACGGCATCGCATGCCTCGGCAACGTGGTACGTATGCTCGATTTTGAGCGCGATACGTGGATTGGCGGCATCGTAAGCATCGGTATAGCGTTTGAAGGCCGCGGTCGCCCGGCCCCGATCGATAGCTGTCATAATGACTTCCTAAAATGCTGTGTCTTTCGATCCGGTGGCAATTGTAGGTGAACTCGGTTGCCACCGGGCGATGATTCTGCCGCGTCGTTGAATGCGGCTCGGAAATCTTGTCGGGACGAGGAACGCTATGGTGCTCAAAATCGTTAAAACCGTCTGGCCGGTGATGCTTACCTATGTTGCGATAGGCGCGCCGTGCGGAATGATTATGGCGCAGACGGGAATGGAGCCCTGGATGGTTTTTGCTCTGAGCAGCACGTTTGTGACGGGTAGCGGCCAGTTTATGGTCTGCAATCTGTGGCTGGCAGGTGTGCCTGCGGCATCGATTGTCGCAAGTGTGGCCGCAATCTCCTCGCGCTTTGCACTTTATTCGGCATCAATCGCGCCCCATCTGAGGGGTGCCTCGAAGCGTCAGACGCTGGCCGTTGCCGCGACGCTTACCGAGGAGGCATATGGCATCTCGCTTGCCAAGTTGGTTGAAGGGGAGGATTGGGGCCCGCGCGAGTCCTTTGCGCTCAACGCGATCCTCATCGCGACATGGGGCGTTTCGTGCACGATGGGCGCCGTTGTAGGCGCCGTTGTCGATGTCCCCACCGCTATTGCTGGCTTTGTCTGCACCTCGCTCTTTATCTGCCTGCTCTTTTCGCAGCGACTGTCGCGCGGCAATGTCGTGGCTGCCGTTATGGCTGCGGTGTCTGTCGCCATATGCAAGTTCTTGGGGTGGACGAATATCGCCGTGCCGGCAAGCGTGCTCGTCGGTGTTGCCGCGGCGCTTGCGTGCGATGCTTTCGCCGAAGGAAGGGGCGCTCGCGATGCCCGTTAATGAGTTTTTGGTCCTGTGGCTGTCGTCATGGGCGGCTATCGCGTTTTTCCGCATTGCCCCGGCGTTTGCCTTGCGCGGGAGAACGCTGTCGCCCCGCGGTACCGAGGCCTTGGGTTATATTCCGCCCGCCGCCTTTGCGGCGCTGGTCGCTAACGATTTGATAAGCCCTGGCG